>JBKQKO010000023.1:0-32510 GCA_052147455.1 Desulfobaccales bacterium | reverse complement strand
GCAGGGTACGGTTAGCGGAATTGAGGAAATTATACAGTAGATGAAATTTATCTATGCCGATAAAGTATTCCATCTCCTTTTATACCTATCTATTACAATCTGATAAAATATTATGTCCCCGGGGCCGGCGATATTGTGCGTGCAGTTAAAGCGACTTGGGAGCGGTCACTCTAATGGTGGGGAAAATATAAAATGAAAGCAGCCTTCTGGTATAAAAAAGAAGATATTCGCATTGAGAATATTCCCGATCCAAAACCCGGGTTGGGACAAGTGAAAGTACAGGTAAGGACGTGTGGTATTTGCGGATCGGATATCCATGAATATAAGGCTGGTCCCTTTCTTATCCCATCAAAGCCACATCCACTAACCAACAGAGCAGGCGGGCCCGTGATACTGGGTCATGAGTTTTCTGCCACGGTGGTCGAGAACGGTGCTGAGGCACACCGGTTTAAGGTAGGCGATCGCGTGACTGTCAATCCCCTCATTTACTGCGGGAAATGCCATTATTGCCGCCTCGGCCAGCATATTATGTGTACTCAGCTAGGCACGGCAGGATTCGCCTGGGACGGTGCCTTTGCCGAATTCGGGGTGTTTCCGGAATATGGTCTACACTATTTGCCTGATTCAGTAAGCGATGAGGCAGGTGCGTTCACTGAACCCCTGGCCGTCGCAATTCATGCCGTAAAGAGAAGCAGGTTAAAAATCGGGGCCCCCGTTGCCGTAATCGGGGCTGGACCAATCGGTCTCCTCGTATTGCAGGCATGCCTGGCGGCCGGTGCCGGAAAAGTATTTATAATAGAGCCGCTTGCGGCCAGGAGGGAACTGGCGTTAAAGACTGGTGCTGCAGCCGCTCTTGACCCCTCTAAGACCGATTTGGGCAGGGAGATTGGGGTACTTACGTCAGGCCTGCGAGCAGATTGGGCTTTTGACTGTGTCGGGAACCAGTCATCTCTAGATATCGCCGTTAAAGTAACCGGGAGGAGGGCAGTCATAGGTATAGTCGGTCTTGCCCTTAAGCCGATAGAGGTCCCATTTATAAAGCTCTGGGGTCACGAGAAGGAGCTAACTTTTTCCGCCGGTTACGAGGACGAGTTTCCCACAGCCATATCTTACCTTTCCGACCGCCGGGTTAAAATCGATAATTTGGTATCGGCTCGCATAAAACTTGATGATCTTGTGTCAAAAGGAATAAAAGAACTGATCGACCATGCGGATCGAAATGTAAAAATACTTGTTTACCCGAAATAAAAGAGGAAGGACAAAATCTTATGCCTCGACAATATAAAACCATTATCTTAGAGAAGAAGGAAGGGATTGGATATCTTACCCTGAATCGGCCCGAGGTTTTTAACGCAATCAGTCAGGAGTTGATAGATGAAATGAGAGATGCCTTGGAATGTGTGAATGATGATTGGGAAATCAAGGTACTCATTATTACCGGAGCAGGAAAGGCTTTTCAGGCCGGGGCGGATATCAGGGAACTCAGTAGGATGAAGCCTCTGGACATCTTGAGATGGAACGAAGGCTTCGTAAGGATCAACGCGGCCATCGAAAAGCTCAGGCAGCCAGTGATTGCGGCGATAAACGGCCTGGCGCTCGGCGGAGGGTTGGAACTGGCTATTTCTTGCCAGGTCAGGATAGCGGTGCAGGGTGCGAAGCTCGGTCTGCCCGAAGTTAAATTGGGCATTATTCCCGGGGCGGGCGGTACCCAGAGGTTGCCCAGGCTCATCGGTAAAGGCAGGGCTTACGAAATGTTGCTCACCGGAGATCCTATCGGCGCCGAAGAGGCATTCCGTATAGGGTTGGTAAATAGAGTCGTTGCGAATGGAGAGGCCTTGAAGGCTGCTGAAGAAATGGCCCTCAGGATCATCGCCAATGGCCCGATAGCTGTGGAAATGTGCAAGGATGCCGTAGAGATCGGCATGGACATGCCCATGGAAAATGCGGTCCAGTATTCCCAAAAGAACTGCATAACGTGCTTTAGCACGGAAGATATGCTGGAAGGGACAACGGCTTTTATAGAAAAGAGGAAAGCTGAATTCAGAGGTAAGTAACAGCCGGGGGGACATATATGCCTTTAGCAGGCTGTTGAAAACTCAACAAAATTAATTTGAGTGAATAATCATAGATAAACATTCCGCGTCTTTTTAGCTTAGGAGATAAATATGGCTTGGGATTTTGGGATTTCAAAAGAAGAGGAAGGATATAGAAAGAAAGTGGCAGCCTTTCTCGACCAGGAATTGACTGAGGAAATCGCCAGGCAGAACTGGGAGGACCTGGGACTGGGGGAAGAGGGGCGCATTTTCGGCAGGAAGCTTTATGATTCGGGTCTGCTGGGATGGAGTTGGCCGAGAGAGTATGGCGGGAAGGGCCTGTCTCCCATTTATGATTTTATTTTAATCGACGAACTCGGAAAGCGTTGGAGCGCTCATATTCCAAATGACGTGGCATATACAATGGTAGGCCATACGATTTTACGCCGCGGCAGTGAGGAAATGAAAAGAATATTTATTCCTCTCATAATCAGGGGTGAAATCGAATTCTCGCTCGGATATACGGAACCTGAGGCAGGATCAGATTTGGCAAACATGAAGATGACCGCAATTGAGGCAGGAGATTTTTTTGTCATCAATGGACAGAAAACTTTCAATACGGAAAGTCATTACGCAGATTACCACTGGCTGGCAGCTAAAACAGATCTGAAAACTTTACCGCACCAAGGGATCAGCCTGTTTATCGTGGACCAAAGGGCTCCTGGGATAACAATTCGTCCTTTGATTACTATGTCAGGGGAGAGGACTAACGAAGTCTTTTATGATGATGTCAAGGTTCCTAAAGACAGATTGGTAGGGGACAAGAACAAGGGATTTTACTATATGATGGAGGCCCTGGGTTCCGAAAGAAACTATGTATTCGTCCCAAGCCGGTACCTCCCATATCTGCATATGATGATAGAGTACGTAAAGAACACAGAGTATAACGGTAAGCGGCTATCCGAAGATCCTTCTGTGCGGCAGAAAATCGCGCAAATTGCAGTTGAGATAGAAGTGGCCACACTTCTCGCCGACCATTCAAGATGGATGGAGTGGAACAACATGACATTGACCTGCGAACCGGAAATCACCAAGGTGGTAGTTTCTGAGATGGAGCAGCGGATGGTAGATAGCGCCATGCAGATACTGGACTTGTACAGTCAACTGGAAGAGGGATCGAAACACGTTCCTCTGAAGGGAAGGATCGAATGGGAATATCTCCATTCGTTTATGACCACCATCGGGGCGGGCACTAGCGAAATTGGCAGGAATGTTATCGCACAGAGAGGTCTGGGTCTGCCGCGGAGTTAACAATTCTGCGGATGGAGGTTTTATGGACTTCACGTATACCGAAGAACAGAAAATGATGAAGGAGGCAGCCCGGAATTTTCTCAAAAGGGCCTGCCCTACTGTGGAATGGCATCTTAAAATGGACAGCGATGAGAAAGGCTATACCGATGAACTCTGGAAGGGGATGGCTGAACTTGGCTGGATGGGGATTTTGTTTCCCGAAGAGTACGGAGGAATAAATTGGAATATCCTAGAACTGGTTGTACTTATGGAAGAGATGGGCCGTGCAGCTCTCCCGGGTCCCTATTTTTCGACCGTGGTCCTGGGCGGCCTTACCATTCTCGATTCAGGCAGTGATTCTCAGAAAAAGCAGTATCTTCCGAAGATTGCTGCAGGAAAGCTGAAAATGACTTTGGCCTTGACGGAACCTGCAACCACCCAGTACGATCCCTGCCTGATATCGGTGCAGGCCAAAAAGAAAGCAAGCGATTATCTTATAAATGGAACCAAGCTGTTCGTGCCCGACGTCGGCAGTTCCGATTATGTTATTGTCGCAGTCCGGACCAAGGGCGAAATTAAGAGCAAGGAAGGCATAACTCTCTTTCTAATGGAGGTGGATACGCCCGGTATGGAATGTACTCGTCTTAAGACCCTGGCCGGCGATAAGCAGTATGAAATCGTATTCCGGAATGCAATAGTATCCGAAGAGAATATCATCGGCACATTGAATGAGGGTTGGCCTGGCATTGAAAGAGTTTTACTAAAAGCGGTGGTTGCCAAGTGTGCCGAGATGCTGGGGGGCTCACAAAAAATAATGGAACTCGCGGTGGCGCACGCCAAAGAAAGGGTCCAGTTTGGAAAGGCTATCGGAACCTATCAAGCAATTCAGCACCACTGCGCCAATATGAAAATGGCAATCGAGCAAAGCATCTTTATTACTTACAAAGCGGCCTGGATGATAGCAAATGAAATTCCGGAGGCGGGTAAATTTGCTTCCATAGCAAAAAGCTGGGTAAGCGAGGCGGCCAAGAAGGTCTCCATCATCGGGCACCAGATATTAGGTGGAACGGGATACATTGTGGAACATCCTATGCCGATTTATTCGAGACGGGCCAAGGCTGCCGAATATGCCTTGGGAAATGCCAATTACCATCGTGAAATTGTGGCCCGGGAACTCGGACTTTAAAATTTTTCGAGGAAACTTGTGCTATCAGGACGCCGACGGCAGGATTCGGCTCCAAGAACAGAAACTTTTGGGGATTTTTTCCAGGTAAAGAGGTACAAAAAGCCATTTTTGGACCGCAATGGCCAAGACTGCGGCATAATCTCGGGCAATAAAGAGAGAGAAGTGGGTTAAGAAACTTGCGTCGAACCGGGAAAGCCCACAACCATTAATTAATTAAAGATTTCTAAATTTGCAAGGAAGAGGATATGACGATTAAAGTGCTGATGCCCAAAGTTGGCCTTACTATGACGGAAGGCAAAATAGTTGAGTGGAAAAAAAGAGAAGGGGAATGGGTGGAGAAGGGAGAGATTTTCTTTGTATTTGAAACGGAGAAAGTGACCTTTGAAGTGGAAGCTTCCCAATCAGGATTTCTTGCCAAAATCCTTGCCGAGGTAGATGACATTGTTCCGGTGGGGGAAGCAGTAGCGCTGCTTACCGAGGAGGAAGGAGAGGTGGTGGAGCAGATGGACCCAAAAACTAAGGAAATCCCTGAACAGTTAGAGAAACCGGTCCCGGAGGTCAGAGCTGATAGAACGACAAAAATTAAGGCGACGCCTCTGGCCAGAAAGATTGCCCAGGAGCACGGTCTCGATTTAAAGAATGTTTCGTGCTCGGGTATCGCGGGAAGAATAAAGCGGAAAGATGTCGAAGCGGCTTTGGAAGTAAAGTCTGGTGAGCGGGTTTCACCTCAGATGCCGGAAGGGAAATTAGTAAAATTGTCAGGGATGAGAAAGGTCATTGCTCAAAAGATGCTGGCAGGCAAGACCGAGACGGCTCAAACATACATGGTCATTTCGGTTGATGCCACCAAAATATTGGCTTTAAGGGAGACGCTAACCCCAACCATAGAAAAGACCGCAGGAGTTCGTCTTACTATTACCGATCTCCTCATGAAGATCACCGCCGCGGCCATATCCCTCCATCCCATAATCAATACTCGCTGGACACCGGAGGGGATAATCTGGCTCGATGCCATTCACATGGGAATGGCAATGGCCCTTGAGGAAGGTCTCATTGTTCCTGTTATCCGAAATATAGGGAAAAAGTCTCTTTCTGAGATTGCCCAAGCAAGAATTGCCCTGGTGGAAAAGGGAAAGGTAGGGAAGCTATCCCCGGACGAAATAAGAGGAAGCACCTTTACTCTCTCCTCATTGGGTATGTTTGGCCTCGAAGAGTTTACCGCAATTATTAATCAACCGGAAAGTGCCATTCTCGCCGTCGGGGCAATTTTGGACAAGCCGGTAGCTATCAACAAGGAGGTTGTAGTTCGTCCGATGATGAAATTAACCC
The DNA here is from genome assembly GCA_052147455.1 of Desulfobaccales bacterium. GTDB lineage: Bacteria > Desulfobacterota > Desulfobaccia > Desulfobaccales > 0-14-0-80-60-11 > JAPLJC01. The sequence continues at coordinate 26,672 of JBKQKO010000023.1, read as the reverse complement.
TGAGCTATGACCATCGGGTGATTGATGGAGCGCCAGCTGCTAAGTTTATGAAGACTGTGAAAGAATTAATGACGGAGCCCTGGTTAATTCTTGCTTAAGGAATCCAGATGAGCAGAGAGCGAGTGATAGTGGTTGGTGGGGGGGTTGGCGGGTATCCCGCGGCCCTTCGGGCGGCCAGGCTGGGGGCGGATGTTGCCCTCATCGAAAGAGACAAGCTAGGCGGCGTATGCCTCAATAAGGGCTGCATTCCGACAAAAGTTTTCCTTCACACAGCCTCGATTTATCGTGACATAAGAAGGGCTGCACTCTTTGGAATAAAGGCGGACAAGATAGAAGTGGATTTCAGTAGAGTGCTAGCCCGGAAAAAGACAATCGTCGATCGATTAACCGGGGGCATAGAAAGCCTCTTAAAACATAAAAATGTAAAGCTGCTGAAAGGAACAGCCACTTTTTTAGATGCTAAAACCATGAAAATTCAGGAGACTGGGGAAATCCTTACAGGGGATAAATTCATTTTGGCGACGGGCTCTCTCCCGGCCCAACTTTCCATTGACGGAAGTGAGAATGTTCCTCTTCTGACAAGCGATGATCTTCTAAATATGAGATCCCTTCCCGCCAGTCTACTAATTATCGGGGGGGGATACATCGGGGTTGAACTTGGCCAATTTTATAGCAGGATGGGAGTTAAGGTTGTAATTGTGGAAATGTTGAATCGGCTTATCCCCACGGAAGATGAAGAGATTAGCTGGGCATTGGAACAGTCCCTGTCAAAAGAGGGGATTAGTATTTTAACTCAAGCCAGTGTTGAGAAAATTGAGAAGCACGGGGAAAATAAGAAAGTAATTATATCCACTGCTGATGGGAAGAAAGAAATTATAACCGCAGAAGTTGCTCAAACGGTAGGCAGAAGGCCGCATTCTCTGGGAATGAATATCGACAAGATTGGTCTGAAAACAGAGATGGGGCGGATTATCGTGAATGACAGAATGGAGACCGATATCCCCGGTATCTATGCGGTGGGAGATGTGACCGGCGGAATCATGCTGGCGCATGTAGCTATGGCTGAAGGAGAATGTGCCGCCCGTAATGCCTTGGGATATCCATCCTCCCTTTCCTATCGGGCTGTGCCGCGCTGTATCTACACCTCACCTGAGGTCGCCTGTGTCGGTTTGACCGAGCAGAAAGCGGTTAAGGAGAAAGGAGAGGTGCAAGTTGGCCGTTTTCCTTTGCATGCCATAGGCAAGGCTGTATTGATGGAAGAAACAGAAGGGATGATTAAAATAGTGGCTACTAAAAAGCATGGGGAGATTTTGGGAGTTCACATTATCGGACCTCATGCTACGGAACTGATTGCGGAAGCCGTGCTTGCCCTGGAGATGGAAGTTACGGTGGAGGAGTTGGCCCATGCAATTCATCCTCATCCAACTCTCTCCGAAGGGCTGGGAGAAGCTGCCATGTTGTTAAGCGGTGGGGCTTTGCACCTTCCTTAGTTCGAAAGCCCAGGGGTGATGACCGTGTGCGGTGACGACAATCATCAGGATCACCTGTTAAGTTACGCGTCTCCGGAGCGCCGAACCCCTCAAATCCCACCTTGCGGCCCATCCGGTAAATGGTAAACCGCGCTCTCGGGACCTCTGGCCTGAGTTCCGGCCAGGTATGACCGGGTGGCGCGTGCATCCATCTCGCAGGAAAAATTGTTACGGGCTTATCCTGCAGGTCCTTTACTCCATCCGTAGAGAACGGCTGTTCATGGATCAAATGGATTATAACCTGCAGTTTCGCTGGGTTGTGGGTCTGTCCATAGATGACACCGTCTGGGATCATGCGGTCTTCCCCAAGAACCGGGAACACTTCACTGGGGAGGATTTCCTTACAAAGTCCATTCGACTGAAGAAGAATTGAGAAATTAGATGAAAGAAAAAGGTTTTTTCCTATATTTAGGTATCTGCGATTATCAGGAGGCCTGGGAACTTCAACACAATCTGTGGGCAAAACGGGTAAAGGGAATAATACCCGATATAGTACTCTTCCTTGAGCATCCTCATACAATTACCCTGGGGAGACGCGGGAACCGATCCCACTTAAAAGCCTCTCCAGAAACTTTGGGGAAGCTGGAGGTCCCGGTTATCCATGTGGAAAGAGGAGGGGATATTACCTATCACGGTCCAGGTCAGGCAGTGGTATATCCCATTCTTCATTTAGAAGAGCAGGGATTGAATATTTCCCAATACGTAGAGAGATTAGAGGAATTTACTATTCAAGTCCTTAAAGATTTTTCTATCGAAGGAAAAAGGAGTCCCCAAAAAAGAGGGGTATGGGTAGGAGATGATAAGATTGCTTCCATTGGAGTAACAATAAGCAAATGGGTATCATTTCATGGCCTGGCGCTCAATTATAACACAAATTTGAATTATTTTGAGTTGATTAATGCCTGTGGATTGGAGAATAATAAAATGACCTCTTTTGCCAAAATTTTAGGTAGGGAGATCTCAAGCCGCCATCTAGATAAAAGCCTAGGGGTTCATTTTAAGAACTTATTTAAAAGAGACTGGCAGGAAAAACAGTTGTGGGAAATCGAAAACCTTTTAAAAGGTTAATTATTAACGGAGCAGGTTAAAGATGACGAGCTTTGGCAAGCCTCCCTGGCTAAGAAAGAAGTTGGCACCCCTGTATCATAATCCTATCAACCAAATATTAACCGAAGCCGATCTTCACACCGTTTGTGAGCAGGCCTGCTGTCCAAATATGGGGGAATGCTTTTCCGCAGGAACCGCGACAATTCTTATTTTGGGTAAAGTTTGTACAAGAAATTGTCACTTTTGTGCCGTAGAACAAGGCTTTCCTCTTAGTCCCAACGCTGACGAACCCCGGCGTGTGGCTCTGGCTGTCAAAAGGATGGGGCTCCAATATGTGGTAATTACCTCGGTAACCCGCGATGACTTAAGCGATGGCGGGGCCGCTCATTTTGCCCAAACCATCCGGGCAATTTACTCATTGAATCAAGGGATTAAAGTCGAGGTACTGGTTCCTGATTTTAAAGGAGAAAGGGCCTCATTGGCCGAGGTTTTAAAAGCGCAACCGGCCGTCCTCAGCCATAATGTTGAGACTACTCCTCGCCTTTATCCCCAAGTCCGGCCCCAAGCCGATTTTAGGAGATCTATTGATTTATTAAGGGGGTCTAAAGAGACAAATCCCCAAGTCTCGCTCAAATCTGGATTTATGCTTGGCCTGGGCGAAACAGAGGATGAGGTCATAAGTCTTTTTCATGATCTCAGAGAGGCAGGATGTGATTTCTTGACTATCGGTCAATATCTTCAGCCCCGTGCGGATCTACTGCCCGTAGTTCGCTACGTTCATCCGGATGAATTTGCCAGCTACCGTCTAAAAGGATTAGAGATGGGTTTCAAATCCATTGCCTCCGGTCCTTTTGTGCGAAGCTCCTATAATGCACGGCAATTTTTTGAGGCAAGAAATACCTCATGAAATCATCATAGGTAGCCTAAAAAAATGTATGCTGCTTTTTCAAATTGAAGGGACGCTACTGGATAGAATCAGGATTTAGATAAAGAAATTATATAGTTAATTATAATAAAATGATAAATAATAAATCAAAAGAAATTAGATCAAAAATCAGAGTTATTAAGAAGTTAAAGTCACTTCATCCAGTGGTAGAGAAAATTGCAATAAATTTATCTGAATTAGATATCATTAGTTACGTAATAATATCAGATTAGTTTCTAAAAGCTTCCAGTGAAACAACAATAGAGTGTAATAAAATACCGATTACTGAACCTTGCCATCCAACGGCTGTCGGACTTTCATTGATACTTGAATTAAACCACAAAGTAATTGAATTTTATGAAGTTAATTCTCCTAGCAAAGGGTATGGATCAAAAATGGTTGCTACAGTAATAGGAGCTTTGCCAGAAGATTGGTCTGCTGTGGTAGTTATGGATTGGAGTGGTGGGTTTTGGGAAAAAATGAGCAAGAAGTATAATAAAATAGTGATTTTATAAGCGTAGATTTTGAGAAAGTACGAATCTTCTAGTTATCCCAGACAATAAATTCTCCCCTCCCCGTTTCAGAATCTCTCCCCATCTCCGGCCTTGGAAAATTTTCAGTAAGATAAAAGCTTGGTGGGCAGGCAGGTAAGGGCGGACCATCGATTCTTAGATAGCATGAGTCTGCTTTGCCTTCCCAAACCAAAATCCTACCAACCCTCCCCTCAAAGTCCTGCCAAAAAAAAACGACTGCATATAAGCCGCAAGGTTAAACGATTTGCAGTCGACCAATGGTTTACCTTTCCTTTCCTAGATACAGCGTGGGCACCGCCCACCCCAGGTTATCCTTTGACCTGAAAAATGGTGGGCAGTGCCCACCCTACACGGATTAAGCGATTCTTTTCTAAGGAAATGGTGGGCAGTGACCACCCTACATTTTTTTGTCATGCTGAGCGCAGCGAAGCATCTCGAATTTAGAGATTCTTCGGTCGCCTCCGGCTCCCTCAGAATGACAAGAAATGATCTTGTATCATCTTGGCGCTTAGGTGAACCGTATCGGTTCTAAGCCAATATTTCCCGGGCCTGGCGCATGAGTTCGCCGATGGCCAGTCCCCGCGGGCAGGCCTGCTCAGCCCGGGAGTAATCCACTTCGGCTAACCGCTGCCGCAACTCCGGGTGCAGCCCCGCGAAGGTCAGTTTGGCCAGCTCCGGGTCGCCATATTCCCGATAGTACATGAGGCAGCGCATGACCTCGTTTACGGGTACGGCCCCGCCCACGGCCTCCTGGCAGATCTTGCCGCAGCCGGCGCAGTATCCGGCCTTGGTCTCCAGGGCATACCGGCGCAAGGATTCCAGCTCCTCCCGGGCCAGTTTGGGCAGATCCCGGGCCGCGGCCACGTTGGCCGAGAGGATGGTCAAGTTGGGCATCTGCGAGCAGATACTGGCGATTTGGGGGGTCTCCCACACGACCTTGAGTTTGGCCTGCTGGTCGGTGAAGCCCCGCTGCAGGAAGCGCTCGACCACTTCCGCCTTGGCCTCGCCGCCGATTTCATGCTTCCCCGGCCTGCCGGCCTGAGACTTCATGGACACCAGCCCGATCCCGGCTTGGGCCGCGGCGTTGATGGCTTCTTGCATCTTGGGGGCGTGCATGACCTGGAAATTGTAGGTCAGCATCACCGCATCGATCCAGCCCAGTTTGGCCGCGCCCAGCAGACAGTCCTCCATGTTGGTGTGGGTGCTGAAACCGAAGAATTTAATCTTGCCGGCCTTCTTCATCTCCGCGGCAAAATCCCTGATAGCCGGCGTCAGTTCTCCGATATCCGTGAGGCCGTGGGGGATGAATAAGAGATCCACATAGTTGGTTTGCAGCTTTTTCAGAGAGTTATCCAGGCCCTCGCTGAAGTTGCTGCTCCCGGGGTGGATCTTGGTGACCAGGAAGATCTCCTTGCGAGCCTGCGGGTTGCGGGAGAAGAAGCGGCCGTAGCCCTCCTCGCCCAGGCCGCCGCCGTAAGACTCGGCCGTGTCCCAGTAAGTGACGCCCCATTTCAGGGCCTGCCTGAGGAGCAGTTGGTTGTTGATGGTGTCGAACATGCCGCCCAGGGCCAGGATGGATACATCCACCCCGGTCTTTCCCAGCTTGCGTTTGGGCAGGGTCTCGGCCTGGACCGCGCCGGCCGGCGGCTCCGGGGCGGCAATGACTCCGGTGGCGCCGGCTCCCACCACCGCGAGGCCGGCGAGGCCGCCGAGGCCGACGGTGGTCACGAACTCCCTGCGGGTAAGGTCTGCTCCTTTGGTTTTGCGGCTCATGATGGCCCCCTCCTAAGGGTTCCGGGCACAGCCTAAATGAGCATGCGCCCCGGGCGGGAACGGGATTCGTTCTCACTGTATACACGGATGGCGCGCCGGCCCGATATCGGACATTCATGCTCGCACATGCCGCAGCCGGTACATTTGATGGCGTCCACAAAAGGACGCTGCAATCGCACCAAAATATCTACCCGCCCCCCGGTCGCCGGGAGGCCTTTCCCGGCCAGGGGGCTCTCCAGGGTCAGGTTGGTTCCGGCCAAGCCGGTAATGCGTCTAAGGGCAGCCTCGGGGTCCCCGGTGGGGCGCAGGTAGTAGTCTCCGCTGGCCAGGTTGGCCGCCACCGGGATGGCGGCTTCCAGGTCCACTGCGGGTCCCCGGGACTTGGCGGCCACCGCCTGGGCGTCCCTGAGGGTCTCGAACACGGTGCGGGTGAAGATGGCCTTGGGGCTCACGGGGCACAATTCCTGACAGACCAGACAGGGCCGGTCCATGGCCCAGGGCAGGCAGCGGCCGCGGTCTACGAAGGCCATGCCTATCCGGATGGGCCCCTGAGCGGCGAATTCGCCCAGGCCTTTCTTCTCATCCAGGCTCAGGGGCCGGATGGCCGCAGTGGGGCAAACCTGGCCGCAGGCAATGCAGTTGGGGAGGCAGCCGCTGCTGCCGATCCGGAAGTTGACGGCGGGGGTCCACAACCCCTGCACCCCCGCCTCGAACAGGGCGGGCTGAATGATGTTGCCGGGGCAAATGCGCATGCATTGGCCACAACGCAGGCAACGGCTCAAGAAGCGCTCCTCGTCCAGGGCCCCCGGAGGACGGATGAGGTTGGGATCGCGGTCGGTCCCGGCCAGCCGGCCGACGCCCCACATGGAGGCCAGGAGCAGGCCGGCCCCGGCCATGACCACGCCGCGCCTGGAGAGGTCCGGCAACCCGGCCTCACCGGCAGCCGAGGGTTTGGTGGCAAAGGTGACCCGGCCGGCCGGGCAGCGGTCCAGGCAATTAAAGCACAAAACACACTCGCTGCCGAGGAATCTTCCCGAGGGACGGCAGGCCCCTTCGCAGTATTGCTCACAGATATGGCAATCGCCGCAGGTGTCCGCGGTCTTGCCGATGCGCCAGGGGGTGAAACGGCTCATCAGGCCGAACAAGGCCCCCAGAGGACAGAGGAAGCGGCAGAAGAACCGCGGCAGGGCCAGGTTCAAGCCCACCACCGCCAGGAACACGACCCCCAGCAGCCAAGCCGAGGCGTAAAAGCGCGGCTCGTCAGTCAGCACCCCCAGACGGTTATCGGCTAAGGGGGCCAGGGCCAGGTTCACGCTGCGGTGCACCAGGGGCAGTGGGTCAAAAATCCCGGTCTGCACCGAACCCATGAGGGCCAGTGCCAGCAGGCAGATCAAGAGGTAATATTTCCAGGCCTGCAGCTGGCGGTGGCGATTGGCCTCCTCCCGCGCCGCCGGGCTCAGGCCCAGCCGCCCCAGCCAGCCGGTAAACTGGTTGATCGTGCCCAGGGGGCAGGCAAAGCCGCAGAAGAATCGGCCCACGAAAAGGATCAGAACGGTGGTTACCAGGGCCCAGGTGAGGGGCGCATAGAAGCTGTGGGTGGCCAGGGTGGTGGCCAGAGCGGTAAGAGGGTCCAGGCTCAGGATCCAGTTGATGGGCCAGCCCCGCAACTGCCACCAGGCAGTTCCCAGGGTGGCCGCGACGCAGAACCACAGAAATAGCCCCAGGAAGAAGATCTGGCTGATGCGGCGGACGGTGACAATACGCATGCGGAGCTGCCCGTGACTTAAGCTTTAGTGTTGATAAGCACCGGGTTGAGCAGGCGATAGTCGGCCTGGCCGGCGCCGGCTTTCCCGGCCATGAGGATGTAGGGCACGTCGGCCAGGGAACGGCCCAAAAGCCCCACGCCTACGGCATCGGCCGCCACGGGGTCGGTGGAAACCACCAGGGTGCCGGTCTCCTTCAAATCGGATAGGGAACCGCCGGTGGGGCCGTTGGCGATCATGCTCACCGTGCCGTCCAGGACGCACAGGGTGGGCTTAAGAAGTTGCGCCAGCTCGGTGATGATGCCGTTAATATCCTGGTGAAAGACGTTGCGCCGCCCGCCCAGGAATCCATAATAATTCTTCAGGGTCATGGAAGCCCCGGCGCGGTGGTGATCCTTGACCGGGCTCACCACCATGACCTTGGTCACTCCCTGGAAGGCCCCGGCCATGACGGGCCAATTCTGGAGGAGCTTGCCCTCTGGCAGGCTGACGGGGACAAATAGGGCGGCCCGGGGGGCCATGATCCTGGCCCCGGCAGCCCGAGCGGCGCCGGCCAGCCCGCTGATCTCGAAGCAACTGTCGGGATTGTTTATGGGGTTATCGGTAACCAGCACCTGGGCCGCCCCGGCCTTAACACAAAGGCCAGCCACCGCGGCGAGAATTTCCGGATTGGTAGTGGCCCCTAAGGAGGGCGGGGTGGCGAAGGCGGCGTTGACCTTGATGAGCACCCGGTCGCCCTTCTGGATAAAGGACTCCATGCCTCCCAAGGCCTTAACCCCCTGCTCGAACATCAGCGCCCGGTCCGTGCCCCGGACGATGGCCATTTTCCCCGTCCCCGAGGATAGGCCACGGAGGGCGTAATCCCCCAAACCGGTCAAGGCCTTCTGTACCTGGGAAGGGGCCGGACCTTTCGAGTCATAAAACGCCAGTCCGGCGCCTCCGGCAGCCAGGGCCACCGCCGAGGCGTACCCCAACCGCTTCAGAAAATCCCGACGGTTCATGGCGACGGAGAGCAGACGTTCTTCATCCGTGGGTTGCTTCACGGCCTTTCCTTGAGCGCGGCGCGCAATTTGGCGGCCAGATCCAGCGCCGCCTCAACCGAGGCGGCGTCATGCACCCCGGCCAAAATCCGGCCCTGGACCAGGACCACTTCAAAGGAGTTATCCAGAGCCAACATCGAGATGTCCCCCGCCGCGGCCGGAGTTTGGACTTTCTGGTAACCATTGGCGGCCAAGAAATCCAGGTAACCCCGCGCCTCGGCCTGGGCCTGGTCCGGGGCGTCCCGCCTGGCGATAAATGCCGTGGCGTTGCCGCTTTTCAGGTGGTATTCCCCGGTAAGCACGTTGTTGAAGCCCTGCATGGAAAAGACGTCGGTGGCCAACAGGCGCACGCTATCCTGCGCCAGGCCTTCCTTGGGAAAAAGCAGAGCCGGGTTCGCCTGTCCTCCCTCAGAGGGAATCTTGGCCAGGAGTGCGGTGGCGTAAGTCTCCAGGGAGGCTGGCAGCGTCTTCGAGGCCCGGTCAGCCACAATCTCCAGATAATAACGCCCCTGGGTAAAAAACAGGGCATTGCCGGTGGTGTAGGCATTGGCGGTCAGGGGGATGCTGGGGGAACCTGGACGGCGTTGTCCACTGAACACGGCAAAGGCATTGGCAGCTGACCCCATATCATAGATAAACACTTCCACGAAGGTCTTATCGGCGGCAGTATCCAGGCTGAATTTCCGGCAGGACATTTCTTTGAAGCCCGCGGGCAGGTAGAGCTCATCCTTGCCGTCGATCTTGTCGGAGAGGTTTTCCGGGCCGTAGCTCTCGGTGGGGGCCAGGGGCTTGAAGCCCGGGACCTCGGGGAGCAGGGCGGCGGTGGCCGCCAAGGTCTGGCCGGAGACGGCCTGAGCCCGGCCTGGCACCAGGGGGTGCTGCATGGCCACGAGTACCGCGGGGTTAAAGCGGGTCTGCTGAAATAGCAGCCAGATAGTGATCAAGCCCAGCACGGCTATAATGCCGTAGCCGGTCCGCTTCTGCACCGCACCCACCTTTGCTTTCCTGTGTGCCATAAACCTTCCGCAGGGGCCAGGTTATTTAGTCATCTTCTGCTGCCGGTTCAGATCATAGATCGGGGCAAAGTGAAGCTCATCCCGCAGAACTGCTTCCGGAGATTTGGACAGGAGTTCCCCGTCCTTCTGGATGAAGCGCAATTCGGCGCCGACCCCGCAACCCGCGGTGCAGGCTGTATCGAGTCTGGATTTGGCCTCGGAAAACTCAGGTTCGGTCTTGCTTTTCCCGTGGAATTTCTCCCGCCACTCGAACCATTGCTGGGGCGTCAGGCCGCTCTGGTCGATGAAGACATAATAGACCACTTTATCCGGGCAGTCCTCCTCCAGGTAGATGGTATATTCTTGAGGAGTGCCCGTGCTGCCTTGCCCGGCCAGGCGATTCTGGCCGCCCTCTTCGATAAGCCAGGTGGTGGGACATTGGCGAGAGGCGGCAAAGGCTTTCACCGGACCGAAAATGAAGGCGGGGTTCATTTCGTCGGCCACGAAATTTCCGGAAAGGAACCTCTCGGGCGGGCTGAAGGCGGTCAGACCCTGAGCCTGCCGCTGGGCCATGGCCTTGGCGCTTGCCGCCAGGGCCCCGGAACTATTAGCGACTGCGAGCAGCACCCCTAAAAATACCGGAAGCAGACGTTTCATAACCCCCTCCTTCCTGACCGCGGAATGGCAAGGCAGATTCCTTAACATTATTTTATCCACATCTGCCGCGGAATTTCAAGAGCGCCCAGACAATTATAATTTTTTGGACTCTGCGGCTGCGAACCTGATAGGCTATGTCCCAGAAATATCTTATATAAATCCGGGCCTTAAATTTCCTCTCTCTCCTTGCAGGGAGGGTCAGGGTAGGGTGTGTCTCACGCACCTCGAAATGGCGCCTAAGACGCGTCCTGCGCCTGGTGCCATAAGAGGCGCGGAATAGTTTGACAGCCCGGGGTGGACCTGACAAAAAAACCCCTGGGGATTTTCGCAGAGGCCTCAAACTGGGAGGAGCGATCCGCGTTTCCAGCTTGCCACCGGCCCCGCCCTTTGATACTATTCAATCCGATCAGGGACCCGATAATGCTCCCGATAATCAAGGTCTTGGGCAGGTTGGGCGCATTATTAAAAGAAAATCCTACCCGTAATGATCAGGATCTGACATGCACTCCGAGTGGCTGAATCTGATAGGCCCGTCTCTCTCCAAGGCTCACCCGCAACTGGTCTTGCCGCTGTTATTCGCCCTGGCTATGGGCTGGAACGATGCCAGGACCAGACGCATTCCCAATTATCTCAATTTGTGCTGCGCCCTGGCGGGGTTGGGCTATCAGTTGGGGTTTCACGGCCTGGCCGGATTGGGCGCCGGGCTTTTGGGGATGGTTCTGGGCTTCGGATTGTTAGTTCCCTTCTATCTGAAAGGCGGTATGGGGGCCGGGGATGTCAAGGCGTTGGCTGCCCTGGGGGCGTGGCTGGGGGGCTGGCAGACCCTTTATCTCTTTTTCTATATGGCCTTATCCGGGGTGCTCCTGGTGATTGTGATTCTCTGGTGGCGGGGGGCGCTCTGGAGCCGGATCAAGCGGGGCTGGGAGTTTCTGCTGGGTTGGGTGCTGCTGCGTCCCCACGCCGGCGCCCGCGGTGCGCCGGCGCCCGCGGCCCCGGGAAAACCCGAGGTAGTTCCCTACGCGGTAGCCATGGCCATGGGGATGGCGATCATCTGCTGGCAAGGTTTTGTGAGTTGAGTCAGCCAGCGCCCGGCAGCCCGCCCCACCAGGGAAGGCCTCATTTCTGAGCACACCCGATCCCCTGCCCGGTGAGGACATAGTGCGATTCACCGGCGCAATCCAGGCAGAGCATCCTTCCGGCTTGCACCCGGAGACGGGGCTCCATCACGCCTTCGCCGCAACGGCTGCAGGTTAGCGTGGCGAACCGCGGGGCCGGGCCAGGCGCCGGAATCTCCAGATGCTGGATGCGAAACTGTTCCTCCAGGGGTACTTCCAGCAACTCCCGCCGGGCCACCGCCTGCCACAGGTGCTGGAAACGGTGCCGCTCCTCGGCAGTGCCCCGGTCCTGCGTCACCACCTGGTCAAACAATTGGGGGAGGACCGGATACCGGGCAAACATGGCCTCCTGGAAATCCGGCCGCAGCGCCAGGCGCACCGCGGACCCATCCCGGCGCCGGGCCACGGTCACCGCCGTCTTTCCCAAATCTTTGAAGGTCAATCCGTTGTTGCCGAAGGTGCAGCCGCACACCACCTGGATGCCGTCGGCGAAGCAGTTATTGCGCTCCACCACCGCCAGCACCTCCTCCGGGCCGGTGCTTTCCTGCTCCAGATAATTCATGGCGTAGCGCCCGGCCTTGACTCCCAGGGCCAAAAAGGGGCAGCGATGCCCATGGATGGTCTCGGCGTGGCGCAGCAGCCCCTCCAGATCATTATCCTTGATCATCGCGGCCACAGCCTGCCGGGGAGAGAGGTGTTCGTGCATCTTAGGGCTCCTCATTAAGGTGAAGGCGGGGGGAACAGGGACAGCGGGCGGCTGCTGTTGGCCTGATAAAAAAATCGGCACAGGAGGCGCGGTCTTGCCGACCCTTGCCTCACTGGCCTGGATCACGGCTCCCACCAAAGGAACGGCGTGCCATAGCGGTTGAGCCATTGGCGCCGCTCCCGGTAGTCTGGGAGGATCGCCGCCACCTGGCCCCAAAAGCGGGGATTATGGCCCGGGACCCGCAGATGGGCGAGTTCATGCACCACCACGTAATCGATGATCTCCGGCGGCAGCATGATCAGCCGCCAGTTGAAGCGCAGGCGGCCGTCCGGGTGGCATTCGCCCCAGCGCCGCTTCCATTGAGAGAGCTCCAGCGGCCGCGCCTTAACCCCCAGGTCCGGGGCATAATGGGCTATCCGTTCCTGGATATGCGTCGCCGCCCGACGGCTCAGCCAATCTCTCAGGGCGGGCCAACCGCAGGCAGGCAAATCCGGAGGTTCCTGGATTTCCTCCCCCTGCGGCGCCCCCGGCTCCCGCTGCCGGCCGGCCAAGGATAGAGGATAAGGCCGTCCCAGGAAGTAGACCATCCCATCCCGGAGGCGGGCCCAGGCCTCTCGCCTTTCCGCGGCCTTCTCCTCGATCCAGCTATGGTGGCGGGCCAGGGCCTGGGAGATTTGCGCCGGCGGGGTGCCCCGGGGGGAGGTGACCACCAGTTTCCCCCGGGGGGTGACCATCAGGGCGATGCTCCTGCGCCGGGAGCTGTATCGGTATTCGATTTCCAGGTCTGCCGGATTGACCATCAACTGTTAATCACTATCCCAGCCTGAGATTAGGGAAGTTTTCGGGTTTAGTTTTCGGCAACAGGTTAAAAGACGCAGGGCGGTTTTTGGGGCGGAACCATTTGGTCCATCTTATCACGCTCATCCAAAATCTGCGCCGACATTTAAGGATGCCGATCTGAGAGTTGGGGTTAAGGGGCATTAATTGGGAACGCCCCCCATTAAAAAAAAATCGAGGGGTCAGGGTTAAGGCACCTGGCCCCCAGATTTCGAAGGTTTTCAACTTATATCTTATAGTGCTCTTCCACGATGCGTTCCACCTCTTCCTCGCTGGGCATGGTGTCCCGGTAACCGGCCATGTATTGGTTCCGCAGCCAGCGGAACAGGCTGACGGTTTCGTTGACCCGGACGATCTCGGGGATATCGCCGCTTTTGACGCTCTTGAGATGGGCGTTATACTGGCCCAACATGCTGACCACGTCGTAGAAGGTGGCCGCGTCCCGTTTGATCCCCCGTTTGAAGGATCTGCCCTCCTTGGGATAGATCTGGTCCGGCGAGGGGTTGCCGGAGATGTCGATGCGCTGGAAGGGCCGCCGCACCGCCACCTGCCATTTGCGGGACTCCACCATCATCCGGGCGATCAGCGGGCCGGCCCAGTCGTGGGTAACGTGCCCGGTGGGGCAAGTGGAGAAAAATTCCACCAGGGAGGGGCCGTTGTAAGCGATGGCTTCCTTGAGGATCTTGATGGCATAAAAGGGGTTGTCGATGGAGAGTTTGGCCGCATAGACATGGGAAATGGCCATGGCCTGGCTGATAATCCTCCGGTGCAGGGTGGTCTTGCCCGCAAATTTCTTGCCGATGGGGGAGGTGGAGCGATCGCTGCCGAAACGGGTGGCCCCGGACTTCTGCATGCCGGTGTTCATGTAGCCTTCATTATTGAAAATTACCCAGGTGATGTCGTAGTTTTCCCCCAGGGCATGGTTGAAGGGCCCGTTGCCAATGTCGTAGATGGCGCCGTCCCCGGCGAAGACGATGATCTTGGTAAGGACGCTGTTGTAGTTGTTCTGATGGGCCTGGTCCAGGCTGAACTTGGCCCCCAGGGCCGCGGCCGAAGCGGTGCCGAAGCCGTAATGGCCCGCCGGGTAGATGCGGGTGTTGAAGGGATTGACCAGTTCCGAGACCTGGTCGCAGCCGGTGGAATTGATGGCGTAAATGTTGAAGCCGTGGTCCAGCATGTGCTCGACCGCCCGTTTGCTGCGCTCCGAGATGATCTTAATGCCCTGGTAGAAGGTGGCGCTCCCCTGGGGATGATTGCGCAGGGACTCCGCCGCGAAGAAGGTTAGGAGATTGATGATCCCTTCGCTGCAGCCGGGGCACAGGGTATGTTTACCCGGGTAGAGCTTGGAAAAGACAAAGAGCACCTGGTGGTTGAGGGCCATCTGCCCCACGTAGGGAGCGGCGCCGGCGGTATTGTCCCAGGCCCGGCAGGCTTCCGGCAGGAAATCCTCGGCCTTTACCTCATTTTTGGACACCATCTTCAGGGCGTCGGTGGGACAGACATGGGTGCACAGCCCGCAGCCCTTGCAGGCGCTGGGATCGACATTGAGGTTCAGGGCGAAGCGCTCCCAGGGGATGCCCTTGGGTGGGGTCTTGAATTGCTTGAAGTAGCGGCCCGCCTGCCCCAGCGGCCGGTCGGTGATCGTGGAAATCAAGGCCGAATCCGGGCAGGAAGCGGTGCACAGGCCGCAGGCGGTGCACTTGGAGGCATCGTAGACCGGCAGTTGGGCGCCGATGTAGCTCATGTCCCGGTAGCGGCTGGTACCCGCGGGGACAATGGGCAGAAAGTGGTCCCAGGGGATCCTTTTGCCCTCCATGGTGGGCTTGATCATGTCCTGATAAAAGACCTCTTGATAGTCGGGGACTAAATTCACCGGCTTGATGCTGCCCATCTCATCTTTTTCTGTGAGTTCCACCCAGAGGCCGGCGGCAAAACGCCCCTGGCCGAAGTTCTCAGGGAGGGGCCGGGTATAGGCTGGCCCTTTGAGGTCCAGGGCCTGGGTCGCTTTCTTCTTGGCAGGGGCCACGGCAGCCCGGGCAGCCCCGATCTTGAGCAGGGAAATATTGGCCTCCAGCATCTCCTTCTTCTTGGTTCCCAGTTTTTTCTCCAGGATATATTTGAATCTGGATTCAAATTCTTTTTCCGGGAGAATCCCTGTTTCCTTGTTGATCATGCCGATGATCGCAGCCCCGGGCAGATTCCGGTTCAGATATTGGAGAGCCGCCTGGGTGGCATCCAGGGTTAACAGCTTGATCTGCCGGTATTGAATCAGGGACTGAACCTGGTCCGGGAAGGTGGCCATGATCTCTTCAGGGGATTTGGCGGTGTTGATCACCAGCAAGCCGTGCTCTTTGAGGCCGCCCGCATATTCCCGGAGGATCTGGTCGGAGAGGAACTTTTCATTGAAAAAGGCCAGGACATCCCTTTCGGTGAGTTCCGAGCTGTTGCGGATGGGGTGGGAGGAGATGCGCAGGTTCATGAATACCGGAGCGCCTTTGCGGGCTGCGCCATAGCGGGCCCCGGACTGGATATATTTGCTGCCGGAGCCGATATCCTGGGCGTAGACCAGGGCGGCGGACTCCAGGGCGGTCTTGACGCCTTCGGCGCCCACCCCGATGAAGGTCATGCCCAGCTCCCGCTCCAGGTAGCCGGGCAGGGGGGCCGGCTTGATGGTTAACGGGCCTTCGATCCCCAGATAAAAATCCCGCTGCACCCCGCGCTTGCGATCCAGGCAGGCCACCATGTTTTCCACCACCGCGGCGACGTCATATTTATTAAAGTCTTTGCTGCCGAGGCCGTAAACCCCATGAAGCAGGGTGGGCATTTCCCGGCGGCCATAGAGGTGATGTTCCTTTTTCCCTTCCCGGCCGGCCCGCATGGAAATCTGCAAGGCAGCCTGGACATCATAAAGGAGAAGCTGGTTGTGGGCGGTGGCGCTGCGCTCCAACACCGTGACCACCTTGGCCTTGCGCAGGCCAAACGCCAGTTCCTCATAACAGGGAGGGTTAAACAGCACCGGGCGCACCACCCCGATGCGATAGCCCTTGACGTCCCGGTAGTAATCCACCACCTCTTTGACCACTCCGGCCGCTGAGCCCAGGACGACGATGACCAGGTCGGCATCCGCAGTGCGGTAACATTCCACCACCTTGAGGTTACTGCCCAGGATGCGGTTCATCACATACATGGCACCCACAAAGCCCCGTTTGCAGAAGCGATAGGCCAGATCCTGGGCCACCTGCCCTTCCATGCTGAGGTCGGTGTCGGTAAAGGTGCCGACGAGGGTGCCGTGCTCGAAGTTGGGCTGATAGAGGCGGTTGGGAGGACCGACAAAATACTCCAGGAAGGCGTTGGATAGTTCCTTAACATTCTCAATGGCATGGCTCTTGATGAAACCATCGCCGATGACCATGGTGGGCAGCATCGCCTGGCGCAACTCCGCAACCTTGAAGGCGATGGGCAGCAGATCGTGCAACTCCTGGTTATCCTCGGAGACCAACTGGGCCCAGCCGGCATTGCGCACCGCATAGAAATCCGTGTGGCCGCAATGGATCGAGAGGGATCCCTTATTGACCTCCCGGGCCATCACGGTCATCACCACCGGCAGGCGCTTGCCGGCCACGGAAAAGAGATTCTTGGTCTTGAGGAGCAGGCCCTGGGAAGAGGTGTTGTCCACATACCTGCCCCCCTGGCAGGCCATGGCCTCCACCGCGGCGATGGCCGAAAGCTCGTCGGAGGGCTGGAAATACATAAGTTCATGGCCGAACAGGTTTTTCTGGCCGGCGGCCGCGACCCGGGCAAAGTTTTCGGCGATGGGGGTGGAGGGGGTGATGGGATAGCCGCAGAGGCCGTCCACCACCCGGGTCAACACCGAAATGGCCGCCTGGTTGCCGTCCATCAGGACTTCCTGCCGTTGGCGCATACTCTTCAGGAGCTTGTCGGGGATGGAGCTAATATCGAAGGTAAAGAGTTCCTTGGCATCGAACCGCTCCCACTCCGTCTGCCAGTCGATGGAAATGACCCTCTCTTTCTTGACCCGCCTCAGTTGATGATAGGGGAGTTGCTGGCGCAGGGTATCGATCTCACTGTTGGGCCTCATCCAGTAGCCTCCTTGGACCGAATTAAAAGCTGTTTCCCACCGGGCTTCTCATTCTCGACCGGGCAGCCGCCGCGCCCCCTCTCCTGACCATGGCAAGATCCTCCGGTGGCGCCTGACTCTCAGGGCAGGTCGGGTTTGGAAGCAGCCTCTTTTCTAGTTTCGCAAAAATCCTCCTGATTGGCAATTGAAAATCCCTTGACAAACAGACCGTATCCTTCCACCATGGTGGTTCCAGACCCCCGGGCCTTTGCCCTCCATCGCCTCTGGTGGAGCCGGCGGGAGGGCCGGGATGGAGGCAAACGGGCCAGGGACCTGGACCAGGCCATGGTGGTGGCGAGCCTGGTGCTGCGCCATCTCCCCCAATACGATCTTTCCTCCCCCGAGCTGGACATGTTTCCCCAGGACCTGGTGCGGGCCGCCAGGGCCGGGGGAGACCAGGGTGGAGCTCTCCGGGGAGTGGGGGTTAATTTGAGTTGCCCGGGGGAATTGGGGGGAAAATGGTAATAAAAGCAAGTGAGATCGAGGATTGCGGGTTCGATTTTTAGAAAACATTACCTTTTCCCGGGAAAATTATGAGAGAATCTGCCTGCCCTTAGAGGAGACTGAGCGGACATTAACCTCCCCTAAAAGAAGATTAACCATCAAGTCACCAGGGACGCCAATCAATGCAGGGCAGGCGTTACGCACTCTGCTTTCTTAGCTTGAGATGCCCAGCCAAAATTCCCCCCGATCTTCGTTGAAGATTGCCGCGAGCGCGCTGATTATCCTGGTTTTAAAAAGACAATATCCCTTACCGGGACATCAGAAGGGAGTCGGTTAAATTCCCGGGCAGGCGGCCCCAGGGTGGTAAATAGGGCCCCGGATGAGCGCCTGCTCCTCCACCCCTGGACGTTCCGGGAGAAAATGCCTATCTTTTCCTAAACACCTTGTCCGGCAGGGGGGTTATGGAAGCCTGGTTCGATCACCTCATGCTCTCCCGCTACCAGTTCGCCCTGACCACCATGTTTCACGTCAACTGGGCAGTGCTCTCCGTAGGCCTCAGCCTCTTCCTGGTGGTCCTGGAGGCCCTCTGGCTGGCGAGCGGGGACGATGACTATTACCGCCACGCCCGTTTCTGGGGGAGGCTCTTTGTCCTCAATTTCGCCGTGGGGGCGGTGAGCGGCCTGCCCCTGGAGTTCCAGTTCGGCAGCAACTGGGGGCGGTTCGCGGTGGCTACCGGCGGCTTTTTCGGCAACATATTGGGCTTTGAAACGACTTTGGCCTTCATGTTGGAGGCCGGCTTTCTGGGGCTGATGCTCTTCGGCTGGGGCCGCCTCTCCCGGGGAATGCACCTGTTTGCCACCTGCATGGTGGCCCTGGGCGCCAGCCTCTCGGCCTTCTGGATCATGGTGGCCAACTCCTGGATGCAGACCCCGGCGGGGGGCCACTGGCAGGAGGGTCGTTTCATCTGCACCAACTTTCTGGAAGCGCTCTTCAATCCGGACATGTTCTGGGGGGTCTCCCACATGTGGGTCGCCTGCCTGGAGACCACCCTGTTCGCAGCGGGGGGCCTGAGCGCCTGGTATCTTCTGAACCAGCGGCACGCCGCCTTTTTCACCAAGTCCCTCAAGGTGGCCCTCCTGGCCGCGGTTCTCATCACCCCGGTCCAGATCTACCTGGGGGACGGCTCCGGCCGGACCGTGGCCCGGCATCAGCCGGCCAAGTTGGGGGCCATGGAGGCCCACTGGCGGACCAACCCACCGGGAACCGGGGCGCCATGGAAGGCCCTGGCCTGGCCCAATCCCGCCAAGGAGGACAACTCCTGGACCTTTCTCACCATCCCCCGGGGCCTGAGCCTGCTGATCACCCATTCCTTCAGCGGCCGGGTGCCGGGCCTGCGGGACTTTGCCCCCGAGGACCGGCCGCCCATCCTCATCCCCTTTTACGCCTTCCGGGTGATGATCGGCATCGGTTTCCTCCTGTTTTTCCTGATGCTCTGGAGCGGCTGGCAGTGGCGTCGGGGGCGGCTGAGGCCCGAGGTCCTCATCGGACAAAAATTGCTCCTGGCTGCCTGGGTGGGGGCCGCGCCCCTGGGTTTCCTGGCGGTGGAGACGGGCTGGCTCACCCGGGAGGTGGGCCGCCAGCCCTGGATCATCTATGGCATGATGCGCACCTCAGACGCGGCCAGCCGGCTGCCGGCGGCGGCGGTGTGGGCCTCGCTGCTCGGCTATCTGGCGGTCTATACCCTGTTGCTCCTGGGGCTGCTGGTGTTTGCGGCCCGCATCATTAAAAAAGGACCGGACTTCGAAGCGCCGATCCCCGGGGCCCTTAAGAGCGAGCCGGGGGGTGCGGCATGAGCCTGGCAGACGTATGGTTCGCCCTGTTGGGCTTCATCTTGTTCCTGGCCCTGGCCCTGGACGGCCTTGACCTGGGGATCGGGTTTTTCACCTTGTTTTGCCGGGACGAGGCCCGGCGCGCCACCATGCTGAACGCCATCGGGCCGGTGTGG
The DNA here is from genome assembly GCA_052147455.1 of Desulfobaccales bacterium. Classification (GTDB taxonomy): domain Bacteria; phylum Desulfobacterota; class Desulfobaccia; order Desulfobaccales; family 0-14-0-80-60-11; genus JAPLJC01. Next base: position 7,165 of record JBKQKO010000023.1, on the reverse strand, counting down.
CACGCCAACCTCACCTGGCTGGTGGTCCTGGGCGGCCTGTTTTTCGGCGCCTTCCCCCTGGCCTACGGCGTGGTCCTGTCCGCCTTATACCTTCCCCTGGCCGTCATGTTGCTGGGCCTCATCTTTCGGGGGATCTCCTTCGAATTTCGCGAGGAGGCCAGAAGAAAACTCCCCTGGAACCTGGGCTTCGGGCTGGGAAGCCTGACGGCCGCCCTGGCCCAGGGCTTTATCCTGGGGAGCCTGGTCAGCGGTCTTCGGGTTCAGGGAGGGCAGTTTGCCGGCGGGGTTTGGGATTGGCTTTCGCCTGGGGCGGCCCTGGTGGCCCTGGGTCTCACCGGCGCCTATCTGCTCCTGGGGGCCTGCTTCCTGATTATGAAAACTACCGGGGAGGTCCAGGAAAAGGCTTACCGCTCCGCCCGGGCCGCGGCCTGGTTGCTGCTCCTGGCGGCCGTGGCGATGGGACTTTGGGGGATTTTCGGGCAGCCCTTTCTGGCCCGCCGCTGGTTGGTTTGGCCATCCCTGTGGTTTACGGCAACCCCGGCGCTGCTGGCCGCGCTTTCCTTTATCCTGCTGTTCTTCAGCCTGCGCCAACCCGGAGACCGGACCCCCTTTTGCTGCAGCCTGGCGCTCTTCTTTTTCCTCTCTCTGGCCATGGCCGCCAGCCTCTACCCTTACCTGGTGCCGCCAGCGCTGACGGTGGCTGAGGCCGCGGCGCCCCCTCTGATCCTGACGGTCATGTTGGCGGTGGTGGCCCCTCTCCTGCCGGTGATGCTGATCTACAACGGCTACCAGTACCTGGTGTTCCGGGGCAAGGCCGGCGGCGAGGCTTATGGGGAGTAGTTCTACACCCCCCATCCCCCTAATCTCTTGTTTATCGATCTTTGACGACCACCGCCAGGATGAACGACTTTCTTTGTTCCAGGCAGGCGGCCAGGGAAAATCCGGCGTCTTTCAGGCCGCGGCGCAAATCGCCGCCCTCAAAACGGTCGGTTTCCGGATGCCGGAAGAGGTGACGGGTCAGGAAATTCTGGTAAAGGGAGGGGTAGTATTCCTCCAGGGAGTAGAAGCCGCCGGGTTTCAGAATCCGGGCGATCTCGGCCAGGCCGCCCCGCCAGTCCGGCAGGTGGTGCAGGACCCCGAAGCCGAATACCCCATCCAGGGAGGCGTCCCGGTAAGGGAGGTGGAGGACGTCGGCCACGCCCAGAAAGATGCGGCCTTGTTGCTCCGGCTGCAAGGAGGCCCGGGCCTGCCGGATCATGCGCCGGTCCAGGTCCAGGGCATGCAGCGCCGCGGGCTGAAATTGCTCCAGGAGGAGAGCGGCCCCGACGCCCCGGCCACAGCCCACCTCCAGGAGCCTGGCGCCCGGGCCCGGGGACACGGTTTTACCGAACCAGCGGACCACGAGGCGCTGGATCATGACCCGCAGCGGGTTGTTGACCAGCAGCCGCTCGGCCTGGTTGAGCTTCACGCCTTCACCGCCAGGTGGATCACCGCGATGCCGTTGGTGAGGCGCCGGAAGCGGATCTCTTTGAAACCCAGGCCTGCCAGGGTGGCCGACACCTCCTCCGGGTGGGCAAACATGCGGATGGACTCGGGCAGATAGGTGTAAGCCTGCCAGGAGCCCACAAAGATCCGGCCCAGCAAAGGCATGAGGTAAAAGGAATAAAAATCGTAGAGCCGCCGGAACCAGGCAGTGAGGGGTTGGGAAAACTCGAGGCACATGAGCTTGCCGCCGGGCTTCAAGGCCCGGTGCATCTCCTTAAACCCCAGCTCGGGATGGGTCAGGTTGCGGATGCCGAAGCCCACCATGGCCGCGTCGAAACCGGCAGCGGCACAGGAGAGGCGCTCCGCGTCCCCCTGGAGAAAGGCGATGCGGGCCGCCAGCCGGGAGCGGGCCACCTTGGGCCGGCCCGCCTCCAGCATGGCCCGGTTGATGTCGTAGACCAGCACCCGGCCGCCGGCGCCAATCTTTTTGGCGGCCAGGAGGGCCAGGTCGGCGGTGCCGCCGCAGATGTCGATGACCCGGTCCCCGGGCTTCAGCCCCAGGAGCCGCACCGCGGTCCGTTTCCACAGGTGGTGGAGCCCGAAGCTCAGCAGGGTGTTCATAAAGTCGTAGCGGGCCGACACCGTGTCGAAATGCCGGCGCACCAGCTTCTCTTTCTCGGCGGCGGCCACCGGCCGGTAGCCGAAATAGGCCAGTTCCTCTGGGGGCTTAAGGGGTGGGGTCTTCTTTCGCAGGTACATCAACCTTTCAGGGCGGCGGCCAAGGCCCGGGGCTGCCAATGGCGCGAGCCGAACGCTTCATTCTATCAATTCTCATCCGGTCAGGCCACTTGAGGGCGCGTGAGTGAGGCGGCGGATTAGGGAGAAACCCTGGGAACCGGGGTCTCCGGGGCTAAACCGCCTCTTCCCCCTTCTCCCCGGTGCGGATGCGGATGACTTCCGTTAGGGGATAGATGAAGATCTTGCCGTCCCCCACCTTGCCGGTACGGGCCTGGGCGATGATGGCGTTGGTGACGTCCTCTACCTGCTCATCCCGGACCACCACCTCGATCTTCACCTTGGACAGGAAATCCACCTGGTATTCCATGCCCCGGTAGACCTCCCGCAGGCCCTTCTGCCTTCCGAAACCCTTCACTTCGGTGACCGTCATGCCGGTAACCGCCAGTTGGTGCAGGGCGTCTTTCACCGGCTCCAGCTTAAAGGGCTGGATGATGGCTTCGACTTTCTTCATGGCTGCTCCCCTCTCCGTCCATGCCACCCCTGACTGCCGCAAGGTGAAAGCATGAAAAATTATACAGTTACGGCTCTTATACCTTACCACGCCTTTTCTCAAAGGCAAGCCGTAGTTTAGTAGTGTATCAGTTTGAAATCCTTGGCTGGAAAAATCAAGGAGAGAATCTCCCAAGGTTCTAAATGGTTCATCATGAAACATTTTCGAGAAATAAAAAAGCGGCCTCCGGGCCGCTTAAAGGATTGCCTTTTTCAAAGCACTACGCATAAGCTACGCATGAACGCTTTACGAACAACCTTGCAGGGAATGAATATAGTTTTGTTTCGTGGTGGCCTTTTCTCAAATTCCGAAATTTATCCATAACAAGGGTCTTATCAGTTTTGCTCAAGCCCATTTTTATGGCGTAAACCAAGCGAATTAACCTATCAACTGATTCAGAAGGTTGTGAATCACTATTTTCCCATCGCGACATAGTAACCTTTTGCACGCCAAGTTCTTTTGCAAAATCTTTTGATTTTAACATCATGTGTTTTCGCAAAAATCTAATCTCACTACCTGAAAGTTGCTCCTCTTTTACTATCAAAGTTTTTCCGATTAATTTATGTAGCTCCTCAATACAAGGAATAAAAGCAGATTTCTCACCACAGTCGCATTCAAAAATCTCGACACCCCGTAACCAAACATTTGGCAACCCAGACTCAGTATAATGATATCCACCCTTATGGGTTTCCCGCATTTGCTGACATGAGGGACATTTCATAATTTTCATAAGGTTTTACCACACCGTCTTTATAAACAAAGAATCATCATCTTGGATAATTATGATTACTGTTAATTCTTCCCTTCGTATGTCTTCTCCAACAACCCTAAATTTCATGTCTGTTTCAGGATCGGGTTCGTGACTTACCACTCCATCCCTAAGCACTTTAAGAATATCGAGAGCATCCACATTCCTCTCGACCATGCTTTCATTTTTACAGTGCCAACCGAAAGCGACGCTCCCAAGCCTGGCAATTCTCCTGACCTGTGCCTGCACTTGCTGGATATCTACTATCATCATCCTTTATCGAAAATCAAGGTAAAAAGTTAACTTAATGATAATTTTTTTAGCCATTTATTGCCGATTGTCTCAATCCTGCCATGAGTAGAAATTATTTTCAATGAAAAATATCAATCAGATAGGGCCGCAATTTCCTCCAAATTCCAAATATGATCGGTCACTCCCGCTTCCATCGCCGGGGTCACTCTCAGGCTCTTGTGGATTCTCCCGAAGTTGTAGAACATGAAATGCAGGGAGACGGCGTGAGCCAGGTTTTCCACCTTCTTTGAAAAACCATTGGTGATGCGGGTAAACCGACGTATTGACATCCTCATGGTGAGGTTCTGCCGCTCTGCAAAGCTGATGGAGATATGCTTACGGTTGGCGTTGCCGGTCATGGCCTCTTTTCTACTGGCAATAAACTGTTCCGAATTTTGATCTCGCGGCAGGAGGCCGCTTGCACCGGCGGCGAAGGTGATTATGTTTTTATCAGGGGGAACCGAGTCCCTTCGAGTTCAGTTGGGTGGCGGGCCCTTCGAGGCCGGGTGTACCACCGAAGGCTTTTTTAGGTGACTGCCGGAAACCGCTTCCAGATAAAATAATTGCCAAGTTGCATTACCAGGGGCACCTGGGACATAATACTGGATAACAGCAAGTTATTGCCAAGCCGCCGCTGCCTGAATGAGCGGATAGCCTGCACAGGGCTCAGGGCCAGCAAAAGAAGTTTTGAAAGAACTTCGAGTTCGATAACCGTTTCCCGAGGAGGTGGAGTATGTCCAAGGTCGCAATCAACGGCATGGGAAGGATCGGCAGGGCGGCTTTAAAAATTATTCTGGAGCGACCGGAGTTGGAGCTGATGGCGGTCAACGACCTGATGCCCATTGATAATCTGGCCTACTTGCTCAATTATGATACCGTCTACGGCCGCTACCAGCATCGGGTGGCCGCAACCGGCGAGGCCCTGGTGGTGGCGGGGAAAACCATTAAATATTTGAGCGAACGGGACCCGGCCCAATTGCCCTGGAAGGCCCTGGGGATCGACATCGTCTTTGAATGCACCGGACTCTTCGCCACGTCCGAAGGCCTGGGCAAGCACCTGGCAGCCGGGGCAAAATACGCGGTCCTGTCAGCGCCCCCCAAGGGCGAAAATGTCTGCTGCATCGTCTACGGGGTCACCCAGCCCGGGGAAGCCGATCGCCTGATCTCCTGCGCCTCCTGCACCACCAACTGCATCACCCCGGTGGTGGAGATCATGGGCCGGCGGGTCGGCGTCAAAAAGGCGACCATGACCACCATCCACGCCTATACCTCCTCCCAGGCCATTGTGGACGCGCCCAACAAGGCATTTCGCCGGGGCCGGGCCGGGGCGGCCAACCTGGTGCCCACCTCCACCGGGGCGGCGAAGGCCACTACCAATACCCTGCCCCAATTCAAGGGGAAGTTTGATGGGGTGGCGGTGCGCTGCCCGGTGCCCGCGGGTTCCCTGGCCGATCTGGTTTTCGTCACCGAAAGGGCCACCAGCGTGGAGGAGATCAACGCCATCTTCAAGGAAGAGGCAGCCAGCGAGCGCTATCGAGGCATCCTGGAATATGCGCTGGACCCCATCGTCTCCTCGGATATCATCGCCAACCCCCACGCCTCCATCTTCGATCCCAGCATGACCCTGGTGGTGGACGGGGACCTGGTGAAGGTCATGAGCTGGTACGACAACGAATGGGGTTACACCAACCAGATGATCCGGGAGGCCCTGCGGCTCACCAAAAAATGCCTGACCTGCTGAGGTGACGCCGCGGCAGCCGCGATCTGAGAGAAACCGGCCTCGATTCCCCGGACTCGGGCAGCAGAGGAGATCCGCCCTGGAAGCTAATGCAAAACCTGATTTTCACTGTCATCCTGAACAGAATCTAAGGTCACTAAAAATACGAGATGCTTCGCTTCGCTCAGAATGACATTTTTGGGCAGACTGGGGTTTTGCCATAGCTGCTAGTGGGATGCTTCATAATCGCTAGGACATTTCAAACTACGGTTTTTTAACCCCCTTTTGCAAATGGGGGGCAGGGGGGATTTAAAATAACCTCCTGAAATCCCCCTAAATCCTCCTTTCCCAAAGGGGGGTTTTAATACCCCTGGAACTCAGGTTTTCTTGATCTAATGCCATACATTTACGAAGCACAACACTAGAGATATCCCGCCCCGGCCGCTGAACTGAAGGAGGTACTCCAGGCTGCGCCCGCAGCCGCATTTCCCATGCCGATCCACAACCAAGACATCGCCGCAATCTTCGAGAAGGTGGCGGATTTGCTGGAGATCGAGGGCGGCAACCCCTTCCGGGTGCGGGCCTATCGCAACGCGGCCCGGGTGGTGAGCGGCATGTCCCAGAGCCTGGCGGACCAGGCGGCCCGGGGCGAGGATCTTCCCCGGCTTCCCGGGGTGGGCCCGGACCTGGCGGGCAAGATCCGGGAAATTATTACCACCGGGGACCTGGGCCTGCTCCAGGAGCTGGAGGCCCGGACCCCGCCAGCCCTGGCGCTTTTGCTGAACCTGGGAGGGCTGGGGCCCAAGCGGGTCCAATTGCTGCACCAGAAACTGGGGATTACCAGCACCGCAGACCTGAAGGAAGCGGCCCAAAGCGGCAAGATCAAGGAGCTCAAAGGCTTTGGCCCCAAGATCGAACAGATGATTCTGGAGGGCCTGGGTCAGCTCAGCGCCGCGGAGAAGCGCTACAAGCTGGTGACGGTGGAGCCCGTGGCCGAGTCCCTGGTGCGGCACCTCAAGGCGGTGCCGGGGGTGCCGGAGGCCATAGCCGCCGGCAGCTACCGGCGGCGCCGGGAGACCGTGGGCGACCTGGACCTCCTGGCCACCTGCCGGGAGGCCTTCCGGGTGATGGACGCCTTCGTCACCTATGAGGACGTGCGTAAGGTGCTGGCCCGGGGGGACACCAAATCCATGGTGGTGCTGCGCAACGGCCTGCAGGTGGACCTGCGGGTGGTGCCCCAGGAGAGTTACGGCGCGGCCCTCCATTACTTTACCGGCTCCAAGGCTCATAACATCGCGGTCCGCCACCTGGGGGTGCAGCGCGGCCTCAAGATCAATGAATACGGGGTCTTTCGGGGAGAGGCGCGCATCGCCGGCCAGACCGAGGCGGAGGTCTACGCCGCGGTAGACCTCCCCTTCATCGAGCCGGAGCTGCGGGAAGACCGGGGGGAAATCGAGGCCGCCCAACAGGGCCGCCTCCCCCGGCTCATCACCCTGGCGGATATCCAGGGCGACCTGCACACCCACACCAAGGCCACCGACGGCCGCAACACCCTGGAGGAGATGGCCCAGGCCGCCCGGGAGCGGGGTTATCAATACCTGGCCATAACCAACCACTCCAAACGGGTGAGCATGGT
>JBKQKO010000022.1:0-7744 GCA_052147455.1 Desulfobaccales bacterium | reverse complement strand
TAGGGGCGACCCATTGGGTCGCCCCTTTTTTATTTTAAATGCTTCTGCTCTTAAGGCCCTGTATTATTCCTTAACCTTTCTCCAAACATCCCGCCCAAGATAGATTTGAGCATTTTATTATTTATTTTTAATAAGCCACTTTTTGATAAAGTATATAAATTCGTGAATAGGCATCTTTTGTATATCTTTCTGCTCATAACCTTTTGCAGTTGTTGTAAGTTCAAAATCTGTCATAAATAAATTAAAATTATCCCAAATTATTGTGGCGCTATCTGGCATAATTGCATCATTTTCAACAAACCAATATCTAAGTTCTTCTATAATTTTTCTTGGCTTATTATTATGTGCCTTTATGTCAAAGCCAGATAAATCTGATAATGCCTTTTGATAGCTATATTTATCTTTTTCAAAAATAATACACCGCTTTTCCTTAAATTTGTCACTTCCAAACAATCTACAACCAATATCAACTCCTAATTCATAGGGCATATTTAATCTGTAATATTCTAATTTCTTCGATGCCTTTAATCTAGAAATATCATGAATACTAAATTTAGAATTTCCTATCAATTCGCAGATTTTAGTAAATCTTGCTTCACCAGAATCAGATCTTTCTGAAGCTATACGAGGATTATACCCTAAATAGATAATAGTAAATAATATTGGCCTAAGTAATTTAGTATATTTTGAGTCAAATGGACAATTAATGAAAATATTTTTGGAAAAGTCCTCGCCATCTGAGATCATTTATCTTTCTTTCCCTTTTCCCAATTTTGTATAGATCCGTCTTTTTTATGCACAATTACATCATGGCCTTGCTCAACAAGTTTTTTTGCCCCCTTAATTGCGGAATCCTTATTTTGATATATTTTAGTGGCTTTTATATTGCCTTCTATCTTTATAGCCCAACCATCATCCCGGGATATTATATGGGCTCGTTTGGAAGAGCCACTCTTCATTGAACTCTTAGACATTTTAGCCCTCGTGTAGGGTTTTTGAATAAAATATAATGCTTTAAGATAGAATCGTCAAATATTTAATTACATAATAAAATTATAGACTTACCTAAGTCTATTTAATTCAGCCAATATAATTGGCCACACCTTCCCCGCCGGACCCGGAAGGAAGTGGTCGGTGAGGGTATAGGTGAGGCGGGTGGGTTTCAGGTTGTTTTCCAGGATGATGGCGTCGGATTCCTTGGCGGTATGAGGGAGGTAACTGGCCGGGGCCACTTCTCCGGAGGTGCCGATTACCAGGAGCAGGTCGCACTCCAGGGCCATCTCCTCGGCCTCCGCCTGGGCGGCAGGCGGGATGGCTTCGCCGAAGAAGACCACGTCGGGGCGGATGAGGCCACCGCAGCGGCAATAGAGCGGGGTGTGCTGGGAATCCAGGTTCTCCTGGGGGTGCGGCGCTTTGCAGAGGTCGCAGAGGAAACGCCGGGCGTTGCCGTGATACTCCACCACGCGCTTGTTCCCCGCGGCCTGGTGCAGATTGTCGACGTTCTGGGTGATGATACCCAGGAGCATCCCCCGGGCTTCCAGCTCCGCCAGGGCCAGATGGGCCGGATTGGGGCGGGCCCGGATGATGAGCCCCTCCATCTCCCGGAGCATGGTCCAGACCTTGGCCGGATGGGCGCGGAAGGCCCGGATGTGGGCGTATTCCCCGGGATCGAAGCGGGACCAGAGGCCGTCCGGGCTGCGGAAGTCGGGGATACCGGATTCCACCGAGATGCCGGCGCCGGTCAAGGCCACCGCCCTCCGCCCCTGGCGCAACAGGGCCGCCGCGAGCTCCGGGGTGATCTCCTTCTGTTTGGCTTTCATGGCGCTCCGATTAATAAAGGTCTTTATCAGTTCCGGTTCTTTTGGCTGAAGGTTCAGGGCTGACCGCGGATGCCTTATTTCGCCAATTCGCCGGCCTCACGCCTGCACCTGGCTTCCTGTTTCCTGTCTCTGCTAAGGGGCCTTTGACTTTGATTTTGCCCTTCACAGAAAACAGAAAACAAAAAATAGAAAACCGAAAACCACATTCTTCGCCGCCATCCCCTTACCCTAACCAAAAACTCGAATCCGGGCGTCCAGGGCCAGGAGGCCGGGCCGGCCGGGAAAGACCAGCACCGGGTTGAGGTCCACCTCCTGGATTTGGGGAAACTGCGCCAGTAACTGGGACAGTGCCGCCAGGGCCAGGCTCAGGCCTTCAAGGTCTCCGGGGGGCTGGCCCCGGAAGCCGGCGAGCCCGCGGCCGATGTGGGTCTCTGCCATGAGGTCCCGGGCCTGGGCGGGGCTGATGGGGGCCAGTCTGAGGGCCACGTCACCCAGGATCTCAGTTTCCAGACCCCCGGCCCCAAAGGCCACCACTGGCCCAAAGGCCCGATCCCGGCGGCCTCCCAGCAGCACTTCCCGGCCGCCGGCCACCTGGGCCATGACCAGTACCTGCCAGGACTCCTCCGGGGGCAGGCCCTCTTGAGCCAGGCCCGCCAGTTGCCGGTAGGCGGCCATTACCGCCTCGCCATCCTTAAGGTTTAAGAGGACGGCCCCGGCTTCGGTCTTATGCACCAGGCTGGCGGCGGCCAGTTTCAGGACCACGGGAAAACCCAGGGCGGCCGCGGCCGCCGCCGCCGCCTCCGGACTGGCGGCCACTTGCCAGGGGGCCGCCGCTATTCCCAGGGCCTCAATGATGGTGAGGGCCAGGGGCAGAGGCAGAAATCCCTCCCGGGTCTCTTTTGTAAGTGCCAGCCACCCGGCTAGTTTCTCGGCAGCCGGCAAGGGTGAGGTCACCACGGCAACCGCCGGGGCGCGGCAGGCCTGATCCCGGCTCAAGGCCAGGGCTTGGACCGCCTCTTCGGGGAAGTTATACACCGGCACCCCCAGGGTTTCCCGGAAAAATTCCTCTTCGTCCAGGGTGACCAACAGGGTGATGGCCAGAGGCTTGCCGGCAGACCGGGCCAACTCCACCATGCGCCGGGCCATTTCCCGGCCGGCTGGGATCTCGAAGTCGGCCAGGGGGCCATAGTGGAGCAGGACCGCGTCCACTTCCGGGTCGCGGCAGACCTGGGCCATCACCTCGGTATAGACGGTGAAGTCGAAGACGTCTCCCAGGTCGATGGGGTTGCCGGGCCTGATGACTCCGGCCCGGGAGTGCGAGCGGATAAAATCCACCAGCGGCGCGGCCAGGGGCGGCAGGCGGAAACCGTAACGGCGGCAGGCATAGGCCGCCACCACCGCCTCACCGCCGCTGCGGGAGAAAATCACCAGGCGGTCTCCCTTAACCGGCGGCTGGCCCACCAGCTTGGCCAGGGAGAGGAACTCCGCCTGGCTCCGGAGGTGCACCAGGGCGCCCTGGCGGCAGGCGGCGGCCAGCACTTCCTCATCGGTGCTGAGGGAGGCGGTGTGGGATTGGGCGATGGCCGCGGTCTCCGCCCCCACGTTGGCCACCTGCAGGAAAATGGGTTTGGCGGCCCCGCGGGCCGCCTCCAAGAGGCCCCGGCCATCCTCGATGCCTTCGAGATAGAGATAGACCGCGGCAGTCCCCGGGTCCTCCAGGAAATAGGCCAGTGCCTCGTTTTCCGCCACGTCCAGCTTGTTGCCCAGGCTCAGGAATTTGTTGACCCCCAGGCCTTCCCGGGTCATCCAGGCCATCAGATGAGTGGCCACCCCGCCGCTCTGGGCAATGATGGAGATCCGGCCCAGCCGGGGCCGGGGCCGCATCTGGGCGAAGGGCAAGGCCAGGCCGATCTCCAGGTTCATGCAGCCCAGGCCGTTGGGGCCGATGAGCCGCAGTTGGTACTTTTTTAGAAGGCCCCGGACTTCCTCCTCCAGGACCCGGCCAGCCTCACTCAGTTCGGAAAAGCCGGCGGCTTCCACCACCACCCGGGAGATGCCCAACTCTCCGCAGTCCTGCACCAGGGCCGGCACCAAACGGGCCGGGGCCAGGATCACCGCCAGGTCCACCGGCCCGGGAAGCTCCCGGAGGCTCGGAAGGATGGGCAAACCGAAGACAGCGCCGGGCCGGCGGCCCACCAGGAATATCTTCCCCTGATAATTAAACTGCAAGAGATTGGCCACAATCGCCCGGGCCAGATTGTCCGGGGATTCCGAAACGCCCACCACTACCAGACTTTTTGGATAGAAGAATTTTTCCATAGGGTCATGAATTCCATATTTGGTAACGTCCCCGAAATAGTATAAAATATTGAAGGAAGACGGAACCTCAAAATCGCCGGTCCTTATAAAATGGCCCTCTCCTTTGCAGCCGGCTGCGGAAAATAGCCGGTGGCGCAGCAACCTGCCGATGCACGGACAAAATCGACAAAATGATCCGGAGAACTAGATGGCCTATGAGAACTGCGCCGAGGTGAGCCAGGAGATCTGGAATGATCTGGAGAAGCGGGACCCGGCGGAAGTGGCCGGCCGCACCGGGGTCATTTTCCGGGAAGGGGAGTATGAATTGCCCTTTCTGGACCGGGAGTTGCGGATCGATCCGGCCCGGCGGCAGATCCGGGTGCTGCCGGGGCTGGAGGGGGATCCGGGGTTCCGGGCCTGCCTGTTGGCCCTCACCTACCTGCTGCATCTGGTCCCCCCGGCCTTGGGGCCCCCCATCGGCCCCCTGGAATTGCCGGGGGGGGCCACCTTTTTCCGGGGCCATCACGTCCTTCCCAACGCTCCCCTGGAAGACAGGTTCGGCCGGGACCTGGCCGGTTTCCTGGCCGCCGGCCAGAAGCTCGGGGCGGAAGCCAGGCCGGCAGGGGACGCGGCCCTGGCCCTGCGGGTCTTCCCCGGGCTGACGGTGGCAGTGATCCTGTGGCAGGCGGATGAGGAGTTTCCGGCCCAGGTCTCCTTCACCCTGCCGGCCCACCTGGACCGCTTCTGGTTCCTGGATGCGGTCTGGGGATTGCTCTCGCTGGTGGCCCAGGAACTCCTTAGAGCCGGGCAGCCATGACCCCACCTGCCCACGCCGCAGGAGTGCCGACTGTGAAGCCATTTATTAACGGGAGCATGAAAGTGGTTTCAGCTTTATCCCCTCTCCCCCGATGAGGGAGCGGGTTAGGGTGAGGGGGAATTTAATCTCTTGTCCGCTCCGATTAATATCTGTTCCCTGTGAAGGGCAAAATTAAAGTCAAAGGCCCCTCGGCAGAGACAGGAAACAGTCGCTCATGAGCCCTTGGCTCATCCGAAAATCATGAAAATGTGGCGCCGCCGCCCCCGGCGGCGCGGGAACCTCAGGAACTTTTCCAGGAAACAGAAAACTGTCTTTCCCCCGCTCAAATAGGCGGGGCAATGGTGACCAGCAGCCGCAAGTCGGTCCTGGCCCTGATTCCGTGCGGTTCGGCGATCTCGGAAATCAGCACGTCTCCCCGGGTGGCCGGCAGCAGAGCGCCATCTTTTCCGAGGAATTCCCCCTCGCCCTCCAAGACCACCAAACTCACCTGCCCCTCGATGTCGTGGGCATGGACCGGGAGTTCCTGGCCAGCTTTGAAATTGAAGTTAAGGATCTTGAAATAGGGAGAGTCGTGTACCAGCAGCTTTTTCATGCCTTTTTCGGAGAAAGCGTTGGCCTCAATCACATTGACCTTTTTCATCAAAGTTTCCTCCCGCCTTCGGCTTTTTGGTTCAGCGTTCAAAGAAACCTTAAGTAGCGCCTTCAGCAAAAGCAATCCCTGGCCCCAGCCTAAGTTTCTGCCAAATCGGCCCTGGGAAACAGGGCCAGTGTATTATCCCAGGATTATCTTTCTTTCGTAGGGTGCGTCTCACGCACCAATAATGGCGCGTGGCTTGGTGGTGGTGTGAGAAATATGAACCACCGGGGCGCCAAGACACCAAAAAAGAATAGTGGCGCCGGCCTCGGGCCGGTGAACCTCCATAATCTCGTTCCCAAGTTGCACCTGGAAACGATAAATCTTCGAATTTTACCTTTTTACTTTTGCCTTCTCTCTGGGCCAGGTCAGGCGAACCCCCGGGGAACTGGCCCGGACGGCGGCAGGCAAATCCCAGGCTTCCACCTGTCCTCCCTGGGCCGGAACCAGGGCAGGCTGATGGTATTTTCCAGCCGCGCCTTTATGGTTATCGCCGCTGCACCCGCCGCTGATAAAGAGCAAACTTAAGGCCAGAAGCGCTCGCAGATCGGCGGAAGTGCTGCCCACCAAGGCAGGCTGCCGGCCCCACCGCAACTACTATGACCCTGACCCTCGAGGAGCATTGCGAAAAAGACAGGAGGCGTCTAAAATAAAGGCCAAGCCGGCATAGCTCAGTGGTAGAGCAGCTGATTCGTAATCAGCAGGTCCGGGGTTCGAATCCCCGTGCCGGCTCCAGCTTTCAGAGATTTGAGGGGGAGAATGTTTACCATTTCTTTACCACTCGGTAAATCGCTTAGGAGATTTACCGATTCCCTCAGATGGTCGGGGGAGAGGTGGGAGTAGCGGTCTGTCATCTTTGAATCTGAATGACCCAGGAGCCTTTGCACCGTCTTGAGGTTCGCTCCCTTCATTACCAAATGCGAAGCAAAGGTGTGTCTCAGGTCATGGAAGTGAAAATCTTCAATCCCCGCCCGCCTACAGGCGGCATTAAACCCTTTTTTCACGTCCCCCAGGCGTTCGCCGTCCGGCCCTACACAGATATGGGGCGACTTCCATCTATTCCTTATCTGCAACTTCTTGAGCACTTGGGCCGCCCGGTCATCACACGGTATCTGGCGAGACTTGCCGCTCTTGGTTTCCTTGAGATAGATAAAACCATCACGGACCTGGTCCCACTTCAAATTAAGAAGCTCGCCTTTCCTCATGCCGGTATGCAGGGCCAACTCCAGAATCGGCTTTACGTAGGCGCTGCAAGAGTTCAGCAGCTTTTCAATATCAGCTTCCATCAAATACCTTTGGCGCTGATTATTCTCCCGGAAGGTAAGCCGTGAGCCCTTCCGAAAGGGGGAGACCTCCAGCATGTTCCACTCCACCGCCTTATTAAGCATGTGCTTCAAGGCGGCCATCTCCCGGTTTACTGTGGCATCTGTCCTGGGCTTGCCACTCTTTAAAGGGGTGGCCTTGCGTTTATTCCTATAGGTCTCCAGGTCTAGGTAGGAGATTTCCTTAAGCCGTTTTTCTCCGAATTCTTCCCGGAGATACCTTACCGCATGGCGCTTGAATCTCTGGTAAGATTTCTGTGGGCCGTAGTTTTCAACATACCGGTCTGCCAAGTCATTGAAGGTGAATTGGGTTTCCATCTTCACGTCAAACACATCGTGATAGCGCCTTTCCCGCTTAGCCGACTGGACTTTCCCAAGGTAAGCCTCAGCGTCTGCCTTTTTGGGGAAGCACTTCATCACCCGTTTGCCCTCGGGATCGTAATAGTCAATCTGACCTGCCCCCCAAAAACTGATCCACAAGTTATGTTAGAGTAGCGGATCGAAGGGAGGCAGGGAGATGAGCAGGAAGCATTATACGCCCGAGCAGATAATCGGGAAGTTGCGGGAAGCAGAGGTGGCCTTGGCCCAGGGTCAGACGGCGGCCCAGGTTTGCGGTACCCTGGGCATTGCCGAGCAGACCTTCTATCGCTGGCGCCGGGAGTACGGTGGTTTAAAGGTGGAACAGGCCAAACGGCTCAAGGTCCTGGAGCAGGAGAATACCCGGCCGAGACGGGCGGTGGCGGATCTCACCCTGGATAAGCTGATTCTCCAGGAGGCGGTAAGGGGAAACTTCTAAGCCCGACCCGTCGCCGGCAATGCATCGAGCATGTCCGGAAGGCTCTTCCCGTGTCGG
>JBKQKO010000021.1:0-13516 GCA_052147455.1 Desulfobaccales bacterium | reverse complement strand
GGTTGGTGAGGCGGGGCATGCCCAGGTAGCCCCGGGGGCCGCCCAGGGCGTCGATGTTCTCCAGCACACTCTTGACGATCATGTTGAAGGCCAGGGTGACGATGGCCAGGTAATCCCCCCGGGTGCGAAAAGAGGGATAGGCCACGATGAGGCCGGCCACGGCCGCGGCCAGGCCTCCGGCCAGCAACACCCCCGGGAAGAGCCAGGGCGACCAGGAGCGGGGCAGCACCGCCACCGTGAGGATGGAGGCTACGTAAGCGCCAATGCCCATGAAGCCGGCATGGCCTACGGAAAACTCTCCCATGTAACCGTTAACCAGATTGAGGCTCAGGGTGAGGATCATATTGATCCCCACGTACATCATAATCTGCACCACGTAAGGGTTGAGCAGCCCGCTGTGCGGCAAGACCCAGGCCACCGCCAGCAACAGGGCCGCGCCCAAGTAAATCAGGAGTTTTCGTCGTTTATCAGAAGTTGCCATCAATTAGTCAGTAGCCAGTGGTTAGTGGTTAGTGGTTAGTACTTCGGCGGGCATAGCCCAGTTTAATTCTATTGTGGCATGTTCAGGTCTCATCTTTGTTTTGGCATCAGCGCAAATGCTTTGCACAAATAACCTAACTGGCTACTGACTACTGGCTACTGGCTACTACTCACTGCCCTCACACCCTTTCAAACACCGGGCGGCCCAGGAGGCCGGTGGGTTTGAAGACCAGGAGCAGCAGCAGCAGCGAGAAGGCCACAAAGTCCCGGTAGGTGGAAGATGGCAGCAGCAACGGGGTGAAGACTTCCACGGTGCCCAGGATAAAGCCTCCCAGCATGGCGCCCCGGATATTGCCGATGCCGCCCACCACCGCGGCGATGAAGGCCCACCAGCCAATCCGGACGCCCATGTAGGGGTCCAGCACCGGGTAGGCCAGACCGTACATCAGGCCGCCGGCCGCGGCGATGGCCGAGCCGATGGCAAAGGTGATGGAGATGACCCGGTCAACCGACACCCCCATGAGGGGCACGATGGGGCGGCGGTAGGAGATGGCTCGCATGGCCATGCCCAGCAGGGTGCGGCGCACCAAGAGGTCCAGGAGGATCATCAGGGCCGCGGCCAGCAGGATGATGAGCACTTGCAGCGGAGTAATGGTGAGGCCGGCCACCTCCCAGGGGGTCATGGTTATCAAAGAGGGGAAGTGCCGGGGCTCCGGACCCAACAGGCCCAGGGTGAAATTTTCCAGGAACAGGCCCACCCCCAGGGCGGTGATCACCGCGGAGACCCGGGGCGCCTGGCGCAATGGCCGGTAGGCCAGGCGTTCGATGGTCACCCCTAAGAGCGCGGTGAGGATCATGCTGAAGGCCAGGGCCCCGGTGAACACCAGAAAGGAGGGCAGGCCCCAGGGCAGGCCCAGCAGCAGGAGGGCTCCGGCCAGGCTGAGATAGCTGCCCACCATGAAGATATCGCCGTGGGCGAAGTTGATCATGCTAAGAATGCCATAGACCATGGTATAGCCCAGGGCGATGAGGGCGTAAACGCTCCCCAGTTGCAAGGCGTTCAGGACATTTTGCGCCAGAATTTGGAACATGGGTTTTTAATCTTTGGCTGGATAGGGCACCGGCGAGATTCCGGTGATCCCTGGTCTGGTGGTTACCGGCAACCGCCTTTTATGGCTGCACCGTGGAATAATAAATGAACTGACAATCCTTCACGCGGAGGATCACCGCGCTCTTGATGGGGTCGCCGGTGCCATGGAATTTCATGGTGCCGGTCACCCCTGCGTATTGCTGCACCCCGGCCAGGGCATCCCGCACCTTCTGGCGATCCAGGACCCCCGCCTGGGTGATGGCGGTCAACAGCAAGCCCCCGGCGTCGTAGGTGAGGGCGGCCACGTCATCGGGTTTTTTGCCGTATTTGACTTCATAGGCCCGGATGAATTTCTGGGCGGTTTCCGTAGCAATATCCGGGGCATAATGGGTGCTGAAGTAGGAGCCGTCCAGTTCCGGTCCGCACAGAGGCAAGATTTCCGGGCTGCCCCAGGAGTCGGAGCCGATGAAGGGGCAGACGATCCCCAGGCGCCGGGCCTGCTGCACCTGCAGGGGGACTTCATTGTAGTAGTTGGGCAGGAACAGGACCCCGGGCGAGGCGGCCTTGATGAGGGTGAGCTGGGAGGAGAAATCCTTGTCGTCCTTGGTGTAGGATTCAAAGGCCACCACCTTGCCGCCCGCGGCCTCAAAGGCTTTCTTGAAGTATTCGGCAATGCCCTTGTTATATTCCGAAGCCACATCGTAGAGCACTGCGGCGGTTTGGACCTTGAGGGTCTCCCGGGCGAACTTAGCCATCACCTGGCCCTGAAAATCGTCAATGAAGCAGGCCCGGAAGATGAACTTCTTGCCTTCGGTGGTCTTGGGGTTGGTGGACCAGGGGCTGATCATGATCACCCCCGCGCCTTCGCAGATGCTGGCCGCGGGGATGGCGTTGCCCGAGGTGTTGGGCCCGATGATGGCCAGGACGTTATCCTGGCTGATGAGCTTTTGGGCCATGGCCGCGGCCGACTCGGCCTTGTCTTCGTTATCTTCCACGAACAAATGGATGCGGTATTTCTTATCCCCCAGCTTCAGGCCGCCCTCCTGGTTGACCTGGGCGGCCAGCAGTTCCGCCGCCTTTTTGCAGGAATCGCCCACCGTGGGTTTGCTGCCGGTGAGTTCAGCATTGACCCCCAGGCGGATTTCATTTTCCGGGGCGGGCCCGCAGCCGGTCCAGCAAAGCACCAGGGTTAGGATAATTAACGGCCATGGATACCGGCTCATGAGGCTCTCCTGTTCGTGGGGGTGGCAGTTTTCCCGGGCTCCCGGACCCCGGATCAAAGAAAAATCGAGACCTCTGCAAAAAACCCAAAATTTATCCCCAACTTCCGCGCAACCGGTGATGTTGGGGAGAGCAGAGGTTTCAAATCTACCAAAGGGAGCCTCATGGCGTCAATAGTAATCCGCGGCCGGCCGGCGGGCGCTGACGGCCAGTAACTTGATTTATTTATGATAATCAGGCAAAGTTTTAAATAATCAGAGAGGCTGCGGGACGAGAGGAGGGCGCAGTGGCGGATACGGGCACAGAGGAAGCCGGGCCAAAAAAGAAGATCCTGCGGGACGTCTATCTCTTCTCCGGGTTGCCGGAGGCGGACCTGGAGGCCCTGGCGCACCTGGCGGTGAGCAAGGCCTTTGCCCGGCAGGCCACCATCTTCTGGGAGGGCCGGGAGGCCCAGGGTTTCTACCTCCTCAGCCGCGGCTCTGTCAAACTGGTGAAAAGCTCTCCGGATGGCAAGGAATATATCATCAGGCTGGTGGGCCCCGGAGAGACCTTTGCCGAGGCCGCGGTCTTCAGCGACGCCTCCTACCCGGCCACCGCCATGGCCCTGGAAGATTGTCAAACCCTGTTCTTCCCTAAAGCCCCATTCTTGCGGCACCTGGCGGCCTCACCCACCCTGGCCCGGAATATGTTGGCCACCTTGAGCCGCTTGATGCTCCACTTGACCCGGCAATTGGAAGATCTTTCCCTAAAAGAAGTATCGGCCCGCCTGGCCTGCTACCTTTTAGAGCGCTGCCAGGAGAGGCACGGTCAAATTGAGCCAGGACTGGTCTTCGAATTACCCACCACCAAGACCCATCTGGCTGCTTATCTTGGAACGATTGGTGAAACCCTGTCCAGAACTCTGTCCCGCTTGAAAAGTCAGGGGGTGATAGGAATGGAGAAGGGCAGGATAACCATTACCGACCCCGCGGTTTTGAAAAAGATAGCCAGTGGAAAAAAGTGGTGAGTTATAAACGCGGGTTCGGTATAGTAGTGTCCGGCGACAAAAGTGCATGGAGAAGACCTTTCAAGACCGCCAGGGCCTTGACATCCGGCCAGGCGGCCATATTTTTAGATGAGCTGGTCACATCTCAGGGCTCGCATGAAGACCGGAACTTCTACCTCGCAGACAGGAGGTTTCCCATGGCAGTGCATACCATTCTCTGGCCCACCGATCTCTCCAAAAATTCGCTCAAAGCCGCTAACCAGGTGGAATCGTTGGCGGAAAAGTATCAAGCCAAGGTAGTCCTCCTCTATGTGGGGGTAGATTTAATGGCCTATTTTCCCGCATATGGCAACTATCCCAGCCCGGAGCACCTGAAGCATTTTCAGGAATGGGAATTGAAACACGCCAAACACCAGCTGGAGAAAGTCTGCGCAAAGGAGCTGAAGGCCTGCCCCAAGATCGAATTACGCCTGGTGCAGGGTGAGGCGGCCGCCGAGATCCTCAAGGCCGTCAAGAAAGAGAAGGCGGACCTGGTGGTGCTCACCAGCCATGGCCGCGGCCATGATGATCTGGACCAGAAGAGCAGCGATTTCGGCAGCGTGGCCAAAAAGGTGCTGGCCAACTCGCGGATGCCAGTCCACCTGGTAAATCCCTTCATGTCATAGAAAAGAACGGCGGCGCCAGCAAAAACGCCGGCTTGCTTTGCAGGCCGGCGTTTTTGGCGAGGGATGAATCGGGTTTTAGATTTCGGTTACGGTAATTGCGCTGGAAGGGCAGACCTCGACACAGCTCTCGCAGCCGAGGCATTCCTCTTCATTGACCGGAACTGCCTTGCCTTCCTGCATCTCAAAGACGCCCACCGGACAAACATTGACACACTCTTCGTCCCCGGTGCACTTTTCGTGATCGACTTCCACCTGCCAGGCCATTAAACGTACCTCCCTTTAGGATTCTTTCCGGATATCAAACGTCGATCCGAAAGGCGACGTTTTTGGTAAGGTGCCAAACACCTCACTTGCGAAATTAGGCGATTCCTCAGCCAGCGCAATTACTTAGTGAGCCCCTCCCGGCTAGGCCCGCACTTCCTCCTTGATGGAGACCGCCACCTTGTAGAGGATGATGAGAATTAAGAAGCCCAGGGCCCAGACCCCCAGGGCGATGAGGGCCTCGGGCACGGTGGGCCAGTATTCGACGATCTTCTCCAGGGGATTGGGGACGAAGCCGCCGGTCATCAACCCCAGTCCTTTGTCGATCCAGGTGGTGATGATCACCAGGCCGCACAGGGCCGCCAGGGTGTTTTCATTCCGGCGATTTTTCGGATTGAGCAGGAGCAGGGCGGCGAGCGTCATGCCGACAATGGAGAACCACATCAAGGGTACCAGCCGCCCGTACCCGTCCACCCCCCAAAACAGGTACTTAAAGTGCACCATTTCTTCGGGGATCCGGCTGTAAAATACCGTGAAGATTTCGCAGAAAAAGAAGAAGACGTTGACCAGGATGGCATAGGTGACGATTTTCGCCAGGCTTTGGATCTGC
This sequence comes from Desulfobaccales bacterium, assembly GCA_052147455.1. Lineage (GTDB taxonomy): Bacteria > Desulfobacterota > Desulfobaccia > Desulfobaccales > 0-14-0-80-60-11 > JAPLJC01. The sequence continues at coordinate 8,204 of JBKQKO010000021.1, read as the reverse complement.
TCCCGCCCCGGGTCGAACCTGGTGTATTTCCGCACCAGCAGGCATAAAAGCACCAGCAGCGACGGGCCCGCGGCAAAGGCCGAGGCCAGGAAGCGGGGGGCCATGAGCGCGGTGAGCCAGTAGCTCCGGCCGGGCAGGCCGGCATAAAGAAAGGCGGTTACCGTGTGGATACTGACGGCCCAGGGAATGGAGACATAGATGAGGAACTTGACCCAATGGGGAGGCGGCACGTCATGGCGCTCGCATTCCAGCACGTTCCAGCCGATCAGGATATTGAGCAGGAGATAGCCGTTCAAGACGATGATATCCCAAAACATGACCGAGTTGGGAGTGGGGTACTTGAAGACGTTGAGCACCCGGTCTGGCCGCCCCATGTCCACCATCACGAAGGTGACACACATGACTACCGCGGAGACCGCCAGGAATTCTCCCAGGATGGTGACCCGGCCGAAGGCCTTGTAGTTGTGCAGGTAGTAGGGGAGAACTACCATGACCGCGGAGGCCGCCACTCCGACCAGATAGGTAAATTGGGCGATGTAAAAGCCCCAGGAGACGTCCCGGCCCATGCCGGTGATGCCCAGGCCGGTGGTGAGCTGTTTCAGATAGAAGAAGAATCCCAAGGCGAAGAGGCCCGCCAAAATGGCCATTAATCCATAATATCGCTTGGTCCCGCTAAAGGCATTTTCCAGCATGGCTACCTCACACGATATAGTAAACCTGAGGGTTAGTGCCGAGAAAGGGCTTGCGCCGGATGGTAAAAGTGGACCCCAAAAGCTCCCTCACCTTGGACTTGGGATCACTGAGATCGCCGAAGGCCATGGCCCCCTGGGAGGCCAGCACGCAGGCGGGCATCAGCCCCTTGGCCAGCCGCTCGTTGCAGAAGGTGCACTTTTCCACCACCCCGATTTCCCGGGTGGGATAGTCGGGGAACTCTTTCTTGATGTAAGGCCGCGGGTCTTTCCAGTTAAAGCTCCGGGCCGAGAAGGGGCAGGCGGCCATGCAGAAGCGGCAGCCGATGCAGCGGTGCATATCCATCATCACGATGCCGTCCTCCCGGCGGAAGGTAGCCTGGGTGGGGCAGACCCGCACGCAGGGGGGATTGTCGCAATGGTTGCAAAGCAAGAGTATCTGGAGGTCCTTGACCTTCTCGTCCATATACTCCTGTTCGACCCCGGGAAAGGCGTTTTCATAAGGCGCGGTCCAGATCCACTTGATCTCCCAGCGGACCTTATCGGCGTCGCTGATTTTCATGGCGGGATCGATGGGATTACCGAAATCGGGCACGTTGTGGACCTGGTTGCAGGCCGCGATGCATTTCTGGGCAGTTTGCTCGTCCATCTGGCGCATGTCCACCACCATGGCCCATCTCTTGGCGGTCAGGGCTTGCGGATTCGCCTCCAGGGCGGCTGCCACCTGACCGGGCCGCAGCAATTCCCAGGCGGAATTGGCCCCCAGCCCCAGCAAGGTGGAGAGACCGGCTAGTTTGATAAAATCTCTTCTGTCTATACCCATCACTTAGCCCCCCCCTGCGCCACCTTCTGCTCCTTATCCAGATGGCAACCCCAGCAGTTGGGGGTTACCTCGACATAGTTGTGGCATTTATCGCAAAATTGGGTCTTGTTGGAGTGACATTCCATGCAAGTGTTGGAAAGGCTGACCGTGAACTTCTTGCCCGCGGGATTAATGAATTCCCGGTCGGCGTGGCGCACCGCCGCTTCCCGCCAGTCAATCAGCATCTGCATGTGGTTGGCCCGCATGTAGGGAGTGGGCATCACGCACTGCCGCTCCTTCTCCGCCAGCTTTAGGATGGCCGGGGTGTCCACCTTGGGGGACGGCGCCGCCACGATCTTCCCCAGGTTGGGCAAGATGGGGGAGAAAACCAGACCGAAGAAGATGACCAGGCCCAAGAGGATATATTTGAGGTCGTAGAACTTCTTGGGGACCTTGGGCTTCTCGGCGAACCCTCCGAATTCGTTTCGGTATTTATCTTCCATGGCTACTCCGCTTCCTCCCCTTCCTCAGGCGAACCAACGCCTGCCAGGTCTCGATCCCGGAGGTCGGTGGTGCGCTCTATCTCATCGGGAAATACCAGGGCGTTGCCCACCATTTCGGTGATGCCGGTGACCTCAACCTCCGGGACCCAGTAATTCATCAGGGCGGGAAACACCGCCCGATCGATGGCGCAGATGCAGCCCAGATGGTTCACCCCGTATTTATCGGCCACGTACCGGACGGCGTTGGCCCGGGGCAGCCCGCCCCGGAGCCTGGTCTCCAGGTATTCGTCGGCGTTGAAGCCGCTGCCGCTGCCGCAGCAAAAGGTCTTCTCCCGGATGGTGTTGGGTGGCATCTCGAAGAAATGCCCTTCGGGCAGGACATTCTTGATTATGTAGCGGGGTTCCTCGAAGATCCCCATGCCCCGGCTGGTGTTGCAGGAGTCGTGGAAAGTCAGCTTGATATGGGCGTTGCGCTGGGGGTCCAGTTGCAATTTATTATGCCGGATCAGGTCGGCGGTGAACTCCGAAATGTGAATCATCTTGGTGCTGGCGGCGTTTTCGAACACCGTGCCGGTGATGGGCGATTTGGGCACCTCCAGGAAATCCGCCGACCCGCTGAAGGTGTCCATATACTGGTTGATGATGCGCCACATGTGGCCGCATTCGCCGCCGATGATATATTTCACCCCCAGGCGCTTGGCTTCGTGGTAGATCTTGGCGTTGAGGCGCTTACCCATCTCGTGGGACATGAAGAAACCGAAGTCGCCGCCCTCCGCGGCATAGGTGCTCAAGGTCCAATCCAGGTCCAGGGCTTTGAAGAGCAGCAGGTATCCCATAAAGGTATAGGTGCCCGGGTCGGCGAAGTAGTCCCCCGAGGGCGCCACGAAGAGGATCTCAGCACCCTTGCGGTTGTAAGTGACCGGGGTGCTGATCCCGGTGACCCGCTCGTTTTCCTCGGCGAAGAAGTCGATCATGTCCTTCATCGCCTGGGGGGTGGCGCCGATGTGGCTGCCTTTGTCATAACACTGGGCCACCGAGGCCATGGTCCACTCGATGTTTACCCCGATGGAGCTCAAGAGTTCCCGGCCCAGGATGGTCATTTCGGCCATGTCGATCCCATAGGGGCAAAACAGGGAGCAGCGCCGGCATTCGGTGCACTGGTAGAGATAGTAGAACCACTCCTTGATCACGTCTTCCGTAAGGTCCCGGGCCCCTACCAGCTCTCCCAGGATTTTGCCCGCCGGTTTAAAATAGCGCTTGTATACCGAGCGCATCAGCTCGGCCCGGAGCACCGGCATATTCTTGGGGTCCCCGGTACCCAGGAAGAAATGGCACTTATCGGCGCAGGCGCCGCAGCGAACGCAGATGTCGAAGAAGAGCTTCAGGGAACGGAAGCGGTTGAGCCGGTCTTCCATGCCCTGGAGGATGATCTCTTTCCAATCGGCGGGCAGACCCCAGCTCTCATCGGTCACCGACCAGGACCGGGGGTACGGATAGTCGATCCAACTCGCCCACTTGGGGTTAGCGGGATTGCAATAGGTTCCCGGCTTGAATTCCGGCTTGAGGTCCATCCAGCCCTTTTCGGGGGTCTTATAGCTTATCCCAGGTAAGAGTTCCTCTGGTTTTGGAACCGTGGTCTTAGCTTTGGCCATGTTACTCCAGCTCCTTTTCCACCGGGATGTCGGCCTCTACCATGGCTTCCCGAAATTTATCTTCGTATTCGTCATAATGATGGAACTTCACCGGGTAATTCCAGGGATTGACGTGCCGCACCGCCCGGGTGTTGGTGGCCATATTTCTGGAAGGGCTCAGGAAGACCCCGGGGGCGTGCATCAGCTTGCTGAAGGGGAAGTAGGCCAGGAGCGCGCTCACCAGAAAGAGGTGGACGAAAAAGATGGGGCCGATGCCCGCCGGCACCTTGGGGTGCAGGGTCACCAGACCCAGGGTCAGCTCTTTGACGGCCACCACGTCCACCTTATAGACGTAGCGCATGAGGAGCCCGGAGATGCCGATGGCCAGGAGCAACAGCAGGGGAAAGTAATCGGACATCAGGGATATGTAGCGCAGCAGGGGGTTGGTGAGGCGACGGGCCAGCAGATAGGCCACCGCCACCACCAGCACCGCGCCGCTGAGGTAAAAGACCGGGGTGAAGAAATGGAAGAAGCCGTCCACGCTGTCGATCAGTTTGATGAAGCCCGGCACCGGCTCGGTGAAAAAGCGCAGGTGCCGCAGCACAATGACCAGAAAGGCGTAATGGAAGGCGATGGCCCCCAGCCACAGCCATTTGTAGGACCATTGAATCAACCGGGCCCCCCCGGGGTGTTCCGGGTTTTGGCGCAATTCGCTGCGCAGATTCCGGAAAAGGCTGCGAAAGGCCAGGACTTCCAGAGCCATGCGGCCGATCACGTACCTGGTGCTATAGGGGTTGTCCAGTTTGTCGCCCAGGCTTCTTTCGATCCAGGGCAGGGATTCCTGCTGGCCGGCGGTGGTGGGAATCTGGAAAGGCACCGGCGACCTGGACCACTGGAGGAGGCGATAAATAAATCCTTCCACGAAAAGGAGGACGGCCAGATACGGCACTACCACCCCGAAGAGAAGCTGTAAGTTGGCCGAAACCCCGATGTAGGCCACCAGGACGAGCCCCAGGACGGCCGCCAGGGCCACCGTGAAATGACGTTTAAAAAAATCCATCTACCCTCACCTCGTCTCTCTTTGCCAGGGGTTTACCGCTTGCCGCCGCCTCTCATCATAAGGACAATCCGGTGCGGCGCAGCAAGCCGCTGACCCGGTTCCTGATCTCATTGACCCGGACCTGGTGGAGCTGCTCCCGGCGCTGGGTGTAAACGTCAAAGCCCAGCAGGGCCAGGCCGTCGATGCGGGCCTCCAGCTCCTGAAGTTCATGGGAATATTGGCCGCCCTTAAGCTCCGGGGCCAGTTCCTCGCGAATGACGTTCTTCAACAGAAAAATGAAGGCCAGGGCCTGGGATGGGGCACAATCCTGGATGGCCCTGATCCTCAGGATTTCATCGAGACTGGCCAGGACCTGGTCCCGGTCCATCTCCGTCAGGAACGCCTGCACCAGTCCCTGGAGACCCTGGGAGAGGCGCTGCCCCATCGGGTTGCCGAACTGATCCTTCTCTTTTTTCAGAAAGATAGCGGTCTCAGCAGGATAGCTCTCAAAAAGCCGATGCCGCCACCGCTCCGTGAGGCTGGTTTTTCTTTCCGACAGCAGGGGTAGCAATTTCATAGTTAGCCTTTATAAAACAAAAGAATGTTAAAACATTCACAAAATTAGTGTCAAGGAAAAAATGATGAAATCTTGAGGCGCCCGCCCCTCTCCGGGCTTAAACGAGAGTCCGCGGCGCCGGGTTCTCGTTTAGGATCCCCCCGGGAGATTACGGCTGCTCTTCCGGGGCCTGCTTCGGGGCCGCTTCCGGAGGGCTCTCCTGGGGGGCGCGGCGATCCCGGTACGCCAGGATCTCAAACAGGTAAACATTGATGATTAACAGGGCCGTCAGGCTCAAGAGGTAAGTCCGGCTGTTCAGGTCCACCGCCTGCACCAGGAACTTGGCGGCCAGAAAGCAGACGAACAGCCTGAGGAAAAAGGCAAACAGCCAGTTCATGGCGCCATTTTATCCAATCGCTGCGGCAATGGCAAGGGAACGAGTATTCTCTGCAAATCGCTATTTGACAAGTCTCGGCCATTTGCGATAATAATTCTCTAGAAATCTCGCCCGCTTAGCCTGAAGGAGACCTAGATGGCCATAGAAGAATTCCCCCGCATGAAGCGCCTCCCCCCCTATGTGTTCGCCACGGTCAACGCCCTGAAGATGGAGGCCCGGCGGCGAGGGGAAGACATCATCGATTTGGGAATGGGTAACCCCGATATGGCCACCCCGCCCCACATCGTGGAGAAGCTCATCGAGGCCGCGGGCAAAGCGGCCAACCATCGCTATTCCGCCTCCAAGGGGATTACCAAGCTGCGGCTGGCCATCTCCAATTGGTATAAGCGCCGCTTTGCGGTGGACATCGATCCGGAAACCGAGGCCATCGCCACCATCGGCGCCAAGGAGGGCCTGTCGCACCTGGTGCTGGCCACGGTGGAGGCCGGGGACGTGGTGCTGGTGCCCAATCCCACCTACCCCATCCATTCCGCCTCGGTGGTTATTTCCGGGGGCCAGCTGGTGAGTATTCCCTTGACCCACGACCGGGACTTTTTTGAGGATTTATACAACATCACCGAGCTGATCCGGCCGCGGCCCAAGATGCTGATCATCTCGTTTCCCCACAACCCCACCACCCGCTGCGTGGACCTGGAATTTTTCAAGCGGATCGTGGACTACGCCAACAAGTACCAGGTCTATATCATCCACGACTTTGCCTACGCGGACCTGGTCTTCGACGATTATCAGGCGCCGTCCTTCCTCCAGGCGCCCGGGGCCAAGAAGGTGGGGGTGGAGCTCTTCTCCCTGTCCAAGAGTTACAACATGCCCGGCTGGCGCATGGGCTTCGTGGTGGGCAACAAGCGCCTGATCCACGCCTTGACCCGCATCAAGAGCTACCTGGACTATGGAGTCTTCCAGCCCATCCAGATCGCCTCCATCATCGCCCTGAATGGCCCCTCCGACTGCGTCCGGCAGACGGTGGCGGTTTATCAGGAGCGGCGGGACGCCCTGTGCCGGGGACTCCACAACATCGGCTGGCGGGTGGAACCGCCCCGGGGCACCATGTTCGTCTGGGTCAGGATTCCCCGGAAATTCCGGCACCTGGGCTCGGTGGAATTCTCCCTGATGCTCATTCGGGAGGCCAAGGTGGCGGTGGCGCCGGGTCTCGGTTTCGGGGAGTGGGGCGATGAATACGTGCGCTTCGCCCTGGTGGAGAACGTCCACCGCACTAACCAGGCCATCCGCGGCCTTCGCCAAGTGCTGCGCAAGAGTCCCGAAGAATTGGGCCTGCCGGCGGCCCCGGCAAAATAAAATTGGGAGCCGGCCCCCTGAGGCGGCTCCGGAAGCGCAAGGGGCGGTGGTCCTATATTTCCCTGGTCCTCAAACGGTAGCTTGGGAATAAGTATTAACATTCTTATTCAGGCATGATGGTTATGTATGATGGCGGTTGATCTTTCGAAGGCGTTGCAAATAGAGCCTTTTGGTTGTGTTATTACAACCATTGGCGAGCTATGCCTATTTTCTATCAGTTGGGGTAATCAGGTAGAATTTCGCAAACAATTGGGCAAGTCAATAAATGAGTGGGATCCAGCGGAATTCCTTAGAAAATATGTGCGCTATGTTTGTTTTCCAAAAGCTTCTTTAAAGGAAGGAAAATATAAGCCCGATAAACCAGTATTAACGGACAATGAGATTTCTTCTTTAACTGATGATGATCTAGAAAAAATTGCGGAATTATATGTTGTCAATAATCCGTACCTATTCAAAGAATTAATAACCAAAACTGAAAAGAACGATAAAGGAGAAATGGTATTCTCTGGCGAGTATGGTGATGTTGAGTACCCCAAGAACGAAGATGAAACCTATACACAATATTTGTTTAGGTTATTTATTAAGAAGGATGAAAAGGAAAGTAAACTAGTTGGGAAAACTATTAGCTCAATGATAGGCCTTAAAACCTTTTCGAATGGATTGGGAAAGAGCATACAGAATACATTGTCATGGGGTGACTCTCTAAGGAAGACTATGGAAAGTATTAGGCTTGCCGAGACGCCCGCTATAGTTCATTTTGAAACTGTATCTCCAGAGATTGATTTAACAGAGCTGGCCCGCATAAAAGAACAAAATCGGTTAAGGCCCTTTAAAGATATCGCAGAGAGGTTAGACAAATTGATCGATGCTTCAGCACAAGCCTCTGAATTTATGATTACAGCCAATGAAATCCAGACAAGAATAGCCGGGGAAATAAAATCTTCTGCTGATGAAACAAGAACGTTTTCAAAAAGCAATATTATTCTAACGATTGTTGTTATTTTATTAGCTCTGTTTGCCATTTGGCAATCAAATAGAGATGCTAATATTAGGCGTATAGAAACCAAGGAATATATTAATTTATTAGTCGGTAGCTTAAATAAAATCGACAGCAGCATTTTAGCTGATAGAACATCAAAAATAGAAAATCAACAGCTTAGGGCTCAGGTTGAACAACAAGAAAAAGATATTAGGGAGATAACAATATTATTGAATACCCATGGTAATAAATTGA
>JBKQKO010000020.1:0-41574 GCA_052147455.1 Desulfobaccales bacterium | reverse complement strand
CCAGCACCTCCCGCAGGGTGACGAAGGTGCCGCCCCGGGTGGTCATGGCCACCGGCTCCCCCTGGCGCAGCAGGGAGACCAACTGCACCAGGATCACCTGGAGGCGCCCCTTAAACTCCAGTGCCTGGGCCGCTGCCTGCAGGCGGGGCACATAGCCGTGGTGGTCGGCCCCCCAGATATCCACCACCAGGTCGAAGCCCTGCTGGAACTTCAGCAGATGGTAGGCCACGTCCGAGGCGAAGTAGGTGGTGGCGCCATTGCTACGGCGCACCACCCGGTCTTTCTCATCTCCGAATTGGCTGGCCCGGAACCACAGGGCGCCGTCCCGCTCCTCGAGGCAGCCGCGCTCTTTAAGGAGCTCAAAGCTTTGCTCCACCAGGCCCCGGCGATAGAGCTCAGTTTCGCTGAACCAATGGTCGAAGCGCACCCCGAAGTCTTCCAGGTCCTGCTTAATCTCGGCCAGGATGACCGCGCCAGCATAGCGGCCCAACTCGAGCAGGTCGTCCTCGTGGGGCGGCGCCGGCGGGACCGCCTTCCCCTGGGCCAGGTAATTCCCGGCCAGTTCCTTCATATAGCCGCCCTGGTAGCCGTCCTCGGGGAACTCGATCACCTCACCCAGGTGCTCCCGCAAACGGAAATAGAGGGATTTGCCCAGGGTGAGGATCTGGTTGCCGACGTCGTTGATGTAGTATTCCCGCACCACTTGGTGGCCGGTGGCGGCCAGCAAATTGGCCAGGGCGTCCCCCAGGGCGGCGCCCCGGCCGTGGCCGATGTGCAGGGGGCCGGTGGGGTTGGCGCTGACGAACTCCACCTGGACCTTTTGGCCGGCGCCCAGGTCGCTGTCGCCGTAAGCCGGGCCCAGGTCGTAAATCTCCGGGAGCACCCGGTACCAGAAGGCGTCATCGATGAAGAAGTTGATGAACCCGGGGCCGGCGATTTCCATTTTTTGAAGCATACCTGCGGGCGCGTTCAGGCGGCTGACCAGAATTTCGGCCACCTGCCGGGGCGGCATCCTGGCCTGCTTCGCCAGGATCAGGGCCAGATTGGTGGCCAGGTCGCCGTGGTCGGCCTGTTTGGGGGCGTCCACCTCGAAGGCGGGCAGGACGTCAAAGCTGAGTTCGCCCGAGGCCCGGGCGGCTTCCACTGCGGCGGTAATCAGGACATGCAGGGTTTGTTTGAGTCGCATTGATCAACTTTCGGGTGATTATTAATGTAGGGGCGACCCAGCGGGTCGTCCCTGCGAAGAACAGCAACTGGAGGGCGGCCTGTGGCCGCCGGCAATCATTGGCGGGCACGGCCCGCCCTATACTGGCCACTGGCCGAAGGACTTACAGCCGATTTAGGCGCAGGCTAAAGCCTGCGGCTACATTTCAAGCCTTTACTGACCACTGACCACTGATCACTTCTCTTCCTTCTTCGGCGCTTCCCCCACCGATTTGGCCTTCAGAGTCAGGTCCCGGGTAAATTCCAGACAGTGTTGGCCGGTGAAGGAATATTTCTTGACGCAATTCTCCCGCCAGGCGCAGACCAGGCAGATGCTGGGCTCCTGGCTATCCGGTTTTCTCTCCATCTCGGGCTCCCTGGTAACGCCGCAGATTGGCGGCGCCCAGAAGACAATAGACTTCGTAGCTGATGGTGTCAGCCCAGGCCGCCAGTTCCTCGGCGCTGATCCGCTCGTTTTGGTCCTGCCCCAGCAAGGTGACCCGGTCCCCGGGCTTAACCCCGGGGATGCCGGTAACCTCCACCATGGTGAGGTTCATGCAGACCCGGCCCCGGATAGGGGCCCGCCGACCGCGGATCAGGGCGGCGCCCCGGTTGGACAGCAGCCGGCTGTAGCCGTTGCAGTAGCCCACCGGCAGCACCGCCAGGTCGCACCAGTCGCGGGTGGTGTAGGTACAACCATAGCTGATGCTGCTACCGGGAGGTAAACGCTTCACCTGGAGGACCTCGGTGGCCAGGGCCATTACCGGCTTGAGGGTAACAGGCGGCGGGCGGCGGGGAGACGGGGGCGAGCCGTAGAGCATCAGGCCCGGCCGCACCAGGTCCAGATGGGCCTCTTGGAGTTCCCAGAGGGCGGCGCTGTTGCTAAGGTGGCTCAGCGGTAAGGCCCAGCCCTGGCCGCGGGCCGCGGCCAGCAGCCCGGTGAATTCCTGTAACTGCTTTAAAGTATAAGCTTTATCCTCCTCGTCCGCCACGGCCAGATGTGAGATGAGCCCCAAGACCTCCAATTGGCGGTATTCCCGGAGGCCGGCCAGAAATTCCGGGACCTCCCCGGGAAGCAGGCCCAGGCGGCCCATGCCGGTGTCCACCTTGAGGTGCGCCTTGGCCGGCTTCGCCTGGCTCCGGGCCGCGGCCGCCAGGGCCAGGGCCACGTCCCGCCGGAAGAGGACTACCTCCAAATCCGCGGCTACGGCCCGCTCCGCCTCCCGGGGCACGATCCCCAAAAGCAGGAGGATCGGCAAGGTCAGTTCCGCCTGTCGCAGGGCCAGGCCCTCCTCCAGGGAACCCACTCCCAGATAATCCACCCCGGCCCGGGCCAAGGTCCAGGCCACCGGCAGAAGACCGTGGCCGTAAGCGTCGGCCTTGACCACCGCCAGCATCTTGACCCGGGGTTCGCACCGGAGCCGCAACTGACGGTAGTTGTGCTCCAGGGCCGCCAGATCAACGTGCAAATTTACCATGGAACTGAGAATCATGCCTTATTCCTTAGCTTCCCTGTCCCAGGTCGAGCTGCCTGCCGCCAGTGCTCACCTCCGGGCGAGCTACATTTTGCGCCGGTATTCGGCGGGAATCTCCTCGGCCTGCCGGGCCACCTGCTGCTCCAGCTCCTGTTTGTGCCGGGCCAGGGTCTCCTGCAGCCGGGGGTCGCTCAAGGCCAGAATTTGGGCGGCAAAGATCGCGGCGTTCTTGGCCCCGGCCTTGCCGATGGCCATGGTGGCCACCGGCACCCCCGGGGGCATCTGCACCGTAGACAGGAGGCTGTCCAACCCCTGGAGATGGGACCCGGGCAGGGGCACCCCGATGACCGGCAGGGTGGTGGCCGCGGCCAGGACTCCGGCCAGGTGGGCCGCCATGCCGGCCGCCGCCAGGATGACCTGCAAACCGCGGCCGGCCGCCTCCCGGGCATAGGTCTGAACCCGTTGGGGGGCCCGGTGGGCCGATGCCACCACCACCTCAAAGGGGATGGCCCACTCCTGCAACAACTGCGCGGCCGGTTCCACCTCGGGCCAATCCGAGGCGCTGCCCAAAACGATCCCCACAGCTACCGCCATAATAATCCCCTTGCTTTGGTTTTTGGGGGGAAGGCTGCCTGCCCTCCCCCAACATCTTCAATAGTGAGCAGTGAGCTGTAAAAAAACTTACGGGAGTGGGGGAGGGGATTGGGGAAGGGGGTAATGGCCGTGGGTCCCGGCCCTCTCCCCCAATCATCCATCTCGCCGTCTGCCCTCAGTACCACTCGGCCAGGGTGATCACCGTGTCCGCGTAAGCGTCGGAATGGTTATAGCCGTAAACGGCCCGGCGCCAGGATGCCCGGTTTTGTCGTTGGAAGCCGCTCTTGTGCAGATAGCAGGCGATGCTGAAAATGGCGTCGTCGTGGGTGAACAGGTCCACCGGCCCCTTGCCGCTGGCGGAGACGCCGCAGCTCTTCAGGCTGGAGGGCAGGAACTGGCAGAAGCCCATGGCCCCGGCCCAGGAGCCGCTATAGGAGAAGGGGTCCAGGCGGTGGGCGGCGCAGTAGGCCAGGAAGACCTGGAGTTCCCGCCGGGCCCAGTCGGCCTTCTTCTTCAGGCGGTCGCGGCCTGCCGCGTCCAGGTCCAGGTCCCGGATGATTTCCGGGGAATCCATCACCGCCAGGGAGGCGAAGACGTTGAAGACCGGGTACTTGCCGGTGTTGTTCCCCAGGCTGCTCTCCACCGTGAGGATGGCCACGATGACCTCCGGAGCCACCCCAAATTGGGCCGCGGCCCGGTCCAGGGTGGCCTGGTGGGCGGCGAGATAGGCCCGGCCCTGGGCGGCCACCGCCGGGGTCAGGAATTTCGCATAGATGTCGGGGGGTTCTTTGCGAAGGAAGGCGATTTTCCGGACTACGTCGGGCAGGAATTTGGAGCGGGGGTCAGCGAAGGTGCGGAAGACGTAGTCCTGGTCCAGCCCCTGGCGCACCAGGTCGTATTTCAGCCCCACATAGGCTACTGGCGGGGCCTCGGCCCGGGCCGGCGCCGCCCCTCCCGCCAGGCCCGCCGCCAGGATCAGGACCCCAGCCGCCACCCGGGAAAACCGCGTCTGAGCCATGCCATCCCCCCAAATCCAGTGAGCTAACGCTATCCGGTTTCCCGGGAATTGTCAAGGCGGGCGGGCATTGCTTGCAAGGGGAAGCAGAGACATTTTTCCATACGCACCTTGATTTTTTCTTGACTATAGTTTATATTTATGTAAACTGCATTTCATGCCAAAAAGGGAGGTCTTATACCAGGGCAAATTTCACACCGTTGAGCTTGCCGTGACCGCCAACGGCAGATGTCCGGCAAAGAAATTTCTGAATGGCCTCTCCAAAGACGATAGGGAAAAAATTTTGCGAGTCATAAAGCGCCTGGCAGATGAAGGCAAAGTGACCAACCGGGAGCAATTCAAGAAAATTGAAGGCGAAGACTTCTTTGAATTTAAGAACTTCCAAATCAGGATGCCTTGTTATTTCCACAGGGCTGGCCGGTTAATCCTTACGCACGGTTTTATCAAAAAAGAGCCTTGGATTAGGCCCGAGGAAATTGAGCGGATGAAAAGGATTCGTGATGAATACGAAAAGAGAACCTGAAAAGACCTTGATGGACCAGTACCTGGAAGACCCGGAGTTTGCCAAATTGATGGCTCAGGGAGACTTGATCATGGAGGTCACGGAAACCATTTGTGAACTCCTGGAGAAAGAAGAAGTTTCCCGGAAAGAACTGGCCGAGCGCCTGGGGAAATCTAAAGGGTTTGTCTCGCAATTGCTGAACGGCGGCCGGAATCTTACCCTGCGCACGGTGGCTGATATTCTGCATGTTTTGGGATATAAAGTTTCTCTCACTCCTTTTAAGGAAGTGGGGCAAAGACAAGAAAGCAATGTCATACAATTTAACTCTCGACAGTATTTAAACAAGAACAAACCCATCCAGAGTTGGGGAGCGTTAGAAGGTCCATTCCATGAAAACTATTCCGATATTAAATCGGCTATTTCCGGCTAAGGAGTGGTTTATGGAAAAAAGTGCAATTTTGGCGGTAGATATAGAAAAGCTTGATATGGAAGCCTTTGCGCGAGTGGCTCAATGGAGAGCTCTAGAAAGTATTTATCTGGTTGATGCAAAAATCAGCGGGAGCCCGATGATTGAATTACCCGAGGCCCTTTCCCTGGAGCATAAATGCGACACTAGAATTATGTTTGTGAAAGAAAAGCCTATCATCAATAAAATCTTTTGCAATTTTCAGGTTGCTGCCTTTAGCAGTGAATCGCCAGATAAGCTCGTTATGAAAATTGAGGCTTCCTTTTGCAATTCTTATGTTTATCAGGGGAAACGTCCTTATGATAATTTTGATGACGAGTTAGAGTATTGGTTTAATATTTGTCCGATCTCCGATGCCTGGCCGTATTGGCGGGAATTTGTGCAGAGCATGAGCACTCGCATGGGGTTCCCGGCTCTAATGGTACCCTTGCTTGAAATCGTGCCGAAGAAATCCTCCCATAAAGAAACGAAAAGCGAGCCTGCCAAAAAGAAGCCCACGCGGCAAAAGAAGATCAGTGCCTGAACACTTTTGGGCTCTTAAAATTGGTATAATGGCCGCATAAGGTGTGCGGCCATTTTTCATTGGTGAGATTACGAAGTGTGCAAAGCATGATTGTCCCAAAGAATCTAGGGGGGGTCATCCTGGAAAACCAGCCCCTGGCGCCGCTGACCACCTGGAAGATCGGCGGGCCGGCGAGGTATCTGGCCACCGCGGCGGAGCTGGAGGAGGTTTTCCGCCTCATGTCCCTGGCCCGGGAGCGGGGTTGGCCCTTGTTCTTCCTGGGGCGGGGCTCCAATCTGCTGATCGCCGACGCCGGCCTCCCCGGCCTCACCCTGCACCTGGCCCGGAGCCTCCAGATGTTGGCGCACCGGGGCGACACCCTCAGGGCCGGGGCCGGGGTATCGCTGCCCCGCCTGGCCCGGACGGCCGCGGCCCTGGGTTTCTCGGGCTTCGAATTCCTGGCGGGCATCCCCGGCAGCGTGGGCGCCGCGGTGCGTCTCAACGCCGGGGCGGACGGCCGGGACCTGGCCGCGGTGCTGAGCCGGGTTTGGGTTGCCACCCCCAAGTTGCAGCTCCTGGAGTTTCGGGCCGGGGAACTGGGGCTGGGCTATCGTTCCTCCCGGCTCCTTTATTTCCCCCACTGGCTGGTGGTGGAGGCGGAGTTTCTCCTGAGCAACCCGGCCCCGCCGGAGGCGGTGCGGCGGCGCCTGCGGGACTTGCAGACGGCCCGCCGGGCCCGGCAGCCCGCCAATTACCGCAACTGCGGCAGCGTCTTCAAAAACCCCCAGGCCGGGCCCGGCGCCGGTTTGCTCATCGAGGCGGCCGGGTGCAAGGGGCTGCGGCGGGGGGGGGCCCAGGTCTCCCGGAAGCACGCCAACTTCATCCTCAACCAGGGGCAGGCCACCGCGGCCCAGGTGCAGGCCCTCATCGCCGAGATCCAGGAACGGGTCTGGCGCACCCAGGGCGTGGCCCTGGAGCGGGAAGTGGTCATGCTCCCCGATGATTTGGGGTGAATTGGCCTTCAGCTTTCAGAAGGGGCGACAGTGGCACAGGCTTCCTGCGATTGGGTCGCTCGTAACGGTGCGTGAGACGCACCCTACAAGACTACAAGATTTCTGCAAAATGGCAGCCGTAGGGCGCGTCTTACGCGCCATCAGGGAAAGACCAAGGGGCGACAGTGGCACAGATATGTGGGGTGGGCACTGCCCATCATTTCTTTAGTGGCACAGGCATCCAGCCTGTGATGGGGTCGCCCCTGCCGCTAAGGCGAGGCTGACTACTGCCAGCAGCTATCTAAAAGCCTTTTTTGGCGCGACCCCTGAGTGCCGCCCCGGGTCCGAGGTCTTGTTTCCGAAGGTTGTTTAATCTAAAATCTATCCAAGAGCAGAGGAGGTATGCCATGTTCCATAGGGAAACCCGGTACTTCGAGAAAGTGGGGCCCGAGAACACCCCGGCCTGTCAGGAACTTTTGGAGAGGGCGGTGGCCGAGGGCTTCCGCCACCTGGTGGTGGCCTCCACCACCGGAGCGAGCGGCGCCGAGGCGGCCCGGCGCCTGGCGGGCAAAGGCGCCAACCTGGTGGTGGTGGGCCATTCCGTGGGCTACAAAGGGCCCAATATTGACGAATTTCTGCCGGAACACTATCAGGAGATCACCCGCCTGGGAGGGAAGGTCCTGAAGACCACCATCCTCACCCATTCCCTGGAAGCCGGCATTGCCGATCAGTTCAAGGGGAGCGCCCCCACCCTGTTGATCGCCAATACCCTGCGGCGTCTGGGGCAGGGCTTCAAGGTCTGCTGCGAGATCGTCATGGAGGCGGTGGATGCCGGCCTGGTCCCGGAGGAAGAGGAAGTGGTGGCCGTCGGCGGCACCGCCCGAGGTTGGGACGCGGTGGCCATTATTCGCAGCGCCGCCTCCAAACGCTTCTTGCAGCTCTCCGTCCTGGAAATCTGGGCCAAACCCAGGGTGTGAGCAGGGCGTCCCGGCTCGCCAGGCCGGGGCCCAGGAGACAGTGGGGCGCACCTGCGGGCGCGCCCCGCTGGCTCTATTTTCCTGGAAAGCGGAAAAATAGCGCTATTAATAACTTTCCGGATTAGCCACTTTTTTCAGGACCAGGGTAAAACCAGTTTTTCGACGGCCTGCGAATCTCGAAAACAGCTCAGAGGGCGCAATAGTGGCCTTGTGAAACCTAAGTCCTGTTGATAAACTATTTTAATAATTACTTGATTTTTGGTTTATTTTGGGTTATTTTTGTTACTCTCCCAATGGGATTAGAGAAACGAAAAATGTAGCCGCAGGTTTTGGAAGATTTTGGCAATTTATGGCTAAAATTTAACTGATCGGGGGACCTTCGGGTGATGATCAGCCCAAAATGCCTGATGCCGATATTACTTCTCGCAGGGGTCCTTCTGGCCAGCGTCCCGGCTTTAGGAGTCACGCCTGCCGATGATGCGCTGGTGCAGAAGGCGGCCAGGAATCTGCAACAGGAAAATTACGAGGAGGCCCTGGCCCAACTGACCGAGGCCTGGCGGAAAGGGCCCCATACCGCGGAAAAGGCCTTTTATTTGGGAGTGGTCTACCGGCAGCTCCTGGATTATCCCAAAGCCAGGGAATATCTCGAGGAGGCCGTCGGCCTGAAGCCGGACTATATGGAGGCCAGGCGGCTGCTGGCCGACACCCTGATCACCCTGGATAAGCCGGACCTGGCTTTGAGCCAACTGCAGGAGCTGGAGAAAGCCGGCTATCAGCCGGCCCAGACGGCGATGATGCAGGGCCTGGTGGCTATGAAGCAGAAGCGTTACCGGGAGGCCCTGGAATATTTCGATAAGGCCAAGACGGACCCGGCGCTGGCCCAGGAGGCCACGCTGCAGGCGAGCCTGGCGTTGGCCGCGCAGAACCGCCTGAAGGAGGCCCAGAAAACCCTCCAGGAGACCATCAGCCTGGCGCCCCAAACCAACACCGCAGGATTCGCGGAGCGTTATGCCGCAGCGGTGGAAAAGCGCCTCGAGGAGGTTCGCCCCTTTCACTTCAATGTTTATGCCGGCGTCGATTATGACTCCAACGTCACCCTGCAGCCCGGCGGCGCCGCCGCCGCGCAGCAGGTTTCGGGCAAGGGCGACGCCGCCTTCTCGTACGGCGGCTACCTGGAATACAACCTGTTTCCCCAGGGCCCTTTCGGCCTCTTGACCAATTATGCCTATTTTCAGAATTTCCACCCCACCCTTACCCAATACGATCTGTTGAGCCACACCGCGGGCCTCACTCCCACTTACCAGTTCCAAAACGGCCGCTTGTGGGTGCCTTTCACTTACAACTATACCGACGTGCAATATGATAAGTACTTCACCGCCTTTGACCTGGACCCCACTTATCTCCATCTCCTCACCCCCAATGTGGGGCTGGAGGTGGGCGGCACCGTGAACCGGCAATATTACTGGTTTCCCATCTCCTTCCCTCAAGACGACCGCAGCGGCCGCAATCTCGGGGGCAATGTGGGACTCTATTATTTCTTCAAGAATCAACAAGGCTACCTCCAGACGCGGTTCAGCTACGTACATGACTTCACCGGCGGCACCAACTGGGATAACACCACGTATCGCCTCTTAACGATGGCCCTTTATCCCATCACCCCCCGCCTGAAAGTTACCGTTTTCCTGGACATGATGCTGCAGCCCTATAACTTCCGCTTTTATGGGGGAAGCCCTCTCGCCTATGACGGCAAGCGTTGCGACAAGGACATGATCACCGGGTTGACCGTGTCCTATGAAATCTACAAGGGCCTCGAAGGCAACCTCCACTACTATTTCATCCGGGATGATTCCAACGTTTCCCTCTATAATTACAACCGTCACATGGTGGGCGTGCAATTGAGTTATCGCTATTGAGCTTTGGCAGCAGCCGGGAGGAGTGACATGCAACGCAGATATCTGGCAGGTTTGATGGTGCTGGTGGCGTTGGCCCTGGGGCTCCCTTTAGTGGCCCAGGCCGTGCCAGTGGGCCGGTTCGTTCAGGTGGAAGGGTCGGTGGATTTGATGAAGGGGGGTAAGTTCCCCGCCGTCCCGGTGAAGGTCCAGGATGAGGTGGAGCAAGGGGACGCGGTCCGCACCAAGTCGCTCTCCAAAGCCCAGATCCGGTTCGTGGATGACACCGTCCTGGCTATCGCGTCGGAGAGCCGGGTGGCCATCGACGAATACGTATATGACGCCGCCAAGAGCAAGCGCCAGGCCACGGTGGAGATCTTCCGGGGCATGGTGCACTTCGTGGTGAGTAAGATTTTGCAGACCGAAAAGCCAGACTTCATCATGAAGACCCATACCGGGGTCCTGGGGGTGCGAGGCACCGGCTGGTACGCCCAGCTCACGGCCCTGGACACCGACATTTATAATGAACATGGCACCACCGAGGTGCAAAATCTTTTCCCGGAAGTGCCGGGAAAAGTAACGCTGACCGGGATGCAGTTCACCCGGGTGGGCATCAACCTGCCCCCCACCCTCCCTATGCCCTTCACCCAGGAGGACTTGCAGCAACTGAGGATACAGTTTAGAAGCTACGGTGGGGGCAGCGGCGCCGCCTCGCCGCTGGAGACCGGGGCCCTGGGCAGCGGCTTTGGCCCCGGCACATTCCTGGGAACCTACTTCCTCCAGAATAACCAGGTGAATAACCCGATAAACAACCCGGCCATCACCCTCTTCACCCAGAATCCCCTGCTGAATAACCCGGCAAACAACCCGCTCATCTTCGGCTCCACGCCGTCCCCGGCCCCGGGCCCGGGCCCGAGCTTCAGCACTTATGGTTTTACGATGGACCTTTACGGCTATCGCACGGATACCCCCACCTCCCTATATAACGCCAACGTAATTTCGGCTAATTGGGGGGAATTGACATTGACGTCGGATGCTCCGGAATACTTCACCACCAGCGGCTCCGGCACGCGTTCTTCCACTTCCCCAATTTTCACCGGCACCAGTAATTACACTGCCACCGATGTCCTTAACGGCACGGTCACCGGCGTCTCCGGGCAAGCCCTGACCGGGACTTACTCCGCCACCTTCAGCAACTCCAAGAATACTTCCGGCATCTTCTCCGGGCCCATCACCATCAACCCGGATGGCACTTTCAATTTCAGTTACACCAACCTCTCCGGCTCCGGCACCAACAGCAACGGCACCTATACGGTAACCGGCACCGGCTCATCCAGCGGCACCCCGGGCACCTATTTCAGCCAGACGGCCGTGGGCAGCGTGGCCCAGGCCGGCAACGCCTCGGGCAACCAGCAAACGGTAACCAACCTCAACAGCTATCCCATCTGGGGCACCCGCACCGGGGTCTATCCGGGGACTTTTGCCGCCACTCTGAACATGAACAACACCGCGCCGGTGACCGGCTACTATCCTCCCGCCGACCAGGGCAGTTTAGCCGCCACCATGCAAGGCGTCGTCAGCGGCCCGGCCGGAGGGGCGCAAACCGGGGTGATGACCACCATCGCCGGCGGCCAGGAGGAAGGCAGTCAATCCTTCACCTTTGCCGGGCCGGTGACCATCAACCCGAACGGCAACCTCTCCGCCAACTTTTACGGCACCAATACTGATAATAGCGTTATGCCGGCCCCCGCCGGCATTTTCAAGCAGTCGGGCACCTGGAGCCAGACGGCCCAGGCGATTCCCTCGGCCAGTACTTATAGCTTCAGCATCCCGGTGACCGAAAATGACCTGATCAACCCCACCAGCACGTCCCAGGCCAGTGTTCAGAGTCAAGGCTTCGGTACCCGCACCGGCGTTTTCCCGGGCACGTACCTGGGCAACGTTGACAACGGCACCCTGACCGGGGGTTCCAATTCCTTTTCTTTGGGAAACGGCAGCAGCACCGGTGTTTCCGGGACCCTCTCCGGCACGGTCACCGGTGTGCTCGGCGGCTATACCCTCACGGGGACCGGCAGCTTCAGCGGCACTTCCAACACTGGGCAAGCCATCAATTATACCGGGCCGATTACCATTGCCCCCAACGGCGCTTTGACTTTTAATTATACCGGTACCGTCAGCCAGGGTGACTCCCCGACGCTGAATGCCGCGGGGACCATGACCCAGAACTTTGCCCTGGCCATCTCCCAGAGCGCTTCGGGAACTTACCAGGCGGTGTCGGGGGGGTCTACCCCCACCCTGTTGAACACCAGCCAGATGACCGGCAGCCAAACCGTCAGCGGGCTGGGTTCCACTGCTACCAATGGCAGCCTGGCGCTGGGTTACGGCAATGGCTCTGGCCTGCCGCCCGTGGCAAGCGGCGGCAGCGGGACGTTCTCTGTGTCCGGCGCCGGCGCGGTGAGCCCCTGGTATGGCGGGCAGGCAACCTATGGGATGCTGAGTTCCACGGTGACTGTGGGTGAGGCCTCCGTACCTCAAACGCCCATGCAAGTAACCTATTATCCCACCACCCGTAATCTGACCGGCCAGGTTGCTATCGGCGGAGCTTATTCCAACTCCTATATAAACGCCATACTGGCGACGACGCCCACCAGCTCCGGCCAGACCACCACCTCCTTTTACCAGACTTTTTCTCCCGGTACTTATCAGCTGACCTCCAGCTCCCCTTACTCCACCGGGGTGTACACCAATACCAGTCCCCTAACCGGCACCATGCTTTTGGGAGGCTCGGGGGCCATTGTTTCCGCGCCCATTACGGCCAACTTCAATTTGACCGGCACCGGCGCAGCCGGCGCTTTTCCGCCTTCAGACGGCGGGACGGTTACCGTCAACAATTTCCTCGGTGCGGTCGCCGGGCCAGCTACCGGCACTCAGACTGGCCTTGCCATGGGATCCGCCACCTTCAATTCGTCGCAATACAGTTCTTCCTCTATGGGCTTTGGCGGGGTTTTTACGCTGGGGCCCAATATCCCCCCATCTCCCCTGCAGGCCAGCCTGACCATTGGACAAGGGAATACCGGCACCGGTCCTTACGGCTACCCCATGTCCGTCACCGGCAGCTGGACCCAGAGCGACCCGCCTGCGAGTGCGACCCAGACCGCGGCCGCGACTGCGGCGGCGACGTCCTGGGGGCCGAATTCCCGGCCCCTGGGCTGGGCGATCCAGAATGCGGCCGCGATAGCCTCCCAGGGCGGGACGCCATCGGCCGCCACGGCCGGCGCCGGGGCCAATACCCCCCTCCTGTCCGCCAGGCTCACCCGGCTGACGGGGATTTCCCTGGGCTCCAGGATCCAAGGGGCGGCGCAACTGACCCAGCCCGGGACCCCCGGCAATCCCGCCTTAGCGGCTAATCTGCAGGCAGCCTGGCGGTTCCGCCAGCAGCAGCGTCTTGCGGCGCTGCGGACGGCCTCCGGCGCCACCCCCGGGGGCCAGACGTCGGGTAACCCCGCCGGACCGATCCTGGCGTTGCAGAGACACTAGGGTTGTGCTCCATAAATAGTATGGCATTAAATTCAGAAACCCTAAGTTACAAGGGTATTAAAGTCCCCCTTGGGAAAAGGGGGATTTAGGGGGATTTCAGGAGGTTATTTTAAATCCTCCCTGGCTCCCATTTTCAAAGGAGGGATAAAAAACCGTAGTTGGAAATGTCCTGGCAATGATGAAGCATCACACTATCCGGGTGGCTGCGGGGACCTGACCCGGCCGAGCCCCCACCCTAACCATCCCCCCTCGCCGGTAGGGGCGGCGTCTTAGTGGCACAGGCCACTGGCCTGTGGGCTTGCCCGGGTGGGGAAACCCCTCCCCTACGGCGGGGGAGAGGACTGGCGGGAAGTAAAAAGCTGAAAGCTATTTTCAGAGGAAGGGAAGTGAAATGGCCGGTCAAGCCCCTGGAAGATTAGAACTCCGCCGGCCCGCTTGCCGGGGAAAAATTTGCTTAATTCTATCCTGATAAAAATTGCCTGGTTTGGCTAAAATGACCCACAGATTTTTTGCCACTTGGGGCAAGATCGCTGGAGTTCCCGAAGCCGACGTCCGCCCATGATACGCCGACTAGCCTCTCTGTTTCGCTCCATCACCTTCCAGTTGGTGGCCGGCATAACCCTGGCAATGGTCCTGCTGGTTGTGTTTCGGCCCTTCTTTTCCGAGACCCTGGAGCTTAAACTTTACGACCTCAAGTTTCGGATACGAGGGGCGCGAGCCCCTGGCCCGGAAGTGGTCATCGTCACCATAGACGACGACAGCCTGAAGGCCCTGGGACGCTGGCCCTGGTCCCGGGAAATCCAGGCCCGCCTGATCAATCGCATCAAGGAAGCCGACCCCAAGGTCATCGGCCTGGATATCATTTTCGCGGAAAAAGAAGAGACTGCGGCGGTGGAAACCATCCAGAACCTGCGCCAGGGGCTGGCCCGCGACGGCTCGGCCACCCCGGCAATTCTGCATCTGCTGACCCAAGAAGAAAACCGGGTAAATGTGGACCGGCAGTTGGCCCAGGCCATTGCCCAGGGCTCGCCCACTTTGCTGGGGTTTTACTTTAACGAGGTGGGGGGCAAGGCCGCCCCGAAGGCCGAACAGTTCATGGCAACTTCGGCCCCCCGGGGCTGCACCTACAATCTGGTGCGCTGGCTGGACACCAAGCCCACGCACATACCCATCATGGGCGCCGAAGACATTAAACTGAATCTGCAGGAGATCAGCGCCGACAGCGCCGGCGGCGGCTTTTTCAACATGGTGCCCGACGTGGACGGGTGCGTCCGCTGGTTCCCCCAGGCCATCGCCTTCGGCGGAGATATCTTCATGCCCCTGTCCCTGGCCGCGGTCCAACAATACCTGGGGCACCCGCCCCTGGCCCTGACCATGTCCCGGACGGGGGTGGAGGGGGTGCGCCTGGGCGACCTGGAACTCCCGGTGGACCGGTTCGGCCGCCTGCTCATCAATTATTTGGGGCCTCCCGGCCGGTTCCCATATTACTCGGCCGCAAAGGTGCTGAAAGGGGAGGTGCCGGACAGCGCCCTGAAAGACAAGGTGGTGCTGCTGGGGGCCACCGCCGTGGGTATTTATGATCTCCGGGTCACGCCGTTTTCCGGCATCTGTCCAGGGGTGGAAATCCAGGCCACCGTCATCGATAATCTGCTCCACCGCCACTTTTTACAGATTAGCCGCCTCCACCCGCTACCCCTCCTGCTCATCGTCCTGGGCCTGGGACTGCTCATGGGCCTGGCGTTGCCGCGCCTTTCCGCCGTCTGGGGCTCAATCTTCGCACTGTTCCTGGCAGAAGGTTACACTACCGGCAACTACCTGGTCTTCAGCCGCTGGGGCTGGCAACTGGAGTTGTTCTACCCCCTGCTGACCATCGGCGCCATCTTCACGAGCCTCACCGTGCAGCGGTTCCTGGCGGAAGAAAAAGGGCGGTTGCAAATCAAGAAGGCCTTCCAGTCTTACGTCGCCCCGGAAGTGGTAAATGAAATCCTAAAGCACCCGGAACTCCTGCGTCTCGGCGGCGAGCGCCGGGAGTTGACCATTCTTTTTTCCGATATTCGGGGCTTCACCACCCTGTCGGAAACCCTGGAACCTGAGACCCTGGTGGGCCTGCTTCACGACTTCTTCAACCCCATGAGCGAGATCATCGTCACCCATGGCGGCACCATCGACAAGTACATCGGCGACGCCATCATGGCCCTGTTCGGCGCCCCCTTGCATCGTCCGGACCACGCCGTTTTGGCCTGCCGCACTGCCCTGGCGATGATGGCAAAGCTTAAGACCCTGAACGAGGAATGGGAGAGCCAGGGGCGCCCGGCCATACATATCGGCCTGGGCCTCAATGTGGGCGATGTGGCCGTGGGCAACATGGGCTCCGATCGCCTGTTCAACTACACCGCCATCGGTGACAACGTCAACTTGGCCTCGCGCCTGGAAGGCCTGAACAAGTATTACGGCACCTCGATCCTCATCAGCGCGTCCACGGCTCATGCCCTGGACGGCCAGTTCGTCCTCCGGGAAGTGGACCTAGTCCAGGTCAAGGGCAAAGCTCAGGCTTTGACGATCTTTGAACTTTTGGGTGAAGGCATGCCGGAACCGGACCTGGCCGCATTCCTGGAGGTTTATAACCAGGGGCTGACTTTTTTCCGGGAACGCCGCTGGCAGAAAAGCGCCGGGGCCTTTACCGCCGCCCTCGACCTGCGTCCTCAGGACATCCCCAGTAAAAACTACCTGGAACTCTCCGAAAAATACCGCCTCACTCCTCCCGGCCCCGACTGGACCCCGGTGCGGGTCATGGAATCGAAGTAAGTTAACTAAATCCCCTCTCCCCTAAGCGAGGACGACACCGGGTGAGGGATGGCTTCAGCGGCCGTTCCATACCCTCCCTCACCCTGCCCTCTCCCCCTGTTTGGACCGGGGAGATGGGGAACAAAGATGGAACCCCTTTCATGCTTCCGTTAATAACTGACTACACGGGCCAGAGGCCTACGCTACCAAGTCCAGGCAGCCTAGGCGTCCCGCCTGCTATTGGGGGCAGGTCACTGCCTTCTCATTTCCTGAAAGATTTTTATCAAGCCGCCGCGTCTCAAGTATCTTTGATAATCGTCGCCGTGATTTACCAAAATAAACTGTAGGTAGGCGATATTTCTTTCCACGATCTCCCGGTCCAGATCCTGGTCGATGCCCCAACGGACTCGGAAATGGTCCCGCATGAGGCGGTCCACCCCTCCCAATTCGCCGGCAAGCCGCTTTTGGGTAAACTCCCAGAAAGCTGGGGTCTTTTGCAGCAAATCTAGTTCATCGGCAAAACCCGGAACGCCGCCTTCCTGATATTCAAGGTAAAGAAAGGGAAGTTTTTCCAGGTAGGTCAGATCCGCCATTTGTCCCAGCAGGTCCGCGGTTCCCAGCATCTGCCCCAAGGTTTCATTGTTACGGGAGATAAACTCCAATCCCCCGATTTTTACCTCCAGGCCGGTACATTTCAGACAATTTCTGCAGAAGAGAAAATCCTCCGAAGAATATCCATGTTGCGCGAAATATATTTTTATGAACTCTATGCTGCGTTCCACATGGACCATAGTGTACTTGGCGCCGGTTCCGTCATCATCCGCCGCGGTTTGAATATAGCCGGTATCGTGCAGTAGCGCGGCGATCAACCCCAGGGCCGCGTCCTTTTCCGCCATCACCGTCCCCTGGACAAAACCCCCGTGTATGAGTCTGGCCATGGCCAGCAAACAGTCGGTGGTATGCTTCAAGTCATGGTACCAGGTGTTGCAGGCGCGGTATCCCGGGTATTCCCCGCGAAAAAGTTTAACCACGTCTTTAAAGACAGCCTGTACAGGAGTGAAATTAAAGAGCGGATACATCAAGTGGACAATCTTTTTAACCTCCTCCAGGACTTCCTGAGGATTTCCCATGGGCACCAGGTCCTCTAATCTCAGGAATTCGGGCGTGTCGGGTCCCGTTCCCGGATTTATGGACGGGGCGGCGGAGGTATAAGAGCGGGATGGGACGCTTTGGCAGGACTTGGTCGCGGCAGGGGGGTTGATTTCCTCAATGAATTTTTCATTTACGGCCATGGCGGTCTCTGATTGAGGATGTCATGTGAGTTCGGAGTAGTTTGCCCTTCTGTCGATGCTGCCCATATCTTGGTGGGTTTCTCTACTCTAGTAAATCGGGGATTCCCTGATTTTTAGTGAGGAATTGCCTTAATTATAAAAAAAATGGCCCATAAGTGGCTAAAGTTAAAATGAAAAATGTCGACCCCGGCTGAGAGTGGCCTGGTGGCACATCCCGGTGGAGGAATCCATGAAGGTTTACCCTCCCTTTTATAAGGCCTTGAAAGGAGGCAAACCCAAGATCGAGGGGTTCCTAAGCAGTGGGTGTTTAAATTGAGGATTTAATAAAATAAGACCAGGTATCCCGGATTACTTATGACGAGAAAGATACCCGCCAATTGCTGCATCCCCACGCAGCAATATTTCATGGCTCCCCCCCCAGAATTCTTCTGCCCTGGTCTTGAGTTAGGAGGAAGGACTGGCTGTCCCCGAGTTGGGTCCACTGCCCCCGCTGGGAGAGGTTGGCAATAATCCGGCGGGTAGAGGAAGAACTGGCGGCCCCGGCGTGTTGTAAGTATAGGTTTCGGGCAAAACATAACAAACCGAGGCCAGAGAGTCCCTAACCGTATCCAGGTTTGCACCTTGGGACATAAGATTGTTAGTAACAGCCAGCAGATCCACTCCCGGGAGAGTGCCCAGAATACAGGCTCCAGGAGCCTGATTAAGCCCGGTGGTCAGCAATTGCCCGGCCGCGGCCAGGACAGCTGCAGTGGCCGGCAGCGGGGTGGTGGGAGGCTGGTTTGCCAGGATCACGGACATCGTGCCCTGATCCAGGCAAACCTCGCCTTTCTCCAAGGGTTCCCCCGGTGCGACATAGCGGGCCGTGTACTTCCCTGGCTCCTTCGGGTTAGACTTAAGACAGATCCTGCCATTGATTGAATACACCACCGAAAAATTATCACCTGAAATAGCCACAAACTCGGTTCCCGGAATGCCCGGGGGGGTGACCGGGCCTCCTTGCCCTCGCTGTTGATCCACGCGCTGGGCAACCTGGGTGAAATTGCCGACTTCTCCCGCAATGGCCCAGATTGGCAGGGATATCATGAACGCCATGATGCTTATTAAGTAAAACCTGATGCAGCATCGCCGGGTCATTGTCTTTCCCTCCTCCGGGCACTTGCTTTTATCTTAAAGATTATACCGCATCCTTTGCAATTATCTGTCCAAAATCGGTAGTCGGGGACCCTTTCCACGATTTTTGAACCAGAAAGATTCCCCGGTAACCCTTCCCGTGGAAAATATGATAGCTCAAAATTTCCTGATACGTCAATTTATTTCCAGAACTTGGGCATACCGCGCCATCGGTCAACAGAAACCTCTTTGATTTCCGGCCTATGAATCCCAGACAAGCACCGCCCGGTAGTGGTGCGCTTATTTCAGGCAATTTTGCGGCATAATCCAGGAAAAATTGTCTGTAGATGCAATTTTGATGCAATGCTGCTGCGGGAAGGCGGGGCATGGGGGCCCCAGGACCCTTACCGCTTCTCCTGAAAAAAATAGCTATCGCCGCCGCCTGGAAACCGGTTATTATTCCTCTGGGATAATCGCCTTTAAAGCTGCATTCCGAAGTACCCCTAGCCCTGGAAGACAGGAGACTTTCAAGCCATGATCGGGCCCCTGGCCAATTTCCTTAAATCTCCCATAGTTCGCTGGCTGGGCGGGGTCACCCTGTTGGTTTGGATCTTAATGCTCTGGCGACCCGACTTTACCGAATTCATGGAGCTTAAGCTCTATGACCTGAAATTCCGCTTCCGGGGAAGCCGGCCGCCCTCTCCGGAGGTGGTCATCCTGGCCATCGACGATGACAGTCTAAAAAAGGTGGGCCGCTGGCCCTGGTCCCGGGAGGACCTGGCCCGCCTGCTCCAGGCCCTGAAAGAGGCAGGCCCCCGGGTCATCGCCCTGGATATCATCTTTGCCGAAAAACAGGAAACCCAGTCCCTAAAGGCGGTGACCAACCTGCGCCGGGACATCGCCCGCAAAGGATTGGCTTCGCCGGAAATGCTGGCCTTGTTGGAACAGGAAGCCACCCAGGCCGATGTGGACCGCCGCCTGGCGGAGGTCATCAAGGCGGGTCCGCCCACCATCCTGGGTTTCTTTTTCCGGGGAGTGGGGTGGACCGCCGGGGGCGTGACGCCGGAGAGGCTGATGGGCTCCGACTTTGTTCAGGCTTCCACCTATAACCTGGTGCGCCACCTGGATAAGGAAAGGTCCCGGGTGCCCCTCAGGGGCGCCGACGGAGTGGAGCTCAACCTGCCGGTGATGATCGAGGCCGCAGCCGGGGACGGCTATTTCAATATGGACCCGGATACCGACGGCACGGCCCGTAGGCTCCCCCTGGCCATCCTGTACGGCTCCGATTTTTTTGCCCCTGAGGCCCTGGTTACCCTGGACCACTACCTGGGGCGCCCGCCCCTGGCCATCACCCTCTCCCGGATGGGGGTGGACGAGATTCGCCTGGGTGGGAAACTGATCCCGGTGGACCGTTACGGCCGGGTCCTGATCAATTATCTGGGAGATTCCGGGACGATCCCCACTTACTCCGCCGCCTCCCTGCTGGACGGCAAATTGCCCGGTGGGGTCTTCAAGGACAAAATCGTCATCGTCGGGGCCACCGCGGTGGGTATCTACGACCTCCGGGTCACCCCCTTCTCCGGCACCTTCCCCGGGGTGGAGATTCAGGCGACGGTGATGGATAATCTGCTCAAGGGCAATTTTATTCGCTATATCCCCTATGGCCAGCCCCTGATACTACTCCTCATTCTGGGGCTGGTGGTGTTGCTGGGGCTGGTGCTGCCCCGGCTGTCGGCGCCCCAGGCCTTTATCCTGACTCTGGCGATCATCGTAGCTTACACGGTGGTCAATTATCTCCTGTTCAGCCGCCTGAACCTGCAACTGGAGCTCTTCTACCCCCTTCTGGCGGTGGTCCTGAGCTACGTGGGCGTTTCCATGCAGCGGCTTCTGGCGGAAGAGCGGGAACGTTTGCGGATCCGCAAGGCCTTCGAGTCTTACGTGGCTCCCACCGTGGTCCAGCAGATGCTGAAGCATCCCGAGCAATTGCGCCTGGGGGGGGAACGCCGGGAGATCACCATTCTGTTCGCGGACATTCGGGGCTTTACCGCCATGTCGGAAAAGCTGGATCCGGAATCCCTGTGTCGGCTGCTGCAAGATTTTTTGAACCCCATGAGCAATATCATCATCAACCAGGGGGGGACCATCGACAAGTATATGGGGGATGCCGTCATGGCCCTGTTTGGCGCCCCATTGGTCCAGCCGGAGCATCCCCGTCTGGCCTGCCGGGCCGCCCTGGAGATGATCGCCACCCTGCAAGCTCTCAACCTGCAGTGGCAGGCGCAGGAGCGGCCGCCGCTGAAGATCGGGGTGGGGATCAACACCGGCCCGGTAGCGGTGGGCAATATGGGCTCCGAACGGCTGTTCGACTACACCGCCATCGGCGACAACGTCAATCTGGCTTCCCGGATGGAAGGGTTAAACAAATATTACGGCACCAGCATCCTCATCAGCCAGAGCACCGCGGCGCTCCTAGGAGGCGCCTTCATCCTGCGGGAGGTGGATCAGGTGCGGGTCAAGGGCAAGGCTCAAGCCATCGGCTTCTTTGAGGTGCTGGGAGAAGGGGAGGCGCCCCCGGAACTGGCCAGCTTCCTGGAGAGCTACCATCGGGGGCTGGCCCTTTACCGGGAGCGGAACTGGCCGGAGAGCCTGGCCGCCTTCACCGAGGCCTTGGAGCTGCAACCTGAAAACGGCGGCGCCCGGCGTTACCTGGAGCAGGCCCAGAAGTATATTGAGTCCCCCCCCGGGCCCGATTGGGAAGCGGTCACGGTGATGGACACGAAGTAAATCGCGGCGAGCCTCTGATCACCGGCTGCGCGGGGGCCAGGGCGGCCCAGGCCCACTTGACCGGCCCCGGTTCTCTTGATATTTTAAAGACAGGGCGCCAGCGAGAACGAGACCTTGCCTGCTCGTCCCCATGAGGCCAGAGATGTCTAAAGTCATTGATATCGAAGACCGGCTGAAGCTGGAGCAGAAGAAAAAGGCCAGGGTGGATAAGGCCAAGAAGACCGAGACGGTGCGCAAGGTGGTGCAATGTACCCGTTGCCTGGCCCGCTGCGCCCGTTGTGGGATCCAATTCGACACCGCCGAGATGTATAAACGCTACCCGGGGCCTTACCGGCTGTGCGCCTTTTGCCAGGACGAGTATGAAGATTTTCTGCGGATTACCGAAAAAAGGCAGGAGAGCCCCTACTACTGGCACAACCGCGAGTGGCTGGCCCTGTGGCAATCCTGGATCGATTATCAGAAGGCCATGAAGGCCTACGGCGAGTCCCCGGAGTTCATCGATCTGGTGCGGGAGGTGGAACTGGATCGGTAGAGCCAGTAGCCAGCAGCTTTAAAGACAATGCGGTTCATTTAAAGAGGTTCTAAGGAATCGGCGGGCAGTGCCCACCCCACATTTTCTTGTCTTCTTATCCTGCGGCGCGCCGCGAAGCATCTCGTATTTAGAGATTCTTCGGGTGCCTCCGGCTCCCTCAGAATGACCAGAAATGACCTCGTATCCTCATGGTGCTTAAGTGAACAGTATTAGCTTCAAAGACAGAGAAAGCTATTAATCCATTAAACTGGCTACTGGTCACTGGCTACCATTATTCCGCCTGGCCCAGACGGTAGGCTTGTTGCAGAATTTCCATGGCCAGCTCAAAGGCGTTGTGATGGTCGAGGAGAATCTCGGTATGCTCCATCTGCTTCTCGCCGCTGCCGGTGTAGACCACTATCTTGAGAACGCCGTCGGGACGCTGCACCACGGCGATCTCCCCTTTCGGCTTGAGAGTCTTATAGGTGCGGTGTGCTTCTTTGTCCGGATTTTTTCCGTGAACGGGATGTACCATAACTTCCTCCTCAGGCGAGTTGCTTGAAGGTTTAGCATAAACATCTCGCGGCCGCAATTCAAGGCCGAAGTTTCCTGCCATGGCCTTTTATTCCACAGAGTACGATTTGATTGTCATCGGGGCCGGCCACGCCGGCTGCGAAGGGGCCCTGGCCGCGGCCCGCATGGGACTCAAGGTGCTGCTCTGCAATCTCTCGCTGGATACCATGGCCCTGATGGCTTGCAACCCGGCGGTGGGTGGCCTGGCCAAGGGCCACCTGGTGAAGGAGATCGACGCCCTGGGCGGGGTGATGGGGGAACTGGCGGATCTCACCGGCATCCAATTTCGCACCCTGAACCTCTCCAAGGGTCCGGCGGTGCGGGGTACCCGGGTCCAATGCGATAAACAGGCCTACCGTTTGGCCATGAAATCCCGGCTGGAGCGGGAACCCCGCATCCATCTGCGGGAGGCCATGGTGGCGCGGCTGCTGGTGGAGGAGGGCCGGGTGGTGGGGGTGGTGGAGACCCTGGGGCTGGCTTACCGGGCCAGGACGGTGCTGATCACCACCGGCACCTTCCTGAATGGCCTGATCCACATCGGCGAGGCCCGCATCCCGGCGGGCCGGGCCGGGGAGTTCGCCGCCACCGATCTGGCGGCCCACCTCAAGGAGTTGGGCTTCCGGATGGGGCGCATGAAGACCGGCACCCCGCCCCGCCTCCGGGCCGGCAGCATCGATTTTACCGGAATGAGCGTGCTCTCGGGCGATCCTCGGGTCCGCCCCTTCTCCTGGCGGAGCCCGGCCGTGCCCCGGGAGCAGCTTCCCTGCTTCATCACCCAAACCAATCCGGAAACTCACCGCCTGGTCAGAGACCACATCCACCTCTCGCCTCTATACAACGGCTCCATCCGGGGGGTGAGCGCCCGCTACTGCCCGTCCCTGGAAGACAAGGTGATGCGTTTCCCGGATAAACCCAGCCACCAGGTCACCCTGGAGCCGGAAGGCCGGGACACCGCGGAGATCTACGCCAAGGGCCTGGGCAACTGCCTGCCGATGGAGCTGCAGTTGCAGCTCTTCCGGAGCGTCCCAGGGTTGGAAGAGGCCGAGGTGATGCGCCCGGCCTATGCCATCGAGTACGACTATGTGGACCCCTTGCAGCTCAAACCCACCCTGGAGACCAAGCTGATCCAGGGACTCTTTCTGGCCGGGCAGATCAATGGCACCTCGGGCTACGAAGAGGCCGCCGGCCAGGGACTGTGGGCCGGGATCAACGCCGCCTGCCAGGTCTTGGGGCGCCCTCCCTTTCTGCCGCACCGTTCCCAGGCCTACATGGCGGTGCTGGTGGACGACCTGGTGACCCGGGGCACCCGGGAGCCTTATCGGCTGTTCACCTCCCGGGCGGAATACCGCCTGCTGCTCCGGGAAGACAACGCCGATCAGCGTCTGACCCGCTGGGGCCATGAGTTGGGTCTGGTGGATCGGGAGGCCCTGGAGCGCCTCCAGGAAAAGGAGCGGCTGCTGACCGAAGAGGAAGCCCGCCTGGCGCGTCGCCGCCTCCATCCTTCGGCAGCGGTTAATGCGGAGCTGACCCGCCGGGGCAGCGCCGCCTTGCAGGCCCCGGCGCCCCTCCTGAGCCTGGTGAAGCGCCCTCAACTGGATCTCCTCACCCTCTACCGCCTGGCCGGGGAAGAACCACCGGTGCCGCCCGAAGTGGTGGAGCAGTTGGAAATTAAACACAAGTACGAGGGCTACATCCGGCGCCAGGAGGAGGCGGCCAAAAAATTCGTCCAGGGGGAAGGGCGCCGCATCCCGCCGGACTTCGACTACCGCGGCCTGCCGGGGCTATCCGCAGAGGTGCAGGAAAAGCTGCAGGAGGTGCGGCCCCAGTCCCTGGGCCAGGCGGCCCGTATCTCCGGGGTGACCCCCGCGGCCCTGGCCATTTTGATGGTTTATCTGAAAAGGCGGAGTAAAAAAGGGTAGAACAGCCACCGCGGCTGTGCTTGGCAGGGCTACATGTTTTTGTAGCCGCAGGCTTTAGCCTGCGCTCATTTTATTAAGGGTTTTCGCAAACTTAAGCTTGCGGCTATTTTTAAAGGCCTCTAGATTAGCAACTCTTTGCTGAGAGCCGAAAGCTGGCGGGCATTACCTTACTCTTGGCCGGGGCCGAAGGCTCGATCGGTGGTATTGTAAAAATAGTCGCCGCTCACCGTGGCGCCGCACATGGCGCAGGTGGCGGCCCGGCCCACTACGTCGCTCTGGGAATTGGTTTCGGAGCAGCCCCAGGACATCAGGACCGCCAGTAGCAGCAGCAGGCCAACGGCTCTTTTCATCACTTCTCCCCTTCTGAGGCTTTCCTGACGGCGCCGATTCCACGATTTTGCCGCCGGCTAGCGGAATGGCCTGGCAGGGGCGAGATTTCAGCCCGCCCCGATCTAGGCCAACTTTTTATCCTTAGAGCAGCGAGGCCGGATTACTGGCCCCGGGATCTCTGATATTGGTCGTAGATCAAGCCGCCCAGCAGCCCGACGCCGCCGCCGATGGCCGCACCCACCGCGGGCGAGCCCGCCGCCCAGCCGATGAGCGCGCCGCTGCTGGCGCCGATGGCGCCGCCGCTTAGCACCCGCTGCGTGGTGGTATTCATCCCCGAACATCCCCCCAAGGCCAGGGCCAAGACTACCATCAAAACTAGTACTTTTTTCATCGGCATCTTCTCCTGCACCTAAAAGTTAAGGCGTTGCTCCCCGCGCAAGGGGACGGTTGTTACAAAGCAATGAAAGTCCGGGAAGAAATCCTCCCGGGTCCCCGTATTCCAGGGAGTGGTGAGGAGGTGGATATTGACCCCGTATCCCCAAGATCCTCGAATTCCGGCACTGCTGGCGGCTATCCCCGATCCCGGGGCGTCTCGCAGTGCTGGCAGAGGAAGCCGGCCGCCGGGCCGGAGGCACTAAACCCCGGATGACTTACTTGGTCAGTCCCGGCAGGGAGGTCCCCTTGGCGTAGCGGAGCAGGATCACTTCCAGCACCGTGGTGCCCAGTTTGCCGGGATTCTCTTTGTAATAGCTGTCTACCTGCTCGACGACTTGCTCCACGGTCTTGGTTTTCAGTTCGCTGGCGAAGGCCTGGGCAATGGGAGGGCCTTTGCCTTTGGCGGACGCCACTTCAAAGTCGGCCAGGTTGCCGATACCCTTGACATAGCCCACCTTGGCGTCATAGGTTAACTGGGGCCACTGGTTGCCATCCCAGAGAAAACCCTTATGCTGGGCGAGACCGCCGCCGGCCAGGGCCAGAAACGCCATCAAGGTTAGAAGACCAACCATTCCCCGAAATTTCATGGGTGCACCTCTGTTGGGATTTGGGAAAAAATGGTCTGCTTTGCTGGCGGCTCTGCCAGCGGCATGGCTTTTTAAGTTAGGCGCCGCCTCCCGATTGTCAATCCGGTCAAGGTGAGCCTGGATTGGCATCCCTGCCGGGCGCCATTTATGGGCGCCCCTGGGACTGGGCTGCCAGCCATGCTGGAGACCGCGCTTTCCCCTATTTCTTCGGCGGAGCGGCGGTGGATGCCGGCGAACATAGTTTGGTGCTGGCCCGCAGGATCACTTCCAACACCGGAGAATTCATTTTTCCGGGGTTATCCTTGTAGTATTGATCCACCTCCTGCACCACCTGGCCCACGGACTTGGTCTTGAGCTCATCGACCAACGCCCTGGAAACACAGCCGGCTTGGCCGCTGGCGCCGGCCCGCGCCTCGAAATCGGCCATATTTCCCACTCCCTTAATGTAGGCCACTTTCAGATCGGGACCCAGGGCTTTCCACTGGGTGCCATCCCACATAAAGCCTTGCTCGGCGGCCAAACTTAAGGTGGCCAGGGCAAAACACAGGGCCAGGCCTGCCATGAGCGCCGTTCCTTTGAATTTCATATGCTTCTTCCTCTTATCGAGAGATTTCAGGTCTTCGGTTCTGTATTCGGGCCGGGGGACGCCGGGGGCGCGGCTGGTTCGGCCGCCGGAGGCGCGGCGGGTTCGGCGGCCGGGGGTTTCGTCTTGGTGGTGGCCTTGGAGCCTTTGGTTTTGGCTGCCTTGTGGGTCCTGGTTGGGGCGCACTTGTTAGCGGTGGTCTTTTTACGGGTGGTTCGTTTGGGGGTTTTCTTTTTCACGGGTTTACAGGCAGCAAGGGCCTTGCCCTTGGGTTTGGCCTTCTCTGCCTGCCCCTGTGGGGGCGCTGCCGGTTCCTTGGTTTCAGGGGTGGCCAGAGGCTTCTGGCCCTCCAGCATGGGGGGCACCGCCGGCGGTGCCACCTCCTTCTGGGCCCAGGCGCCCTGCAGACTCAGGAGAAATATCCCCGCGGTGGCCAAAGTGATGATCTTCTTCATGGTAATCCTCAGGTTCTTGATAAGTTCGGTGAATTATGTGGCGGTGCAGGGATTCGAACCCCGGACACTGCGGATATGAGCCGCATGCTCTAACCGACTGAGCTACACCGCCGTAGCTCTTGAAAATATAGTGCTCCTGGCCCTGGCTGTCAAACAAAATCACCCGGCCGGGCGCCAGGCAAGTCCCGGAAGGCCGGAGGCGGCAGGCCTTAATCACTCAAGGATCTCGAGCACTTGGGCAAAGTGGTCCAGGAGGAAATTGGGATTGGCCGCTTCCAGGGATTCCCGGTTGCCGTAACCGTAGGTGACCGCGGCGCTGTGGGCCCCGGCGCCCCGGGCGCAGTTCACGTCCGCGGATTTATCCCCCACCATCAGGGTCCGCCCGGCTTCCACCTGCAGGTCCCGGATCAGGGCCAGCAGGGGTTCCGGCGCCGGTTTCAAGGGCAGCCCGGGGCCACCGCCGCGACTGGCGTCGAGAAAGCGGGCGATCCCCAGGGCCGTCAGGATCTGCTCCGTCAGCCGCTGGAGCTTGTTGGACAGCACCGCCAGTTTCTTGCCGGAGAGTCTCTCCAAGGTTTCCGGCACCCCGGAATAGAGGCGGGTCAGGTCGCGGCAATGGCGGGAGTAGTAGTCCAGGTAGAGTTCCAGGCAATCTTCCACCAGGGCCCGGCGCCCCGGGCCCAGGAGGCGCTCCATGAACATCCGCTCGCCGCCGCCGATCATCCCTTTGACGGCTTCCCGGGAACGCTCCGGCAGCCCCAGCCGGCGCAAGGCGTAGTTGGCGGCGTTGGTCACATCCGCCACCGAGTCTGCCAGGGTGCCATCCAGGTCGAAGACGACCAGATCTACCGGGATCTTTTTTAATGATAAATCTGTCATATTTTTCAGAGATGAGACCAGAAGTTGGAGTAGCTGCGGCGGGCGCCGGTTAGCGGGCCTGGTGAAAAACCCGCCGGCGCTGGCCGCGGGTTGGCTACCTGGCCCGCCTCCCCCGCAAGTCCCGGTAGGAGGGCAGGACCCCCAAGTTGTCGGCGCGTTTTACCGCGCGGATGATGGCCTGCTGCAGCACGGTTTCCGCCAGCAAGCCGATAATTTGCAGGTCGGAGTCGACCTGGGGGTGGGCCAGGGCAAAGATGGTGTCGCCGTCGAACAGGGTATGCACCGGCCGGATGCAGCGAGCCAGGGCGTCGTGCCCCAACTGGGCGATCTTCCTGGCCTCCTCCCGGTTGAGGCGGGCATTGGTGGCCACTACCCCGATGGTGGTGTTGGGCTCCCCGAACCGGCGGCGCACCACCCCTTGGCGGAGCAGCCGGGTGGAGTCGGCGAACTCGCGGCTGTCCGGAGATTTCCGGGCCCCGGCCAGGATTTCCCCGGTTTCCGGGCTCACCACGTCTCCCATGGCGTTGACCACCACCAAGGCGCCCACTTGCAGGCCATCGGGGCCTTCCACGAAGGCGGTGCCCAACCCGCCTTTGGTGGCCTGGTTGATCCCCAGAATCTTGCCGATGGTGGCCCCGGTGCCGGCCCCCAGGCTGCCGTCGCCCTGGGGCTCCCCCCGGGCTGCCTGACAGGCGGCATAACCCATGGCCTTGTCCGGGCGGACCTGGTGGTTGCCCACTGACAGGTCGAAGACCACCGCGGTGGGGACAATGGGCACCCTGGTGACCGTGACGTCGAAGCCACGGCCCTGCTGTTCCAGGTACTCCATGACCCCGCCGGCCGCGTCCAGGCCAAAGGCGCTGCCCCCGCTGATCAGGACGGCATGGACCTCGGTGACCAGGTGATATTTTACCAGGGTGTCCATCTGGCGGGTGCCCGCGGCGGAGCCCCGGACATCGGCACCCCCCACCGTGCCCGGGGGACAGAGAACTACGGTGCAACCGGTGACGTTTTTAAAGTCACTGGCATGCCCCACCTGGAATCCGGGAACCTTGGTAATCATTACTCCGACGCGGGGCTGGCGGCGGGGGGCGCCAGCATCTGCACCCGGCCATCCTGGAAAGTGAGCAGGTAGATGGCCGCTTCCTCTTCTCTCTGGGGGCTGAAGCCCCGAAACCAGGGCAGGTCGGAGGCGGCCTTGAGGGACTGGAGTTTGGGGGCCAGATTGGCGCGGCTCAGGGGGTCGCCTGACCGGGTCAGCCTTCCGAAGAGCCCGACCATCAGATAACCCTGGGCCGCCAGGTAATCCGGGGCTTCGCCGTATTTTTGGCGGTAGGCGGCCACGAATGCCTGGACGGCGGGATCCGGGTCGCCGGCAAAGAAGGCGTCGGAAAACCACACCCCCTCGAGGGCGGCCGACTGCTCCGGGGTGATTTGCGGGTTATGCAGCAGGTTGGTTCCC
This sequence comes from Desulfobaccales bacterium, assembly GCA_052147455.1. Classification (GTDB taxonomy): domain Bacteria; phylum Desulfobacterota; class Desulfobaccia; order Desulfobaccales; family 0-14-0-80-60-11; genus JAPLJC01. Next base: position 12,718 of record JBKQKO010000020.1, on the reverse strand, counting down.
AGGGGTTGGACCCCCGCCAGCGGTGATTTGGCCAGTTGCCCGGCGATGGCCGCAACCGCCGCGGGGTCGTCCGGAGTGAAGAGTGCCGTGGCTGCCGCGGTCTCCGGCGCCTGGGCGAGCAGGGCCTCCTTCAGGCTCGTCAACGCCTGGGTGAAGTCCTGGGTGCCGGGAGCATACACCTCCTGGGCGGTCAACTCCTGGCCCGCCGCCGCCAGTTCCTCCTGGAAGGCCTGCAGGAAGGCGCGGCCGTAGGCAGAATCGGGGTAAAGGATGGCGAAGCGCCGCAGGCCCGTCTCCGTGCCGCGGCGCACCAGGGCCCGAGCTTGCTGGCGGGGGGTGAGAAAGGCATGGAAGATCAGGTTGCCGGTCTGGGTGAGGTCGGCCTTCTGGGAGAGGGCCACCAGGGGTACCCCGGCGCCCTGGGCCGCGGCTGCCGCGGGCTGGGCTATCCCCGCGCTGAGGGGTCCCAGGATGGCCAGCACCCGAGGGTCCTGGGCCAATCCCTGCACCTGTTGGCGGACGGTCTCGGGATCGTTGGGGGTATCTTTAAAGATCAAATCCACCCGGGCCTCCCGGGCGGCCAGCTCCATGCCTCGCTGCACCCGGAAACCGATGTTGCTCAGTTCACTGCTCAGGGGCAACAGGCACCCCAGGGTGACTTTGCCGCCAGGGCCTCCGGCCAGCAGGCCTTGGCCAGCGCTGGCTTCCGGGCTGCCGGGGTAGCGCTCCTGCAAAAGTTTAACCCATTTCTGGGTTTCCCCGGATTGGCCGGCCTGCTGGCAGAGGCGGGCCAGGCGCAGAACCAGGGCGGCGCTCAATGGGTTATCCCGATAGAGGTCGGCCAGGCTCTTCAGGTCTTCGGAACTGGCCGCTTCCACCACCCGGGTTTTCAGATCCTCAAACCACTCCTGGTCACCAGAAGGCAGATCCTGGGCCGCCAGGCGCAATCGGGAATAGGCGTCGGGAATGTTGCCTTGCTTCAGGGCGATCTCCGCCAGCAGGGCCTGGGTGGAGAACCACAGGGAGCGGGGCAGGTCCCCCACCGCGGTGAGGCTGTCCAGGGTCTGGGCTGCCTGTTGATACTGGCCCAGCTTGAAATAGGCCCGGCCAATCCCGTAGCGGGCCTTCAGGGCGACGCCGGGCTCCGGCTGCTGGGCCAGGATGCCCTGATAAAGCCCCAGCGATCCCTGCCAATCACCCTTAAGCCCCAGCAGCTCCGCTTCCCGCAGGCAAGCCTCGGCGGCGTGCGGCCCCCGGGGGTAGCGCTCCAGGTATTGGGCATAGCTTTGGTAGGCCCGGCCGTAGGCCTGGCGGTGGTAATCGGCCTCCGCCGACTGGAACAGGGACTCGTCCGTAGCCGCCGTCTCCACGGCCCGCCCGGAGGGCGGCAGGCCGGGAAGTTCGGCGCAGGCCGGCAGTAGCCAGAGCAGCAGGAAGAGGGGCAAAAGCCTGGACACGGAAATCTTCATCCTTAATATCCTAAACACCCGGGAAGTTAGGTTAAGTAAAAAAAATAACAAATTATTCACGGAAAATGAAGGTAATTGTTTGAGGAGCCGGAGGGTCAGGGGGGCGGCTGGCCGGGCAGGAATACCAAACCCCGGAGTCAGATTTGGAATTATTAGATTGACTAGTGCGCCGGAAGGATGGTAAAAATTGCGCAATTTGTCCCCAAAGGGTTGAAATGCCGCAGCCCAAAGACCGCCTCATCTTTCCCCTGGATGTCCCTAATAAGGCTGAAGCCGAGAGATATATTTCCCTATTAAAAGACGAGGTTGGACTTTTTAAGGTCGGGTTGGAGCTCTTTGTGGCTGAAGGTCCGGCTTTTCTGCAATTCCTGGCCAACACGGCCCGCGTCGATTATTTCCTCGATCTTAAATTTCATGATATTCCTGCCACCATCAGAGGCGCGGCAGCCCGGATGATGCAGGGGGCAAAACTGGCCACGGTTCATGTGGACCAGGGCCGCAAAACCCTGAAGGCCAGTGTCGAGGCCCTGAAAAATGGGGTCAAGGTTCTGGGGGTTACGGTTCTTACCCACCTGGGGCCGGATGACCTGGAAGCCGTGGGCATTGCCCCGGAGTATGCCAGGAATCCTGCTAAACTGGTTCTCCTGAGGGCGAAGCTTGCCAGGGAGGCCGGCTGTGATGGGGTGGTGTGCGCCGGCACCGAGGCCAAAGCGGTCAAAGCGGCCTTCGGTCCGGATTTCCTGGTGGTCTGCCCGGCCATCAGGCCGGCCTGGGCCGCGGTGCCGGGGGATGACCAGAGCCGCGTCACCACCCCTTATGAAGCCATCCAGGCCGGGGCCGATTATATCGTGGTGGGACGTCCCATCCGCCTGGCTGCCGCTCCGGCTGAGGCAGCCCGCCGAGTAGTGGAGGAAATTGCCCGGGGATTTGCAGACCGGGGCTAAAGAGCCGGAAAAAAAAGAAAGGGCGGGATTTCCCGCCCTTTCGGTTTGGCTGCCGAGATCAACAGGAGCTCTCGCCTTACTTGACCTCCTCGAACTCCGCTTCCACCACCTCTTCTTCTGGTTTTTTGTCCTTCTCTTCGTGACCGGCTTCCCCGGCGCCGCCGCCGGCGTCGCCGCCAGCGCCGCCAGTCGGACCGGCTTTGGCGTACATCTGCTCCGCCAGTTTGTGGGAGGCCTTCAGCAGCTCGTCACTGCCGGTCTTGATGGCCTGGAGGTCGTTTGCTTCGATGGCGGTCTTCAGGGTGGCAATGCGACTCTCGATATCCGCCTTGGTGGCCGGGTCCACCTTGTCCCCCAGGTCCGCCAGGGTCTTCTGGGTGGTGTAGGTCAGAGAGTCGGCCTGGTTGCGGGCCTCGGCCAGGTCCTTCTTGTGATGGTCTTCCTCGGCGTGGAGTTCCGCCTCTTTCACCAGCTTGTTGATTTCGTCCTTACTAAGCCCGCTGGGGGCGGTGATGCGGATGGACTGCTCCTGGCCGGTGCCCAGGTCCTTGGCGGCCACGTGAACGATGCCGTTGGCGTCGATGTCGAAGGTGACTTCGACCTGAGGCACGCCCCGGGGGGCGGGCGGGATGCCATAGAGCTCGAAGCGCCCCAGGGTCTTGTTATCCCCGGCCATCTCCCGCTCGCCCTGAAGCACGTGGATGGTCACCGCGGTCTGGCTGTCCGCCGCGGTTGAGAAGACCTGGCCCTTGCGGGTGGGGATGGTGGTGTTGCGCTCGATGATCTTGGTGAAGACCCCGCCCAGGGTTTCGATCCCCAGGGACAAGGGGGTGACGTCCAGCAGGAGCACGTCCTTCACATCGCCCTTTAGCACCCCGGACTGGATGGCGGCGCCCACCGCCACTACTTCGTCGGGGTTGACCCCCTTATGGGGCTCCCTGCCGAAGATCTGCCGGACCTTTTCCTGCACCCGAGGCATGCGGGTCATGCCGCCCACCAGGATGACCTCGTCGATCTCGTTGGTGCTGACCTTGGCGTCGCGCAGGGCATTGAGGCAGGGGGTTTCGGTCTGGTCGATCAGCTCCGCCACCAGGGCCTCCATCTTGGCCCGGGACAATTTGATCAGCAGATGTTTGGGCCCGGAGGTGTCGGCGGTGATGAAGGGCAGGTTGACGTCGGTTTCCAGGGCGGTGGAGAGCTCGCATTTGGCCTTCTCCGCGGCTTCCTTCAGGCGCTGCAAGGCCATGCGGTCCTGGCGCAGGTCGATACCCTGCTCCCGGAGAAACTCGTCGGCCAGGAAACCCATGATGCGCTGGTCGAAGTCGTCGCCCCCCAGATGGGTGTCGCCGTTGGTGGATTTTACTTCAAAGACTCCCTCCCCCAGCTCCAAGATGGAGATATCGAAGGTGCCGCCCCCCAGGTCGAAGACCGCGATGCGTTCCTCCTTCTTCTTCTCCAGGCCGTAGGCCATGGAGGCGGCGGTGGGTTCGTTGATGATCCGCAGGACGCTGAGCCCGGAGATGGTCCCGGCGTCCTTGGTGGCCTGGCGCTGCGCATCGTTGAAATAGGCCGGCACGGTGATCACTGCCTCGGTGACCTTCTCCCCCAGATACGCCTCTGCGGTCTGCTTCATCTTGGTGAGGACCATGGCGGAGATCTCCGCCGGGGAATAGGTGCGGCCCCGGATCTCCACGTGGGCGTCACCGTTGTCGGCCTTGACGATCTTATAGGGCAGGATCTTGATATCCCGCTGCACTTCCGGATCGTCAAATTTGCGGCCAATGAGGCGCTTGATGGAAGAGATGGTGTTCAAGGGATTGGTGATGGCCTGGCGTTTGGCGATCTGGCCCACCAGCCGCTCCCCGGTTTCGGTAAAGGCCACCACCGAAGGGGTGGTGCGGGCTCCTTCGACATTGGCGATGACCTTGGGCTCCCCACCTTCCATAACCGCCACGCACGAGTTGGTGGTGCCTAAATCAATGCCTATGGTTTTGGGCATTTAACTTTCCTCCTGATCGGTAGAATCGGTTTGAGATGAAGTCTCTTGGGTATTGCGGGTCACTACCACCATGGCCGGCCGCAACAGGCGGCCATGGAGCAGGTAACCTTTCTGCAGTTCCTTAAGCACGGTGCAGTCGGGAACCTCCGGGGCGGATTCCTGCATCACTGCGTTGTGGTAGGTCGGATCGAATTGCTGGCCCACCGCCTCCAGAGGAGTCACCCCGAACCGGGCCAGGGCCTTGAGAAATCCCTGCTGCACCAGTTCGAGACCTTCCAGGAACGGGGCTGGGGTCGCGGCTTGCCGGCCGTGTTCCAGGGCCAGCTCCAGATGGTCCACCACAGGCAGCAGCTCTTTGATCAGACTTTCGTTGGCGAATTGCAGCAGGTCGGCCTTCTCCCGCTCCAGCCGTTTCTTCAGGTTCTCCATTTCCGCGGCAAGCCGGAGGAAGCGCTCGTAATTCTCCTGGGCTTCCTTGGTTTTTTCTTCCAACTGGAGCTGTAACTGAGGCATATCGGCCGGCGGCGCCGGCGCGGTGGCCTTGGGCAAAGGGGGAGCCTGCGGGGCGCCCTCAGGTTGTGCTCGCTTGTGATGTTTGGCTGCGGCCATAAAACCATCTCTCCTTCTCGTTCGCCGGCAAAAATCCACTCCAGGCAGGTCGCGGATCTGCAGAACTTGCGAAGGGCTCAGTTCTGCTGCTCATTGAGCAAGTCGCTGACCAGGGAGGCGGTATAGCGTACTATGGGAACCAGCCGGGCATAATCCATGCGCATGGGGCCGATGATCCCCAGGCAGCCCAAGGAAGCACGCCGGGAACCGTATGCGGAGGCTACCAGGCTCAGTTGCATCTCGGGAAAGGGCTCGCCGGGGCTGATGATGATCTGGACCCCCTGGGCGGCCAGGGTTTGATCCAGCAGGCTGATGAGCCGATGTTTCTCTTCGAAGGCCAGAAACATGGTGCGGAGTTTAGCCACGTCCTCGGAAAACTCCGGATAGTCCAGGATGCGGCTGGTACCCTCGATATATAGCTCCTCTCCCGCGTCGCTTTGCAGCGCCTGACGGCTGAGACTCAAGGCCTGGGACACCATTTTGTCAAAGAGGCTCTTTTCTTCCTCCATCTTGGCCAGGATCTTTTGGCGGGACTCCCCCAGAGTGAGGTTTTGGTATAGCTCGTTGAGATAGTTGCTGAAGCGGTCCAGCAGGTCTTGGGAGTAGCGGAACTCGCCCCGCACGAACCGGGTCTGCACCTGGTTGTCCTGGGAGACCATGATGGTGAGGATCCCGTCGCCACTCAGGCTGATGAATTGGATATGCTTCAGCCGCGTCGCTTGGGGCCGGGGGGCCAGGACCAGGGCCGGATGGCCGCTGACGCTGGAGAGCACCCGGGAAGCCCGCCGGAATAGGTCCTGGGGTTCGCCGGCTGGCGGCGAAAAGGCCGCCTGGATCTTCTGCTGCACGCCCGCCCCCAATTCCTGGATGGGCAATATATGATCCACGTAATAGCGGAAACCCTTGGGAGTGGGCAGTCTGCCGGCGGAGGTATGGGGTTGCTGCAGGTAGCCCTGCTCCTCCAGATCCATCATCAAGTTGCGAATGCTGGCCGGCGACAGGTTGAGGCCCGAAACCTTGGCCACCATGCGGGACCCCACCGGCTCGCCGGTGACGATGTACTGGGCCACCACGGTTTTCAGGACCTGGTTGTACCGATCTCCCAAAAGCTTCATTAACAATGCCATGACCATATCCCAACTATAAAAGTTAATAAGCCAGGCGGTATTTGTCAAGAGTATGAGGGATTTTTGCCCGCCAAGCAACACTTCGCGGAAAGTGCTAATAATCCGGGGGGACCGTTCCTCCCCAGGCCGCCGCCTTTACCGCTACCCCTGGCAACGGTGGCGGATGGACTCTCCCTCCACCATGAAGACCACCTGTTCGGCGATGTTGGTGGCATGGTCGCCCACCCTTTCCAGGTTGCGGACGATGTTGACCTGACATATCCCCGCAGTAATGGCCTCCGGGTCCGCGATCATCTCCATGAGTAAGTTATGAATGATGGAGCGGTCCAGGCTGTCCACTTCGTCGTCCGCCTTGCAGACCTCCCGGGCCAGGTGGGTGTCGTGCGTGAGAAAGGCCTGCAGGCAGCGGTGGATCATTTCCTGGACATCCTGGGCCATGCGGGCCAGGTCATAATGGATGGGCTTGGCCGGCAGATGCTGCAGATTCAGGACCTCTTCGGCGATGTTGGTGGCTGAATCGCCGATGCGCTCCAACTCGGCGCTGATGTGGTCCACTGCCATCAACTGCCTGAGGTCGATGGCCACGGGCTGGAACAAGGCGATCAGGCGGACGCATTCGACGTCGACGGCCTCCTCCAGGGCGTTGACCACCCGGTCGCCGGTGATCACCTGTCGGGCCAGATCGGGGTTTCGGTGCAAAAGCGCCTTGATGCTGAGCTCGATCGCAACCTCCGCCGCCTGGGCCAGTTCCAGCAACCGGGCCTTCAGGTCCGCCAGTTCCCGATGGAACTTGTCGGGCATCGGAGGTGCGCCTTTGATCTCTTCGGGCATAGGACACCTCACAGCTAAGCGATTAGTTTAAGTTAAGATACCATTCTTTAAGCATTATGCCGACAAAATTTCTGGCTCAGCGGCGCCCCCGGGGACGCCGGTTAAGTGCCGCAAAGAAGAGTGGAGACGGCAGACCGGGGAGGGGAGAGAAGACAGCAGCCGGGATCGGGGCAAGGAAGGTCTCCAGTTTCCTCATTGATCCACGGTCTGAGGTCTTTATTGACAGGAGGGGCCGGGAGGATTATAAGTGAACCCGGAGGGCGACCATGGCTGCGGCACCCCGGGTACTCCATCTCATCGATATCAGCTCTTATTTTTACCGGGCCTTCCATGCCATCCGGGGGCTGGCCACTTCCGCGGGTTTTCCCACCAACGCGGTTTACGGGGTGACCACCATGCTCCTCAAGGTCTTGAAGGAGCGCCAGCCCCATTATCTCGCCCTGGTCTTCGACAGCAAGGGGCCCACCCAGCGCCACCGGGACTTTCCCGACTACAAGGCCCACCGGCCTCCCATGCCGGAGGATCTCGTCTTGCAGCTCCCTGAGATCCGCAAGATCATCAATGGCTTCCGGCTGCCGGTCGTGCAGCAGGAGGGTTTCGAAGCCGACGACCTCATCTGCACCCTGGTGCAGCGGGCCAGGTCTCAGGGTTTTCAAGTGGAGATCATCTCCGGTGACAAGGACCTGCTGCCCCTGGTGCAGGAGGGGGTGGGGATGTGGGATCCCATGAAGGGGGTGCGCTTCGACCCCGGGGTCATCCGCGAGCAATACGGCCTCACCCCGGAGGAACTGGTGGAGGTGCGGGCCCTGGCCGGGGATGCCAGCGACAATATCCCCGGGGTGCCGGGAATCGGCGAGAAGACGGCAATAAAACTGATCGCCCGGTTCCACAGTCTGGAAAACCTTTTGGCCCATCTGGAGGAGATCAAGGAGACGGCCTTGCGCGGCCGCCTGCGCCAATATGCCGAGCAGGCCCGTCTGAGCCGCCGCCTCACGGTGTTGGAAAGCCGGGTACCGCTGGAGGTGGACCTGGAGGCCTTGCAGCCTGGCCCCCCCGATCGGGAAGGTCTGCGGCGCCTGTTCGTGGAGCTGGAGTTCAGTAAGCTGGGCAAGGAGATAGGGTTCGACACCCGGCCTCCCGAGAGCTGTCTGCTGGTCCGGAGCTGTGAGGATTTGGCGCGGGTGGCCGCGGATATCCGGGTCGCCGGGACCATGGCAGTGTTTCTTCTGCTGGGGGACCAGCATCCGGTTCTGGCGCCCCTGGCCGGGATAGGATTGGCCTGGAAGGCTGGGGAGGCGGCCTTCATCCCCTGTGGTCCGGAGCTGCCCGCGGAGACGGCCTGGCAGATCCTGGGACCTTTGTGGTCCGATCCGGGGGTGGCGAAGGTGGGCCCAGACCTGAAGGCGGCCTCGCTGATCGCCGGCCGTTTCGGCCAGGCGTCCGCCGGCCTGGCCGGCGACATCCTCCTGGCTTCCTACCTGCTGGACCCGGCCCGTTATGAGCAGAACCTGGAAAACGTGGCCCTGCAATACCTGGATCTCAACCTGGCCGGGCCCCGGGAGTTGGCCGGGCGGCCCCTGGGCGCGGCGGAGCTGCCCACTGATTTGCGCTGCCTGTATGCCGCCTCCCGGGCCGAAGCCGCCCTGAATCTTTGGCCTCTGCTCCAGGGCGAGCTGGAACGGGAGGGTCTATGGGAGCTTTACGCCCACCTGGAGCTGCCACTGTTGACCACCCTGGCCCGTATGGAGGCCCGGGGCATCCGCCTGGACCAGGATTTCCTCCGGCGTTTCGGCCGGGATTTGGAAACCGAGATGCAGCGGCTCGAGAAGGAGATTTATGACTTGGCGGGAGAGACCTTCCTGATCCAATCCCCCCAGCAGTTGGGCCGGATTCTCTTTGAAAAGTTGCATCTCACCCCCCAGAAGAAGACCAAGGGCAAGGCCCTGTCCACCGACGTGGAGGTGCTTCAGACTCTGGCGGCGGAGCACCCGCTGCCGGCCAAGATCCTGGAATACCGCACCATGGGAAGGCTAAAATCCACTTGCGTGGAGGCCCTCCTGAAGCTGGTCGATCCCGCCGGCGGCCGCATCCATACCACTTTCCTGCAGTCGGTGGCTGCCACCGGGCGGCTCTCCAGCCGGGACCCCAATCTGCAAAATATTCCGGTGCGGGGAGAACTGGGGGGCCAGGTGCGCCAGGCCTTTATCCCGGCCCCGGGCCATGTCTTCCTGGGGGCTGATTACTCCCAGATGGAACTGCGGCTCCTGGCCCACTTTTCGGAAGACCCGGTGCTCCTGAAGGCCTTCCGGGAAAAGATCGACATCCACCGGCAGACCGCGGCGGAGATCTTCGCCATCCATCCGGAACTGGTGACCTCCGAGATGCGGCGCCAGGCCAAGGTGGTCAACTTCGGGATCATTTACGGCATGAGTCCCTTCGGCCTGGCCAAGCAAATGGGGGCGCCCCAGCGGGTGGCCAGTGAGTTCATCCAACGCTATTTCGCTCGCCACACCCGGGTCAAGGCCTATCAGGAGGAAACCGTGAAGGCGGCCCAGGAGCAGGGCTGGGTCACCACCTTTCTGGGTCGGCGGCGGCGCCTCCCCCACCTGAAGAGCACCAACCGCCTGCTGCGCCAGGAGGCGGAGCGGGCCACCATCAATACCCCTCTCCAGGGAACCGCGGCGGACATCATCAAAGAGGCCATGCTGGAGGTGGAAGCGGCCTTGACGGCCGCGGGCCTGGGAGGCCGAATGCTGCTGCAGATCCATGATGAACTGCTGTTTGAGGTGCCGGAGTCGGAAGTGGCGGCCACGGCCGGCACGGTCCGCCGGGTCATGCAGGAGGTGGTCCCCCTGAAGGTGCCGTTGGAGGTGGACCTGCGAGTGGGGAAAACTTGGGGAGAATTGGTTCCCTATGAAAAAAATGTTTAGGGATAATGGCAATTATAACAGATGGTTAAATAATTTGGAGCGGTCGCCCCGGCAAAAAAAATAGCCCGGATGCAGATTTTTCCTTGATATTTTCTTGCACATAGTTATCTTATAATGAAAATCAAGAACTTATGGGTACCGGAAATCGCCATATCAAAAAAAATTTTCTCGGGGCCCCATATTTTTCTTGATCTTTTAGGGCTGCTGATATTAAATGTCGGCATCTTTAACCTTTAACTATCTCTTTGAGAAGGGGGGGTAAATGATGAGGAAGGCTTTGGTAAGGAAGGGGTTTGCTTTGGCCATCATCATGGCATTTATCGTTGTCATGGTGGGAGGCTGCTGCGACGCCTGCAAGAAAAGCGTAGATGCAGCCAAGATGTACGCCGATCAAGCGGCGGCTTCGGCTGCGCGGGCGGATGCCGCGGCGCGGAATGCCGAAATGGCGGCGGCTGATGCCAAAGCTTCGGCTGACAAGGCTGAGGCGGCGGCTGATCGGGCTGAAGCTGCAGCCGCAAAGGCTGAGGCTTGCCTGACCAAAAAAATGCGGAAGTAGCACCCGGGTTGATCTGCTAATGGAGAGTGTAATACTCTCCGAGAGGGGGTAATCGATGAGGAAGGCAATGAGAAAAGGCTATGCCTTGGCTCTCCTCGCGGTCTTTGCCCTGGTGCTGGGAGGTGCTGGCTGCTGCCAAACGTACTACGATCAGTGCACGATGTACGAACAGCAAGCTAAAGCTTCTGCAGATCGGGCAGCCGCGTCGGCCGTAAAGGCTGAGGCGGCCGCGCAAGATGCCAAGGTCCCTGTGCCTCGCGCTGCTGCTGCTGCCGACAAGGCAGAAGCTGCTGCCGCCAGGGCTGAAGACGCCGCGGAAAAGTGCTGCGCCAACGTTGGAACGATGAGGGTCCACCACCACAAATTCCACAAAAGGGGCAAGAAAGTTGCATGCCCGCCGGTGAAAAAGGCCCATAAGGCTGCCGCTCCGGCCGCTCCGGCCGCTCCGGCCGAACCGGCTGCTCCGGCAAAGTAATTTAACAACAATTGGGGTTTATGCCCCGCTTTTCAGAGAGAGGGTGTGGGTCGGGCGCAAGCCCGCCACACCTTCTGTCTTTTGGGGGAGGGTTTACCCTGAATAGGCCGGGGTCATTAATTACCGGGGTCTGACTGCCGCAGGTGGCTGTCCTGGATTGGATTTTCGCAGAGAATTATCCCAGGTCGCAATCTTCAGGGGGCACGGGCGTCTCGCCTGTCCAGGCGCAGGTTTTTTGTCAGGGCCTGCGGCAACCGAAAATCGCCAGTTAAACGCCATAAGTTATTCCCTCATTCTTCTCAGTTTGAGGGCTCACCAGCTCGCACGCCTGAGGATGCCATAAAAAAAGGGGCGCCTCAGCTCGCGCCCCTTTTCTCTGGCCGGATTCCGGGATTGGTAATGCGGCTCACCTCAATAACTGGACTGGCTGAGCTGGCTGCCGGCCCCCTCCGCCCCTTGGGTGATATCCACCGGCATGCCGGTCTGCTCTTCCACCGTCTGCAACACCTTACGCATATTCACCTGATTCGCCAGGCCCCGCTGCTCAATCATGCCCAGCACGTGCAGGAGCATGGAGGGGATCTTAAAATAGACGTCATCGTGCACCGACAGGAAGACCCGGCCATCGCGAAAGCCGATCTTGGCCGGCTCATAGATGTACTCCACCCGGGTGCCCATGGGAACCATGGCAAAGAGCTTCTTGATATCCTCGGGATAGAGCCGGGTGCAGCCATGGCTCACCAGCCGGCCCACGGCCCAGGGCAGGTTGCAGCCGTGAATCCCGTAGTCTCCCCAGGACAACCCCAGTTTAAAGGCGCCCATGGGGTTATCCGGCCCGGCGGGCATGACCGCCTCGCCGTATTTGGCTTGTAACTCCTTGGGGATGTACCAATCCGGATTCACTTTCTTCTGCACCACGGTAAACTTGCCGGTAGGGGTCCGGTAATCCAGGACCCCCATGCCGATGGGATAGGTGTAAACCTGGGTGCCGTGGTTGACGAAGTAGTACAGCCGCATCTCCCCGGTATTCACCAGGATTTGGGCATCATGGCCGGTGGGGACGATCCACAGGGTGGGGATGAGCAGATTGACGCCCGGCGGCGGCAGGAACGGGTCCCAACTGCGGTACATGGCGCCGATTTCCGTCCACCCCAGGTCATAGTGCCGGGTGATGTCCAGGAGGTCTTCCCCTTTCCTGGTCAGATGATGCTGCGGGGCGCCGATCACCGTAATCGCCTGGGGGTCGATGCCGCTGGCGGTGGCCGGCGGACGGAAGTTATAAGGCCCGCCGGCCCAGGCCGGCAGCCAGGCGGCGAAGATTAGCAGGATCGCCAGAGGCAAAGACCGGTAACGCATACTTCACTCCTGCGGCCGAAAAGGCTTAATACTGGAGGTATAGGGGGGCTTCAGCACTCCCTTTTCAGTAATTATACCCGAAATCAGATCGCTGGGGGTAACATCGAAGGCCAGATTCAAGGCCGGGGCCCCGGCCGGAGCCACGGGCTCACCTCTGAGGTGGGTGACCTCCTCTCCGGAGCGCTCTTCCACCGGGATGTGGCTGCCGTCGGCAATGGTGAAATCGAAGGTGGACAAGGGCGCGGCCACATAGAAAGGGATGCCGTGGTGGTAGGCCAGGACCGCCAGGCTGTAAGTGCCGATCTTATTGGCGGTGTCGCCGTTGCCGGCGATACGATCCGCCCCCAGGATCACCAGGTCCACCCGGCCCTGGTGCATCAAGGTGGCCGCGGCGCCGTCGGGGATCAGGGTGTAGGGAATCC
>JBKQKO010000019.1:0-16019 GCA_052147455.1 Desulfobaccales bacterium | reverse complement strand
TGCTGGAGACCTACCACGGCTTTGCCCCCCGAGGCCTGAGGAGCTTCCTCATGGCCATGCCGGTGTGGATCAAAGAAAAATTGTTGATGCGCTCCCTGCTCCGGGAGGAACTGGCCAAGGTGGGGGAAGGCCGGCCCCGGATAGTGTTCCCCGAACACCACCTGTCCCACGCGGCCAGCGCCTTTTACCCATCGCCCTTTCAGGAGGCGGCCATCCTCACCCTGGACGGGGTGGGAGAATGGGCCACCTCGACCATCGGCTTCGGCCAGGGTAGGGAGATCACCATCCTGCGGGAGCTGCACTTCCCCCATTCCCTGGGGCTGCTCTACTCCGCCTTCACCCATTACTGCGGCTTCAAGGTCAACAGCGGCGAATACAAGCTCATGGGCCTGGCGCCCTATGGCAACCCCGACTCGGATCGGACCCGGCGCTGGCGGGATTTGATCCTGGAGGAGCTGGTGGATATCCGGGAAGACGGCTCCCTGCTCCTCAACATGGACTATTTCAATTATGCCACCGGCCTCACCATGTGCCACGACGACAAGTGGACCTCGCTCTTCGGGCTGCCGCCCAGGCCCCGGGAGGGCCACCTGGACCAGCGCCATATGGACCTGGCCCTGGCCATCCAACAGGTCACCGAGGAGATAGTCCTGCGCCTGGCGGACACCGCCAAGAAGCTCACCGGCGCCGCCAACCTGGTGATGGCCGGCGGGGTGGCCTTGAATTGCGTGGCCAACGGCAAGCTCCTGCGCCGGGGGACCTTCAAGGACCTCTGGATCCAGCCCGCCGCCGGTGACGCCGGCGGTGCCCTGGGCGCCGCCCTGGCCGCCTGGCACATCGTTCAGGGCCGGGAGCGCTCCCTTCCCAACCCGGCCATGGACCAGATGCAGGGCGCCTATCTGGGACCGGAGTTCGGGGCTGACGAGATCGTGCGGCTGACCCGCAGGTGGCAGGCCCCCTATAAGCGTTACCAAAATTTCGATGACCTCAGCAAAGACGTGGCGGCCTTGCTGGCCCAGGGCCAGGTGGTGGGCTGGTTCCAGGGCCGCATGGAGTTCGGGCCCCGGGCCCTGGGGAACCGCTCCATCCTGGGCGACCCCCGGCACCCGGAGATGCAGAAGCGCCTCAATCTCAAGATCAAATACCGGGAGGGCTTCCGCCCCTTCGCACCTTCGGTGCTGATGGAGGAGTGCAGCCAGTATTTCGAATTGGAGACCCCTTCCCCATACATGCTGCTGGTTGCCCCGGTCCGGGAGGAGAAGCGCCGGCCCTTGCCGCCGGACTATGAAAACCTGGAGCTTTTCCAGCGCCTCTACCACCTGCGCTCGGAGGTGCCGGCCATCACTCATGTGGATTATTCGGCCCGCATCCAGACGGTGCACCGGGAGACCAACGAGAAGTACTGGCGCCTGATCCGGGCCTTTCAGGAACAGACCGGCTGCGGTCTCATCGTCAATACCAGCTTCAACGTCCGGGGCGAGCCCATCGTCTGCACCCCGGAGCACGCCTATCAATGCTTCATGCGCACCGAGATGGACTACCTGGTCCTGGGGGATTTTTTGTTCGATAAAGCGAGCCAGCCCCCCTGGCAGGAAGAGAAGGACTGGCGCAGGGAGTACGAACTGGATTAGCGGCTTTCAGCAAGTCAGCTTTCAGCTTTCGGCAAAAACCAACCTGCTCCAAGATGGAGGCACGGGGACGCGGTCATGAAAGTCACCCTGGCCCAGCTGAACCCCACCGTGGGGGACGTTGCCGGCAATCTCCGGAAGGTCATGGAGACCCTGGCTCAACACGGCGGCGCCACCGACCTCATCGTCTTCTCGGAGCTGTTCCTGGTGGGCTACCCCCCCCGGGACCTGCTGGAGAACCCCTCCCTCATCCGGCAGGTGCAGCAGGCGCTGGCCCATCTGGTGGAAGCCTCCGCGCGCCACCCCGGGACCGCATTACTGGTGGGCGCGCCTTTGCCCAGCGGCCGGGATACCGGCAAGGGGCTGATCAACGCCGCGGTGTTGATCGGCAGCGGCAAGATCTTGTTTGAGCAGCACAAATCGCTGCTGCCCGCCTACGATGTCTTCGATGAAAGCCGCTACTTCGATCCGGCCGCACAGGTGCGGGTGGTGGCGCTGGCGCGGGAATCCCTGGGGATCTCCGTATGCGAAGACGCCTGGTACGAACCGGAGCTTTGGTTTCGCCAGCTCTATCCCCTGGACCCCATCAAGGTGCTGGCGGAACAGGGCGCCTCGGTATTGATCAACATCTCGGGGTCACCCTTCCAGGTGGGCAAACAGGAGCAGAGGTACCGGCTCATCCGCAATCACGCCCGGCGCTACCACCTGCCTTTCGTCTACCTCAACCAGGTGGGGGGCAATGACGAACTCATCTTTGACGGCGCCAGCCTGGCCCTGGACCGGGCCGGAGAGGCCATCGCGGTCCTGCCCTCCTTTGAGGAGGCGGTGGTCACCGTGGATCTGGGGCAACCGGGCGCCCTGGGCCTCTATGTGCCCATGGAACCCATCGCCGCGGTGTGCCAGGCCCTGGTTTTAGGTCTCGGGGACTACCTCAGAAAGTGCGGCTTTAGCAAGGCAGTGGTGGGGCTCTCCGGCGGGGTGGACTCGGCGGTCACCTGCTGCCTGGCGGTCCAGGCCCTGGGGCCGGAAAACGTCCTGGGGGTCCTGATGCCCTCTCCCTACACGGCCCGGGAAAGCATCGTGGATTCCCGCAAACTGGCGGCCAACCTCGGGGTGGAAGCGCGGCTGATCTCCATCACTCCCGTGTACCAGTGCTACCGGGAATCTCTGAAAGAGCTGCTGCAGTTGGAAAAAATTGAGGTGACTCTGGAAAACATCCAGGCCCGTATCCGGGGCAACCTCCTCATGGCCATCTCCAACAAGTTCGGGCACATGGTGCTGTCCACCGGCAACAAGAGCGAACTGGCGGTGGGCTACTGCACCCTTTACGGCGACATGAGCGGCGGCCTGAGCGTCCTGGCCGACGTCCCCAAGACCATGGTCTACGAGCTGGCGCACCATCTCAACCGGGAGCGGCAGCTGATCCCCGAGGAGATCCTCCGGCGGGCCCCATCCGCGGAGCTGCGCCCCGACCAGAAGGACCAGGATACCCTGCCGCCGTATGAAATCCTGGACCAGATCATGGATTATTACCTGATGCAGCGCTGCTCCTACCAGGATATTGTCGACCGGGGCTTCCAGCCCGACACGGTGCGTTGGGTGATCCAGGCCATTGACCGCAGTGAGTACAAACGGCGGCAGGCGGCCCCGGGCCTGAAGGTCACCTCCAAGGCCTTCGGCATGGGGCGGCGCATCCCCATTGCCGCCAAGCTAGATATCTGAGAGGCGCTCCCCCCCAGTAGTGTCCGGCAAGGTTTTTGCTATGAGGCACGTAGGGTGGGCACTGCCCACCAAAACCGGAGATCTTTTTGAACTAAGGCATGCCCATCAGCTAATGAAGCTGGTTTGGGGTGCGCCCCCAGGTTTTGCTCACTGCCCTGGGCGACCCAGCGGGTCGCCCCTACGTGTTATTTCATGGAATTTACAAGCTATTTCCCTCTCCCCCCTTGGGAGGAGAGGGCAGGGTGAGGGGGGTAGGCAACGGCCGCTGAAGCCACCCCTCACCCGGTGTCGTCCCCTCGCAGGGGAGAGGGGATTTAGTTGCATCGATATAATATGTTGATATCGTTAAAATTAAAATGGTCTAGAGTTTAACTGCGAGATAGTGTAATCTTCCCCCTTGCAATTTTGTTGCCGGACACTACTGGCTCCCCCCCCCGTTTTCCGTCCCTGCTGCGAGGCCTTTGACTTTCCGGAGGGGTCGCCACTGCCGCCCCGCAGATGCTGTCCTGCCGTCACATCACCTTGGGGAGATTGGGGGCCCCTGGGGGAGACGAGGGGGCTGCCCCCGGGGGAGGAGGCAAGGGCGCTGCCGGGGGGAGCGCCTCCGGGGCCGAGGGCCCCGGGCCCGGGGGCGCGGCTGACCCGGCCGGCTGCGCTTTCTTCACCGTCTTAAAATAGAGCGGGTCGATTTCCGAGAACCAGGCGGGAGGATTGATTACCGACTTCCAGGGGCCGCTGGGCCTCTTCCCCTGATAGAGATAGCCCTCCCAATAAAAGTAATATCTGGTCCCGTGGCGGAAGACGTCGGTGGGGAGGTTGGGGGCCCAATCGACCCCGGGGGCGTTGGGCACCGGGGTCCATTGGGGCTGGACCTGGGGCGGTACCGGGTTGATGCGGATGTCCGTGGCCGCCCGCGGCGCCCCGGCAAAGGCCAGCACCAGGGCGGCGGCTGCCAAGAGCCTGCCAAGTCCAGCCATCGGCATCCCCTCCTGCAGGAATGGGGGGAGGCACAGGTTTTTTTCCAGGGACGCCTGCGCCTCCAATGCTTCACAATTTTTCAAGGCAGAAAATAGAAAGCAGAAAACTGCCTCTATTGTGATGCTACATAATTGCTATGATATTTCAAATTACGGTTTTTTAACCCCCCTTTCCAAAAGGGGGGCAGGGGGGATTTAAAATAACCTCCTGAAATCCCCCTAAATCCCCCTTTTCCAAAGGGGGACTTTAATACCTTTGGAACATAGGTTTCCTTGATTTAATGCCATACCATTTACGAAGCACAACACTAGTCATCCGGAATATTGTGTTGCCGGCCCACTGCCAGGTCGTGCAGAGGAATGAGGATGTCCGCCATCTCCCTGACCCGCTGGGCGCTCTCATAGGCGTCGATCACATTGAGATGCACTCCCGAGGGCACCGCTGGACCCTTGGCGGGAAAGTTCTGCTCGTTGCAGCAAAACCCGGTGATCACCGCCTTGCCCCGGCTGGTGTTCACCACCACCGATTGTCCGCCCACGGTGTGCCCTGGGGTGAGGAGCACCTGGATGCCCTCGACGATCTCGGCGTCCCCCTCCACCGGCACGATCTCCAGGCCATCCAGCAGGTCCGGGAAGTAGCGGTGGTCAATGGGATGGGGATTTTGAAAGAAGTCGTACTCCTTTTGCTGTACGTAAATTCTGGCGTTGCTGCACTTGTAGTCATTTTCGCAGTGGTCGTTGTGCAGGTGGGTGTGGATGATGATGTCGATATCCCCGGGCTTGAGGCCGTAGCTGCCCAGGGCCTCCTCGAACTCCTGGATCTTCAGGCCGTATTGCTCCGCAACCGCCGGCGGCACCATGAACTGCTCCAGGCCGGTATCCACCAGGATTTTTTCCGGACCCCCTTCCAGGTAAAAGACGTAGATGGGTATCCAGATCCTTTTGCCATAGCCCTTCATATAGGTCATGACGCCCTGGTCGGTTTCGTTGGCCCCCACCACCAGTGGATGAATGACATATTGGCGCATGCTCCTCTCCTCTCGCTGGTTCAGCGTGGAAAACGATCTTTATTATACGCCTGGACAGAAAAAATATTAAGGCTGAACGGCAGACGACAACCCTAACCGGGTGAGGAAGGGGCTGGGTTACCCGGCCCCGGGAACTAGTTTGCTGCTTCATAATTGCTAAGACATTTCAAAGTACGGTTTTTTAACCCCCTTTGCCAAAGGGGGACAGGGGGGATTTAAAATAACCTCCTGAAATCCCCCTAAATCCCCCTTTTCCAAAGGGGGACTTTAATACCCTTGGAATTTAGGTTTCCTTGATTTAATGCCATACCATTTACGAAGCACAACACTAGAATAAACTTCTTGAAGATCAGGACGGATTAGCCGGTTCAACCGGACCAGACGGGAAATCCGGCTCGGGATGAGGGCGGAACCTGCTTCGCTCTAAGGCGTCCAAGAAAAATTCAGGGGCACGGCTTGAAACCGCGCCCCCCATAGTCGGAGGTTCAAAGCCGCGGCTGGCCCGGCCTCATCTCATACGGCCGGCAATGACCCGCCGGGCCACGTTGATGGGGATGGCAAAACTGATACCCTGGGCCCCTTGGGCCATCATGGTATTGATGCCGACCACCTGGCCGTCGATGTCCAGCAAGGGGCCGCCGCTGTTGCCGGGGTTGATGGAGGCATCCGTCTGGATGAAGTCGCTGTATTGGCCAGTGCCCAGACCCCGGCGGCCGGTGGCGCTAATAATACCCACGGTCATGGTGTGCTCCAGCCCGTAAGGGCTGCCGATGGCGATGGCCCACTGGCCCACCTGCAATCTGTCGGAGTCCCCCAGGGTCGCGGGCTTCAACCCCTGGGCCTGCACCTGGACCAGGGCCACGTCAAACTTTTTGTCGTAGCCTACTAACCGGCCCCGGAGTTCGCGGCCATCAAAGAGTTTCACCTGAATCTCCTGGGATCCGGCCACCACGTGGCTGTTGGTCAGGATATAGCCCCTGGGGTCGATGATAATCCCGGAGCCCTGTCCCACCTGGCGGATGGTGCGGCCCCCGCCAGTTTCCCGGAACGTCCCTTCATAGGGGGTACCCCGCCAGAAATCCTGCTGGGACCCAGAGGGCTCAGTCTGGATCACTTTGACGGCCTTCAGGCTAACCACCGAAGGCATCACCTGTTGGGCCACCCGGACAAAGTCGGATTGCAGCCCCGTGGCGGCGGAGGCGGCTGCCGCCGGGCCGGGCCCTGGCGGCCCCGTCCCCGCGGGCACGGTTAGGGCCAGTCCCAGGAAGAGCAAGATCAAGGAGCAACACTTGCGCATGGAAGGCTCCGATTAGTGGAAGAATTTCCAATAACTTGGCAACAAGATTATCATAACTCTAGTCCCCGGGAGCGTCAAGTTCGGGGAATTGCTGGACCACGCAGGCTATCCGCCTCGGCGGTTTTCTTTGCTTTTTTCACTTTTTTTACTAAACCAGCAGCAAAGGCGGCGCCTCCGGCCGCGGGCCGATGACCTCCATGACCTGCCGGGGGATCATGCTAGCGGCCAGGGCCAGGAAGGGCAAGCCCTGGCCGCTGGTGGCGTTGCGCAGGCCGGCGTCCCCGCCGATGGCCAGGCAGACGGCCGGCGCCCCTGGCCGCTGGCGGGTCCAGAAGACCCTGAGGGGGCAGGGGCCGCCGCCACCGGGGCCTTGCCAGCCGATTAGGGTGTGGCTCTCTCCGTCGGGGTAATCCAGGATCAGGTTCTCCCCCTGCCAGATGGGGGAGAGCACTTCCAACCCCAGCCGGGGCAGGCCTTCGGCCACGTTGCCGCCCGGAGTCACTTCATATTCCAAGATAAAAAACCGGGTTCCCATAATGGACTTCTTCTAGTTAGAGAGGGCCCCGCCCCATTTATTAATAAATCTAACTTTTCGTACTTCGAGACCGCCTGGTGAACCCTCGCATCCCCCGGAGCCGGGGGGCGTCTGGCTGGAATTGGCGCTGGATTACGGAGAATCAGAACCTTCGCCACAGTCGATCAAGACCTTCAGTTCTGCCGGAAGCCGGGCCGTGGTGAGGGCCGCCACCCCCTGGGACAGGGGAATGGTGCGGCCAATCAGGGGCCGGGGGTCCACCCAACCCCGGCGCAACAGGCGCAGGGCCTCCGGGAAGGGGCCGCAGCGGGAGCCAACCAGCCGCACCTCCGGCACCACCAGCGCCGCCGGCTCCAGGAGAAAGGCGCCGGCATAAGTGCTCTTCAGCACCACCGCGCCTCGGGGGCGGACCCGGGCCAGGGCCAGGGTCAACCCTCCCGGAGAGCCGCTGGCCTCCACCACCGTGTGATAATCCCCGGCGGGCAGGTCCTGTTCCAGAAAGGTGGCCACTCCGTAAGGGCGGGCCAGCGCCAGGCGTTCCGGATGGTGGCCGGCCAACTGCACTAAGGCGCCCCGCAGGGCCAGGACCCAGGAGATCAGCAGGCCCAGGGGCCCGTCCCCCACCACCAGCAGCCGTTCCCCGGGGGAAATCCCGACGCTGTAGGCGACCTGCAGGGCCGCGGCCAGGGGTTCGGTGAAGACCGCGGCCTGGTCCGGGACCTCCGGGGGCACGAGATGGAGGTTGCCCGCCGGGAGGGTCAGGTATTGGGCGAAGGCCCCGTCATGGCCTTTGAGGCCCAGAACCCGGCGCTTCCGGCAGTGCGGCGAGAGGCCCTCCCGGCACAGGTCGCAGGTCCCGCAGCCCAGGTTGATCTCTCCCACCACCCTCTGGCCCAGCCAGGGAGAACCGTCTGGGCCGGCCACCACCCCCACGAACTCGTGCCCCGGCACCCCGCGAAAGCCGTGGTAGCCCAGGAGAATCTGCCGGTCGCTGCCGCACACCCCGGCCAGACGCACCCGGATCAGGACCTCCCCGGATTTAAAGGCTGCGGGGATGGGTAGCTCTTTCAAGGTCAGGGAGCCGTCGAAGTATAGGGCAATCATGGTCTGCTTAGGGCCGCGGCCTCCTCCAGCACCGACAGGGTCTGATTTACCGCGGCCTCCCAGCTCAGGTGCGCCACCGCGGCGGCCGCAGCCCGGCGCACCTCCGGGTCCTCGCCCCGGGAGAGATATTCCTCCAAAGCCCGGGTCAAGCCGGGGACGTCATCGGCTCGCCCCAGGACCTCCCCGTGGCCATTGGGGCGCAGGAATTCGGAGGCGCCGTTGGCCGCGGTGGTGACCACCGGGAGGCCGCAACCCAGGGCCTCCAGGACCACGTTGCTGCAAGGATCGTAGATGGTGGGCAGGGCCAGCACCGTGGCGGCCTGGTAAAAGGGCGCCAGGTCGGCCTGTGGTCCCCAAAACTTGAGGCTCGCCGCCACCCCCAGCCGCCGCGCCTGTCGCTGATAGGAGGCGGGCTCGCCTTTGCCCACCACCCAGAGGACCGCTCCTTTATGCCGCAGACCGCCAAAGGCCTCGAGGAGATAGGTCAAACCTTTGCGACCAAACCCGGAACCGGCGAATAACACGAGGGGGCCGGCCGGCGCCCCCAGCCCGGCCCGCAGTGCCGCTCGCTGTGGTTCTTCGAGGGGCCGGAATCGGTGCCGGTCCAGGCCGTTGTAAATCACCGCCAACCTTTGCGGGTCCAATTGGTAATGGCGGATGATCTCCTCCTTCACCTGACGGGAATTAGCGATGACCCGGCGGGGGCCGGATTCGGCAAAGAGGCGCTCCTCCAGGGCCAGCATCACCCGATGGAACAGGCTGAGACCCTGGAAGGCCCGGGCGGCGGGGGAGAGAAAGGGGGTGCGCAGCTTGAGCCACTCCCGGTGGCAGCCGTCCCCGGCCCGATAAACCTGGGGGGACAGGGTGCGTTCCAGGCTGAAAACCACCTGGGGGCCGGCCTTTTCCAGGAGCCGGCGGGCGCCAACCGCATAGGAGAGGAGACGGCCCGTCTTGCCGGGCCACACCGGCACCGGCACATAACCCACCTGCGGGCCCAGGGCGGCCCGGGCGGTGTCATCAGCCTCGCTGCCGTAAACCGCCACCTGGTGGCCCGCCGCCGCCAGCCCCCGGGCCAGGTGTCGCACGGTGGTCTCGGCCCCGCCGGGCCCCCCCACCCTCTGCCTCAACATGGCGATTTTCATGGATTTCCGGTAGCACCGGCATCTCGCCCGGGCCGGTATTTTGGGTGTCCCAGGCTTTCCAGCCCGGGGAGCTGCAAGGGATTGCTGGCGGCGCCATGACCAGACATGCGGCAGGGCCAGCTCCGCCCCTGCGGGAGATGCTCTCAGCCGCCCTTACGCCGCCGCTGCCTGTTAACGGCTCAAGTGGCGGCGCCTCTGGCCGCGGCCACGAGTTCGGCAATGGCAGCCTGCTCAAATTCCCCGGCCTTCTCCGAGCGGGGCAGGGAGGCGGGGCCCTGGATGACCCGTTGGGCCGGGGAGGTGTCCTGTTTGACCTTCTCCACCTTAACCTCCCACATGGCCATGGCGTCACTCATGGCCATGGGCTCCTTGAGGAGCCGCACGCGGCCCTGGATGCCCAGCACCAGATCCTCGGAGCCCAGGATTTCCAGGGAAACCCGGCCGTCCCCGCGCAGATTGGCAGTGGTGGTGCTGGCCCTCAGGGTGGCCAACAGCAGGGTGCGCTCGTCCTTGGCGTAGATGAGGGTTACGGGACAGGTGTTGGGCGCCCCGTCGGCCCCCACCGTGCCGGCCACCGCGATGATGCGGTTGGGGTTGCGGTTGAAAAGCTGCATCAGGTCGATGATCTGCTCTTCCCCGGGTTTCCGGGCCACATTGACCAAAAGCCGGTCACCCACTATGCGGGCCATGGTTTCATCTCCTCTATCCCCCCTCACTCCAGCGCTCTCCCCCGCAAAGCGGCGGGAGAGAGGCTATGAAGGTGAGAAGGTCTGGTTAAATTTGTGTGTCAGTATCCAGGGCGGCCCCTGGCCGCCGTGATCTCAAAAAGCCCCTGCCGGGGCATGTGCCATCGGAATTCTTAACCAACCGAAAACCGAAAACCAAATACGGAAAACAGAAAACAGCAAACCTCCGTCTTCAAGGTTGGATAGGACGACCCAGCGGGTCGCCCCTACCGAAGTGCCGGGCCATGGCCTCCAGAACCTCCTCCGGCTCGGTTTCCGTGAGACAACGGCTGATCTTGGAGCCCTCGCAGCCGTCCCGCCCACAGGGGACGCACTGCCAATCCTTCTGGAGCACCAGGTGGCCTTCGCCCCAGGGCCCCCAGTTAAACGCGCCGCTGGGGCCGAAGAGAGCCACCGCCGGGGTGTCCACTGCCGCGGCCAGATGCATGGGGGCGCTGTCCACGCCGAAGAAAAACCGGGCCCGCTGGATGAGGGCCCCCAGTTCCTTGAGGGTGAGGCGGCCGGCCAGATTGATGGGGGCCAGCCGGCTCTCCCGCAGGATGGCGGCTAACAGCTCCTGCTCGTGCGCCGCCCGGCTGCCGGTGAGGACCACCGGCAGTCCCCATTCGCCTTGCAGGGCCTCCAAAACCCGGGCGTAACCCCGGGAGGTCCAGCACTTGAAGCGCCAGCCGGCCCCGGGGTGCATCACCACAAAGGTGCGGGGGGCCAACCCCAGGGAAGCCAGCAGCTCCCGGGTGCGCTCTTCCACCTGCCGATCCCAATAAAACTGCAGCCGCGGTCTTGAGGGTGAGAGGCCCAGGGCCCGCACGGCCTCCAGGTTCTGGTTCACCAGGTGCATCCTGACCGCTGGCCGGGGCAGGAGGCGGGTAAAGCAGCCGCGGCGCTGCCAGAAAGGCCGGCGTGGGTGGTCGAAGCCCAGCCGTTCCGGGGCCCCGGAGAGCCGGGCATAGATGGCCCCCCGGTCGCCGCCGGAGAGTTCCAGGACCAGGTGGAAGCGGCGGCGGCGCAGTTCCCGGACCAGGCCCAATGCCTCCCCCCAGGATTCCTGGCGCCGCTCCACCACCAGCAGGTCGTCAAGCCCCGGGTGCCCGGCCACCATCTCTCCGGTCCCCTTAGGGACCAGGTAGGTCAGATGGCAGTGGGGCCAGGCCTCTTTGAGGGCGGCGATCACCGGGGTGGACACCAGCACGTCTCCGGGCTGCTTCAACTTGATCACCAGGATGCGTTTAGAACTCATCGTCCTTCCGGACCTGGCGGGGGCCCATGGCCACTCCCCGTTTGGAGGCGCGGATGAAGGCCAGCAGGTGGGCCACCTCCGGAGTCTGGGGCGCCTCGGCTTCCACCTGCTCCAGGGCCCTGGCCAGGTTAGCGCGGCGTCCGAAGAGGATTTGGTAGGCCTGGCGCAGGGGGGCGATTTGGGCCGCGGTAAACCCGGCCCGGCGCAACCCCACCAGGTTGAGGCCTTTGACCGTGTGGGTGTCGTCGATGTTGCTGTAGGGCGGCAGATCCCGGGAGGCTCGGGCCCCGCCCCGCATCATCACCAGGGTCCCCACCCGGATAAACTGGTGCAGCAGGCAGTTGCCGGAGATGAAGGCCCGGTCGGCCACCTCCACGTAGCCGCCCACCAGGGCGCCGTTGACCACGATGACGTGGTTCCCCAGGGAGGAGTTGTGGGCCAGGTGGCTCAGGGCCATGAGGAAATTGTGGTTTCCCACCCGGGTGGCGCTTCCGGGCTTGGTGCCCCGGTGGATGGTGACGTACTCCCGGATGAGATTATGGTCGCCGATGACGGTGTAGCTCTCCGCGCCCTCGAAGGCGTAGTCCTGGGGCTCGTAGCCGATGATGGCCCCGAAGCCGATGAGGTTGTCCTGGCCGATGGAGGTATGGGGACCGATATAGGCGTGGGCCAGGATACGGGTGCCGGCCCCGATGCGGCTGGGGCCATCGATAATGACCCCGGGACCCACCGTAACGTCGGGGGCCAGTTCCACGTTGGCGGCGATGTGGGCGCTGGGATCAATGGGCATCGAGGTCCTTCCCCCGGGTCAGTTCCAGCAGATAGTGATATTTTAAAAAATTGTAGCGGCTGCCCTGGATGGCCAGGGACATTCCCAGAGAGCCTTCCAAAAACCCGGCCTTCAGGAAATAGAGCTTCCAGAAGGTAAAAAATGGACGCCAGCACCGCTCCCCCGGGAGGGGGCGGCGGCCGCGGCTGGCCATCTCCCGGGCGGCCAGCCGGGCGTAGCGCTCCTGGCGCGCCGCGTATTCCCGGAGATCGTTATAGGAATAGTGATCCAGGGGGGTGCGCAAGATCCCCCGCGGCCCGGCCACTTCCACCTCTTCGTGGACCTCCCGCTCCCGAAAGCGGCCCCGGCCCCGGCGGAACAGCCGCAAGGTGTAGTCGGGATACCAGCCCAGCCGCCTGACCCAACGACCGCCCAGGTAATTCTTCCGGGGCACCCGGTAGCCGTCCCGGGGTCCGTCGGCCCGGACCACCGCCAGGATTTCCTGCCCCAGGGCCGGCGGCACCCGTTCGTCCGTGTCCAGAGAAAAGACCCAGTCCATCCGGGCCTGATCCAGGGCGAAATTTTTGGTCCCGGCAAAACCCTGCCAGGGGGCAGTAATCACCCGGTCCGTATATTTGCGGGCCAACTCCACGGTGCGGTCGGAGCTGCCGCCATCCACCACCACGATCTCATCGGCAAAGCTCACGGATTGCAGGCAGTCGCCGATGTTGCCCTCCTGGTTCATGGCGATGATGGTGATGGAAAGGGACGGCACAGATAGTTTTCCATTTTCTGTTTTTCGTTTTCGGGATGGCTCTTAGCAGTTACCGAAAACCAAAAACTGTCATTGCAACGGTTTGGCCTCTTCGATGAGCATGATGGGGATGTCGTCCTTGATTTCATAAAGGAGGCGGCATTTATAGCAGATGAGGCCGTCTTCCTTCTCCGTCAGCTTGAGGTCGCCCTTGCATTTGGGGCAGGCCAGGATCTCCAGCAATTCTTGGTTGATGGGCATGAGACCTCCATTTTTTGGTGGGGGCGGCGCCCACCCTGCATAAATCATTTTCGCGAAAGCTGAAAGCTGACGGCTGCAAGCTCACGGCTTGATCAACTCATGTACCAGCCGCCGTTGACGTTGATGGTCTGGCCGGTGATATAGCCGTCCCGGGCCAATAGCACTACCACGGCGGCCACTTCCTCCGGCGTCCCGAAGCGGCCCACCGGGATCATCATGGGGGTGGCGTTCAAGTTGCCGGTGACCATCTCGGTCTCAATCAAGGCCGGGGCGATGGCGTTCACCGTAATCCCTTCTTTGACCAGCAGGCGGGCGTAAGAGTGGGTCAGCCCCAGCAGCCCCGCCTTGGAGGCGGCGTAGTGCGGCGCGGTGGCCCCACCGGTCTGGGCCGCCACCGAAGAGAGGTTGATGATCCGTCCCCAACGCCGGGCCCGCATGCCCGGCAGCACCCTTTGGGTCACCAGGAAGGCGGACTTGAGGTTCACCGCCAGCATCTCGTCCCAGTCAGCCTCGCTGATCTCCGGAAGTGGTTTGGCGCTGACGATGCCGGCATTGTTCACCAGGATATCCACCTGGCCCAGGTTCGCTTCGATCACCGCCGCCATGTCGGCCACTTCCGCGGCCAGGGAGACGTCGGCGCGGACCGGAATGGCCCGACGCCCCAGGCGATCGATGCCCCTGACGGTTTCCAGGGCTTGAGCCTCCCGCTGGCGGTAACTCACGGCGACATCGGCGCCGGCCTCCGCCAGGGCGAAGGCCGCGGCCTGGCCGATGCCCCTGGAGGCCCCGGTGACCAGAGCTACTTTGCCGGTGAGGTCGTCGAGCATCTTTTCTCCGTGAATGGGGCCAACGATTTGCAGTTTAAACGCTGGGCTGCCAATGATTCATTATATCAATTCTTTAACCTCTGCGGACAAGATTTTCTCGCAGGCCGCCAGCACCGTCTCCGGGGCCAGGTCCGTCAGACAGCGGGGCGCCTGGCAGCGGCGCTTAAAGCAGGGGCTGCAATCCAGACCCAGGCGCACCACCGCGTGGCCCTCGCCGTAAGGCCCGGTGCGCCAGGGTGCGGTGGGTCCGAAGAGGGCCACCACCCTGGTTCCCAGGGCGGCGGCCAGGTGCATGGCGCCGGTGTCGGGGGTTACCAGCAGAGAGGCCTGGCGCAGCAAGGCGGCCAGTTCCGCCAGGGAAGTGCGCCCGGTCAGGTTTATGGGCGGCTCCTCCATCCTCTGCAAAATTTCTGCGGCCAGCCCCCGATCCGCGGCGCTGCCGGTGATGGCCACCCCCAGGTCCAGAGTCCGGTTGGAACTGAGCCGGTCCCCCAGGCGGGCCCAAGCCGCGGCGGGCCACTGTTTGCTGGGCCAGCGGGCCCCGGGGTGCAACACCACCAAGGGGCGCCGGCCCTTGACATATACTTCCGGCACCAGATGAGAGACCGGCGTCCCGGCGCCCAGGCCCAGCCGGAGGCGGGGCGGATTTGCCGGAGCCCCCAGGTGGCGGGCCAGTTGCAGGTAGCGCAAAATGGCATGGGCCTCGGGATCGAAGGGGTCCAGGCGCTCGCTCAGGGCCAGATAGCTCAACTCCCGGGTGCGGTCATAGCCCAGTTTGCGAGGACTCCGGGCCAGGGCCACCCACACGGCGCTTTTCAAGAGGCCTTGCAAGTCGAGGACCACATCGAAATGACTGGTCCGCAGACGGCCCAGCAGCCTCCTTAGCAGGGCCGGATTGGCCCCGGAGAAGACTTCCCCCGGCCGCAGCCGCGGCGCCACCCAGACCTGGTCCAGGGCCGGATGCTTATCCAGCAGCGGGGCATAGGCGGCCTCCACCAGCCAGGTGATCTGGGCCAGGGGATGGGCGGCGCGCAACGCCTCCAGGGTGGGCAGGGCGTGGAGCACGTCCCCCAAGGAGCTGAGCTTTACCATGAGGATACGTGGATGCTCTTCCGACAACTGACGATCCCCAAAAATTCGCGGCAAAGACGTGGGCCTCTGCCGGCGCAGGTTTTATAAGATAGTCCTGGGACGCAATTCCGGTATTGTGCTTCGTAAATAGTATGGCATCAAATCAAGTGAAAACCTAAGTTCCAAGGGTATTAAAGTCCCCCTTTGGAAAAGGGGGAGTTAGGGGGATTTCAGGAGGTTATTTTAAATCCCCCCCGCCCCCCTTTTTCAAACGGGGGTTAAAAAACCGTAGTTTGAAACGTCACGGCAATTATGAAGCATCACACTAAGCGCAGGGCGCGTCTGGCGCGCCTTTATAGGTGCGTGAGACGCATCGCCCCCCTCTCACAATTCAACCCTTCTTTAAATCTTCCAAAATCCAGGCGGCGGCGTCCTCCAGGTCCCGGGCCACATAGACCGGCTGCACTGGGGACTGGCTACGGATAAATTCAAATTCCCCCCGGCCGTAGCCGGTGAGGACCAGGACCCCCTTCACTCCCGCGTTGGCCGCGGTCTGGACGTCGGTATAACGATCCCCCACCAGGTAGGAATGCGTAAGGTCCAGGTCCAGGTCGCGGGCGGCCCGGAGGATCAGTTCCGGATTGGGTTTGCGACAGGAGCAGCCGGCGCGCGGATGGTGGGTGCAGACGTAGAGACCGTCCAGTCGGGCTCCCCCGTCGGCCAGGAGTCGGCTGAGGTGGCGCTGCACCTCTTCCACGAATGCCAGGGGGAAATAACCCCGGGCTGCCCCGGATTGGTTGCTGATGACCACCACCTTCAGGCCCGCCTCATTGAGGCGGCGGATGGCAGGGGCCGCCTGGGGGAAGACCCGGAAGCGGCTCAGATGGTTGATATAGCCCATCTCTTCGTTGATGGTGCCGT
>JBKQKO010000018.1:0-42598 GCA_052147455.1 Desulfobaccales bacterium | reverse complement strand
CTTTGAAAAAGGGGGGCAGGGGGGATTTAAAATAACCTCCTGAAATCCCCCTAAATCCCCCTTTTGCAAAGGGGGACTTTAATAGCCTTGGAACTTAGGTTTTCAATTGATTTAATGCCATACTATTTACGAAGCACAACACTAATACGGGGGTTTTCATGGTAAGGCCTGGGGCTACCCACCGCCCTGGCACAAATTATCGAAATACTCCCAGAAGTCCGGAAATGACTTGGCCACGCAGCCGGGGTCGTCGATAACCACCCCCGGGATCTTCAAGCCGGCCACTGCAAAGCTCATGGCCAGGCGGTGGTCCTGATGCGGGTCGATGGCGGCCCCGTGGGGCCTGCCCCCCGGGATAATCAGGCCGTCAGCGGTTTCCCGGGCCGCGATCCCCATTTTGTTGAGCTCCGCGGCCACGGCGGCCAGGCGATCCGATTCCTTGTGGCGCAGGTGGGGCACCCCGGTGATGACCGTCTCCCCCCGGGCGAAGGCGGCCACCACCGCCAGGGTGGGCACCAGGTCCGGCATGGCGGCCAGGTCCACATTGATGCCCTTAAGCGGTAGGCCACGCACCATCAGGCCGGCTTCAGTGGCTGCCACGACGCAGCCCATCCGCGCCAGGACTTCCGGGAAGGAGGCGTCGCCCTGGGAGGAATCCGCGCCCAGGTTGGCGATAGTCACCCGGCCGCCGGTGACCGCGGCCGCGGCCCAGAAGTATGAGGCGCTGGAGGCGTCGGCCTCGATGGCATAATCCCGGGGCTGGTAGGTCTGCCCCCCCGGCACCCTGAAATAGGAGTAGCCCTGGCGATAATAAGAGACGCCGAAGGCCCCCATGACCTCCAGGGTCAGGTCCACATAGGGGCGGGAGACCAGCTCCGCGGTAATCTCGATTTCCACTCCCGCCGGGGCCAGGGGGCTGATGAAGAGCAGGGCCGAGAGGTATTGGCTGCTGACTGCTCCGGAGAGTACGGCCCGGCCGCCCTGGAGGCCGCCCTGGACCACCACCGGCGGGCGGCCTGCGCCACCCTCCGCGGCGGCCCTGACCCCCAGTTGCCCCAGGGCTTGCAGGAGCTCGTCCATGGGGCGCTGGCACAGGCGTTCCGTGCCGGTGAGGCGGTAGCTCCCCTGCCCCAGGGCCGTTAGCGCCGTGAGAAAGCGCAGGGAGGTGCCGGAGTTCCCCAGATAAATAGGCTCGGCGAGCGGCTGCCAGCAGCCGCCGGCGCCCCGGACCCGGATGGCGGCGCCCTGCCAGTCAATGCCGGCCCCCAGCTTCGCCAGGGCCTGGGCGGTGAGCTCCGTGTCTTCGGCCCTGAGGGGATTGCTGAGGAGGCTGTCCCCTAGGGCCAGGCTGGCGGCCACCAGGGCCCGGTGGGTGTAGCTCTTGGAGCCGGGCAGGGTGAGGGTGGCCTGGACCGGGTCACAGGGCTTGATTTCTTTAACCATTTCTTTTAAGGCAGTTTTCTGTTTTTTGTTCTCTGTTTTCTGTAAAGGTCAAAGGCAAAATCAAAGTCAAAGTCCCTTTAGCAGAGACAGAAAACAGAAAACAGTTTCTAATGCGGTTAATCTCCCGGGTCCCATAATAAGCCGCCCGGGACATTACCTTCAAACCCCTCCCGATAACGCCTTGTAGGCCGCCCGGACCATGGTCTCCAGGGGCGCAGTCATCCCGGTCCACAACTCGAACTGGGCGGTGGCCTGGTGGATGAGCATTTGCAGGCCGTCGATGGTGGCCGCCCCCCGGGCCTTGGCCTCACGCAGCAGTCTGGTTTCCAAAGGCCGGTAAACGATGTCCATCACCAGGCGGAAGCGGCCCAGGAATTCCGGGGAGATGGGAATTTCCTCCACCTGGGGCTCCATACCGACCGGAGTGGCGTTCACCAGGATGGCGGCGGGGCACTGGTTAAGCCGCGAGAGGGGGATGGCTGCCGCCTTCAGCTCCCGGGCCAGGGCCGCGGCCCGGGGCGCGTCCAAATCGGTGAGGCTGACCCGGCCACCCTCTTTAAGGACTCCAAAGGCGATGGCCCGGGCGGCCCCGCCGGCCCCCAGGATGAGGACGTGCTCCCCGGTGATCCTGGTGCGGACCTGTAAGGCTCGCAAGGCCCCCAGCCAGTCGGTGTTGTAGCCGATCAGGCGCCCGTCCCGGTTGACTACGGTGTTCACCGCGCCGATGCGGGCTGCCTGGGGGTCCAGCTCATCGATTAAAGGGATAATCTCTTCTTTGAAGGGAATGGTGACGCTCACCCCCTGGATGGCCAGGCCCCGGAGCCCAGCCACCGCCCGGGCCAGGTCGGTCACCGGAAAGGCCACGTAGACCGCGTTGAGCTCCAGTTCCCGGAAGGCGGCGTTGTGCATCTGCGGGCTCAGGGTGTGAGCCACCGGCCGCCCTAAGATACCGTAGATTTTGGTAAGGCCGTTGATCATGTTAGCTATCAGTAGGGGCGACCCGCTGGGTCGCCCAAATGCTCTCAGCCATCAGCGGTCAGCTATCAGCTTTTAATGAACCAGATCAGCATTTGCATAACTTCTACAGTTTCTTTGGCGGCTCTTTTGCCAAACTTTTTGTTTTTTAAAATCAATCGTTAGCTTTCGCTCTTGATCTTTCGGGCGACCCAGCGGGTCGCCCCTACTGATTGACATCTGCTATCTGGCCGCTTCATTTCGGCAACAACTTCCAGAAGCGCTTCACTTCGTTCACCGTGAGCTGCCCGGGGGCGGAGGCCCGGTTTTTGGTGAACGGGGCGAAAGTGAGGAAGCTCCCCAAGAGGGGCGCCACCACCCGGGACCAAACGCCTGCCGGGCCCATGGCGAAGGCGATGATCTCCCGGCCCGCGGCCCGGGCCTTGGGGATCAGGGAGAGGAGGCGCAGGCTATCCTCCGGCTCATGGGCCATGGTCACCAGCTTGATGATCCCGGCGTCCTGGGCCAGCATCTCCTGCAAGACGGCTTCCAGACGGGGTGTCTCCGGGGTCCCCGAAAAATCGTGCCAGGAGAGGATGATCCCGGCCCGGCCCCGGTGTGCCCAAAGCTCCCGGCGCCAGGTGGGGTCGGCGGCCAGTTCCACGTCCAGGAAGTCTGCTCCCAAGGCCAGGGCCTCTTCCAGGAGCAGGCGGCGGCCCGCCTCGCTGCCGGCCCATTTGCCACCCTCGGCCGCCAGCCGGTTGGTGGCGATGACCGGTCCCAGATGGCTCCGGAACAGCCGCGGTAGATCGACCTGCTCCAGGTAATCCAGCCTGATCTCGGTCCACAGACCCTTGCGGGCGGCCCGGAGGTACTTGGACCGGGCCCGGTTCACCAACGCCTCCACCACCGGAACGCAGATGCGTAAAGACGGTTTTCGGCCTGCGGTTTTCGGTTTTCTGACTTTAGACATAGCCTAATCGGAAATGGTGGGGCAGGCCTCTGTGCCTGCCCGAAAATTTTCAATGGCGGGCACGGAGGCCCGCCCCACCTGTTACGAAAAAATATAAAACCATCAACTGAGGTTCTCCACCCCCGCGGCTTGGGGGAAGGAGCCCAGCAGCTTGAAATGGGCGCTCAGAGCCCTGGTTTCCTCCAAGGCTGCGGCCATCGCGGGGTCAGCCTGGTGGCCGTCCAGATCCACAAAGAACAGGTAGCGCCAGGCCTCGTTTTTCACCGGGCGGGAGACGATCCGGGTCATGTTGAGCGAGCGTTCCGCCATGGGTTTCAGGGTCTTGTACAACGCCCCGGGGATATTGTCCACCGCGAAGAGGATGGAGGTCTTGTCGCTGCCGGTGGGGCCGGGGGTGTCGGACCCGATGACGAAAAAGTGGGTGACGTTGCCCGGCTGGTCTTCGATGCGGCTCTCCACCACCCTCAGGTCGTAAAGGGGCGCCGCGAAGGAACTGGCGATGGCCGCGGCGTTGGGGTTTCTGGCCGCCTTCTGGGCCGCCACCCCGGTGGAGGCCACTTCCAGGATGGGGAGGTTGGGCAGATGGGCGCTGAGCCAGCCGCGGCACTGGGCATAAGCCTGGGGATGGGTGTAGATCACCTCGATGTCCTGGCGCTGGCCGGATTTGTTCACCAGGTCGTGGGAGACTTCCAGGTAGATTTCGCCGCAAATCTTGACGGCGCTGTCGGCAAACAGGTCCAGGGAGACGTTGACGATGCCTTCGGTGGAATTTTCGATGGGCACCACCCCGTACTGGTACTTGCCCTTTTCCACCTCCTGGAAGACCTCCTGGATGGTGGCCAGGGGGCCGTAGCGGGTGGCCCGGCCGAACTTTTTCAGGGCCGCCAGGTGGGAGAAGGTGGCCTCCGGCCCCAGGAAGGCCACCCCAAAGGGAATCTGGACCTCCCGGGCGGCGGAGATGATCTCCCGGAAAATGTTACGCAAGGCGGCCTGGCTCAGAGGCCCGGGGTTGAGGTGCATGAGGTGCGCCAGCACCTCCTCTTCCCGCTGGAAGTCCAGGGTACCCAGGCCCTCCTGGTTTTTGATGCGGCCGATGGTTTGGGCCAGGGCCTGGCGCCGGTTCAAGAGGGTGAGCAATTCATGGTCCAGGGCGTCGATCTCTTGGCGGATGGTTTCTTTTTCGGTCATGGCTCACTTCTCAACGATGGTTTCCTGGATCTTATGGCCGAAGTGGCGTCCGGTCTCTTCCAGAGCCACCATGACCTCATCTCCGGGTTGCAGGGTGACGATGGAGACCGCCTCGCCGCCCGGCCGGGTGAGGCGGATGGTTTCAGCGTTCTGCAGGATGGTGGCGATCTCCTGGCCGCCGGCCTCTGCGGCCACCAGCATCAAGGGACGGCTCTCCACCTTGACCCGGCCCACCACCGCCGGCCGGCTGCGGCCTTGATAATCCACCACCAGCACTTCATCCCCCGCGGCCAGTTCCCCCAGGTATCTGGTCTTGTCTCCGGTAACCCGGATATAGGCGTGCACCGGCCCGGCGTTGACCCGGAAGGGGCGGG
Source organism: Desulfobaccales bacterium (assembly GCA_052147455.1). Classification (GTDB taxonomy): domain Bacteria; phylum Desulfobacterota; class Desulfobaccia; order Desulfobaccales; family 0-14-0-80-60-11; genus JAPLJC01. Next base: position 37,666 of record JBKQKO010000018.1, on the reverse strand, counting down.
GGGCCACGTAGGGGTTCTCCAGGGATTCGGCGTGCACCAGAAAGAGGCCGGCGGAGGAGTTTCCCACCAGCATGCCTTCTCCCAGGCCCAGGTTGGCGCAGGTGTCGACGCAGACCCGGTCCCCCATGCCCAGGGGCCGGAGGCGGCTGATGCGGGCCAAAGAGAGCGGCACCGGCGGCGAGGCCTTCTTCACCAGCCGGGCGATGCGCTTAATCACCCCGGCGTCGGCGGTGGCCACCACCAGGCCGTCCACTCCCTTCTCCAGGACTCCCAGGGCGGTGCTGGCCGACTCCGGATCACTCACCTCTATAAAGATGTTGCCGCTTTGCGCCACCAAATTTTCCAGGGGGATGACGGTCCAGTCCGGGGTCCTAACCACCACCGGACCCTGGCGGGCCAGGCGGATGACTTCGGCTTCGTCGCCGACACCCAGGATGGTGACTTCATGGAGGTCTTTCCCCGGCGCCAGGTCGCCGTCCGGGGCGATGACCTGGACCAGCCCCAGGGCCTTAACCTCCGGGCCCCGGCCCGGGGGAACCCAGATGGCGTCGGCCCCCGACTCCAATGCGGCGGTGACCAGCTTCTTATCCCAGGGGTCCACTTTTACCCAGAGTTGCTTCATCTTATCGCCCCTACTCGAGAATCAAAACCAACTAGGTCTGGAGGAATGACAAGGCCTCTTCGACGCTGGCGTTTTCGTGCACCAGGAGGCTGATGGCCCCCACCATGCGGCTGGGATCCCGGTGCTGGAAGACGTTGCGCCCGATGGAGACCCCGGCGCCTCCAGCGTCCACCGAACCTTTCACCATCTCCAGGATATCCCGGTCCGAGCCCATCTTGGGGCCGCCGGCGATGACCACCGGCACCGGACAGCCGGTCACCACCTTGCGGAAGGACTCCACCGATCCGGTGTAGGAAACCTTCACCAGGTCGGCGCCCAACTCGGCGCCCAGCCGGGCCACGTGCATGATCATCTGGGGGTCGTACTCGTCTTTGATCTTGGCGCCCCGGGGGTACAACATGGCCAACAGGGGCATGCCCCATTCCCGGGCGGTGCGGGCTACGGCCCCCAGGTCCGCCAGCATTTCCCGTTCGCTGGCGCTGCCGATATTGGCGTGGATGGAGACGGCGTCCGCCCCCAGGACCATGGCCTCTTCCACGCTGCATACCAGGATCTTGGCGTTGGGATGGGGCGAGAGGCTGCTGGAGGCGGACAGGTGAATGATGAGCCCCACGTCCCGGCCCCGGCGGCGATGGCCGCTGGTCACCAGGCCCTTGTGCATCAAGATGGCGTTGGCCCCACCGGCGGCCACCGCGTTGACGGTGGTCTTCATATCGATCAGGCCGTCGATGGGACCCACCGTCACCCCATGGTCCATGGGGACGATGACGGTGCGCCCGGTATCCCGGTTCATAATGCGTTCCATGCGAATCTGTTTGCCGATCATTGCCTGTCTCCTCCCATGGCGGCCTCTTATCCGGCGAAACCCGACGGCGACAAAAAAGCCGTGGGCGCCTGGGCGCCACGGCTTCTAAAAGTTTTTTTTGGTTAAGGCCTACTTACTTTTAAAAGTCGAGGCGCACTTCCCGGCCCGGAAAATAAAAATAAAAGCTAAAGTAATAGTTCCGGAGCCGCCAGCATTGCATCTTCTTCATTTCCTCGACTGTCAAAGACTAAAACATTCCAATCTCTGTGTCAATAAAAAATCTTTTCCGATATAATTTTGCCATACCTCGGCCCGGGCTGAACCTGCGGGCCGGTAGCCCGGGCGTCCCGCCTGAATTCGAAACTCGAAACCGGGCGACCCAGCGGGTCGCCCCTACAGCTCCGGAGACCTCATGCCTCGCATCGACGACTATAAGATGGCCATCGCCCTGGCGGCGGGTGAGTTGCAAAAGATCAACCCCAAGCGCCTGGCAAACTCGAGCCACTCCCAATATTTTTTGGAAGGGGGCGAAGGGGGCGAAGTGGGCCGGGAAGGGTTGCTGGTGCCTTATTTCGGCCAGGACCGCCGGGTGAGTTGGCCGGAGATCGCAGTGACTCCAGCGGCTGGCGCCGGCCAGATCCCCCTGACCGAGCAGATTCTTATCCTGCACTACCTGATCCGGGCCCGGGGCGAGGCCTTGAGCGGCCGCAACATCGATTTCCGCCAGGTGCCGGAAGGCGGATTTTACTGGTCCGCCTTCGTCTCCCGGGCCCAGAAGCCGCTGTTGGCAACCTTCGGCCCGGACCTGGAGTTTTACTTGCAGGTGGCGGTCATGGCCGGGGGCGAGCCCCAGGGTCTGGGGGACGCCGCCGCCCGCTTCCTGGCCTTTCCCCTGGTGCCCGTGACCCACGTCCTATGGCGGGGAGATGAGGAGTTTCCCCCGGAGGCCAGCATCCTCTTTGACGAGACTATCTCCCGCCACCTGGCCACTGAGGACATCGCCGCCCTGGCCGGGGCCTCGGTCTATCGGTTGCTGGCCGCGGCCCGGCAACTGCGCCAGGGATGAGGAGTTGTGGGGGCGACAGTGGCACAGGCTTCCAGCCTGTGATCGGGTCGCCCAGTTTCGAGTTTCGAGTTTTAATACCAGGTTACCGTGCCCCCTCGCTCTTAGGGGACCAGCCTCGGGGACGGCCCGGGACCTCGCCCCCTTTCTCCTTGCAAAAATCCCAAAAATACTTACAATTATATTAAGGGGGCGTAACGGCTTCGACGTAAATAGGGAACTGTTAGTTGCATGCCGAGGTCCTGTCCGCTCGTAAAACGGGTAGGAAACCTATAATTGCCGACAACTACGGCTACGCTCTAGCCGCTTAAGGCTAGCGCCCCGGATCTTGCGCCAGGAAGGGACCCGGGGCGACGGTTTCTTGGCAAAGCTGCCGATCAGGCCGGCGGGTCGGTGGACGAAAACTTAGCAGGCTAGCCTCAAAGAATTATGCCGCTGGAAGTCTTTCGGGGCGAAAATAAAACATCGGCTAAGCATGTAGACGCTGGCAGGGACTATTGGCGGACGCGGGTTCGACTCCCGCCGCCTCCACCAATTTATTAATTAAGCATATAAATCAGTTAACCTATTCAAGCAGCCTGGTAGGCGGCCGTTCTGACCACGGGCGTCTGCCAGGTTGTTTTTATTGACAACTCCGGCCCATAAATCTTCCTGGGCCGCTCCACCTGGTCTCGTCAGATTAGGGAGGCAACCACCCTAGGTTTTGAAAACCGAGGAGTTTAGGAACCAGGATTTATTTTTAGTAAAGTATGATTTAGTGGGAAAGAATAGAGAGGCGGAACGAGGTCTTAGGATTTAATAAATGAAATATATGATCCGGCTATTGGAACATATTTTGGATGGTTTATAGGGCGGATCAATAGCAGATAGTAAATCTTTTTGCCTACAGTACTTGCTCAGGCAGGATCAATTTGGATGTTTATGAACGTTCAAACTTAATTTGCTATTTTGTCCTGAATTAGATTTGATTTGACAGTATCCCCGTAGGTTGGTTTCTGGATCCTTTTTCCGTTAACCCGCAGCCCCCCTCCAATCTATCTCAGGTTAATGAGTTCCATGCGGTTATTGGCCTCGGGATGTTTGGAGGAAGGGCCTTCGGTCAACACCACAAAGTCGCCAGTGATCTCATTGGCTTGCAAATAGCGGCGTATATAGGTATCCCAGTCCTCCGGGTGGTTCGGTTCGTGGACGGGGTGGACGCCGTAGGTCAGGAGGAGTTGCTGGCAGGTGGCCTCCCGGGAACTCACTGCCACGATCCACACCGGCAGCCGGAAACGGGCGAGGCTTCGGGCCGTAGCGCCGCTGCGGGTGGGCGCAAATACCGCGGCTGGGGCCATCTTTTCCAGCGTCGCATCCACGCTCAAGGCGATCAGATCTGCGAACCTGACTTGGCTACCCATCCCGGACGTGCGGAGAATCTTTCCCACCCCTTGTCCGGGCCGATAAGGTTCGATGGCGGTGGCGATCTTGGCCAGCATGGCCACCGCTTCCACCGGGTATTGGCCTATGGCCGACTCTTCCGAAAGCATGACGCAGTCGGTGCCATCCAGAATGGCGTTGGCTACATCGGTGGCCTCCGCCCGGGTGGGCCGGCGGTTGGCCACCATGGACTCCAACATCTGGGTGGCCGTGATCACCGGTTTCCCCAGCAGGTTCCCCTGGCGCGCCAGTTGCTTTTGCAGCCCGGCGATTTGCTCGATGGGGACTTCCACCCCCAGATCACCCCGGGCAATCATGATGCCGTCCGCCGCCTCGAGGATACTGTCCAGGTTATTCAGGGCATTGATGCGCTCTATCTTGGCGATGATGAACGGCTGGTGGCCGAGAGCCTGGGCGGCCTCCCGCACAGCCGCAACATCCTTGCCAGACTCAACGAACGATTGGCTGACCATGTCCACTCTGTGCTCCAGAGCAAATTGCAAGCACTCACGGTCATGGTCGGTGAAGGCGCTGATTCCCAGAGAGATTCCCGGAAGGTTGAGGCCTTTCCTGGAGCGCAGTTCGCCTCCCACGATCACCCGGCAAGTCACGTTATTTCCTTGAATATCGGTAACTTCGAGCTGAATGAGGCCGTCATTTAAAAATAGGGTATCTTTGGGCTTCACTACCTCCGGTAAGCGGGTGAAGGTCACCGAGGCGCGGCGTTCGTCGCCCGTTATCTCCTCTGTAGTCAGAGTAAAAACATTCCCCGGCTTCAACTCGATGGGCTCACCGCCGATCTGGCCGATACGCATCTTGGGGCCGGGGAGATCAGCCAGGATGGCCACCCGCCGCCCCGCCGCCCCGGCCGCCGCCCGCACATTCTCTATGAAACGCCCGTGAGTGGCGAAATCGCCATGGGAAAAATTGAGCCGGGCCACGTTCATGCCGGCTTGGATCATCTCCCCCAGCACTTTGGGAGATTCACAGGACGGGCCGATGGTAGCTACGATCTTGGTTTTATGGGTCGACAGTGGCATATTCCGCTCCTCTGGTCACCGTAAATTCTTCGGCTGGCCGCTGGTAGCCAGGACGCTGCACCAAACCCCGATAATTCCAGATATGTTCTGAATATCCATGCCCCTCAAAACCAGAAATTTATCCGGTTGAACAACCTCTGCTTTTCATCTATACTAAATCCAGGCCTGACAACCTCAACGCTCTGGAAACTTTCAATTTCCGGAGAAATTCTGGTCGAAGGATCGACCTGCTCCGGAGCAAAGGACTCTCTGGCAATCTCCCCTGATATTGGCAGGAATATGACTAATAAAATTCTCCGGTTCCTGATTCTGGGTCTGCTCGTCTTTCCAAGCGGCTGCGCCCTGGAGAAATACCATCAAGGTGCCGAAGACTATTCCATGCTTAGATATTCTCAAGACGATCCTCGATCCGGGCCACAATCCGGACCCTCACCCGGCTGAATGACGCTAGCGGGCTTTCAGTATTGAAAGCCAATTAGCAGAGGTGCCCAGCCGCGGTCATCTCTGTTGCGGTTCCCAACGCGCGCTGGCGTCATTATAAACCCAGACCTGGCCATTCAAGTCGTACAGCCATTGATTGCCGACTTTTCGCACATTCCTGGCTTCGGCGGGGGCAATCGGGGATAATTCATCCGGCGTTCCCACTCTGCTCCTCATATAGTCCGTCATCGGGGATTGTTGCGGTTGTTCCACAGATGGTGATGATGAAGAGGAGGAGGCGCAGCCACTCGCCAGGATGAGCAACAGGGAAGCTACCAGCGCCATTATGGAAAGATAAATCTTTACCTGCATCTCTTGAACCTCCTGTCCCGGGTTATATTTACAACTACTTGATAAAACTAATCAAATTCAAATTAATTATGTGACCTGCTAACCTGGTTCGCCGGGAAACCCCCTCGCTTCCCCTGGAAGTTGGCCGCTTCTATTTCCTTGCCACCCTGCCTGGCAATGATTAGCTTCACTAAAAAAGGGTCAGCCCCCGGGTGGGGCAGGTGGCGAACCTGAGAGACCCAAGGGAGATGGAGATATGTCCAAACGGAGATACAAGGTACGGGCCGAATGCCCCGCCTGCGCCTGTGGCGACATCAGTTTCCTGGGTCCGGAGGACCTTAGGGAAAGGTTTATCGGCAACGAAAAGGAGATCGATATCCTCTGCCCCATGTGCGGCACCAAGACCAAGGGGAAGCTGGCGGAGGAAGGCCAGGAAACCGGGAAGAAATAAGGGGGCAGTGTGCCCCCCGGCATAGGGGATGGAATAGGGCGGGCCTCCGGGTCCGCCCCCATCGAAGCAGGGCCCCAGGTCACTTCTCCAGAAAATCCAGCAAGGCCCGCTGAAATTGCTCCGGGGCCTCCAGATGGGGGATGTGGCCGACCTCGGGAATCTCCACCAGCCGGCAGTTAGGGATGTCCTTGGCCGCCGCCTTGCCCAACAGGTCATAGCGGCCCTTGTCCTTGAGGATCTCCTCGGGCACCCGGCCCCGCCCTACGGTGGTCCGGTCTTTCAGGCCCACCACCAGCAGGGTGGGCGGCTTGATCAGAAAAAATTCGTGCCGCACCGGCTGCCGGTAGATCATCTGGAAGGTCAGGGCCGCGGCCCTGGCGTAGCGGGGAAATTCACCGCTCAGGCTCTCCCGGCAGCGAGTCTCCACAAACCCCTCGAACTCCGGCCGCCATTTGACAAAATATCGCTTGACGAAGGCCCGGTATTTCTCCGGGGTCATATTCATTTCGATCTCATAGAGCTGCGCGGTGGTCTGGGGCGGGACGAAGAAGCGGTAGTCCTCCAGGCCGATAGGGTCCTCCAACACCAGACGGCTGACGCGCTCCGGATAATTGAGGGCCAGGCGCACCGCCAGCATGCCCCCCATGGAGTGGCCCACGATGACGGCTTGCTGCACCTGGAGTTGATCCAGCAAGTGGATGGTGTTGCGGGCCAACAGGTCGAAACTGTAGTCGATTTCCGGTTTGGCGGATTTGCCGAAACCCAGCTGGTCCGGGACGATAACCCGGTATCCGGCGGCCGTCAAGGCCTTGATGGTATTCTCCCAATAGCTGCCGTAGAAGTTCTTGCCATGCAGCAGGACCGCGGCCCGCTTACCGTCCCAACCCTTGGGGGCCACGTCCATGTAGGCCATCCGCAGTTGCTGACCGTCGCTATTGAGGGGCAGGAACTTCACCGGATAGGGGTAGGGATATTCATCCAGGGCAATGCCCAGGGGCGTCGTATAGACCGGCGCCTGCTCCTGCGCGCTCCCCGAATTGGCCATCAGCAGCAAGCTCAGGATCATCAGTAAGATACAGGAAAGAGCGGTTTTGCGTCCCATGAGCCATCCTCCGCCGCACCCGGGGCAAAATACCCATAGCCCGCAACGAGCCGGGGCCTGCTCCAGGCGGGTAACTGACCAGTGGTCTAAAGATAATGCCTAAAATGGGGGACGCCAGCGGCCGGAAGGAATTATCTTGGAGAAATAAATTTTGCCGCGCCTATGGCTCTGGTGGCCCTTCTGGGCCGCCGGGGCGGTGCAGCATCTAGCCAGGGCCTTCGCTTCACGCAGGGGGACGGATAAGACTGAATGACCTGCCGTCATTTATGAGGCTCTGATGACGAGCCAGATTGCCAGGGAGGGTAAGGTCTATCGGAAGCAGGAGGGCGGCCCACCGCGCCCTCCTATCTGAGAAAGCCGACGCGGGAGCGCCGATTCACCCGTGGCGCTCCCGCTCCAAATCGCCTTAGCCGTTGCGGCTCAGCCAGTCGAGGTATCCGGGGTTAATGAGCCGTACTTCCCTGCACTTGCTGCCCCGTTGGCGACTGAGAATTGGACCCGGTGGCATTTGCCTGGGTCCGTGGGCCATTCGTCTGGGGCTGGAAGCTGGGAGTATTGGCGCCCCCCTGGACCCAACCACCGCTGGGGGGCTGCTGAAAACGTTGACTATAGACATTTGCCGGGCCCCCAGAACCAGCACCCATGGTATTGGGTTGGGAGCTGGGAGTATTGGCGCCCCTCTGGAACCCGGGGTTGCCGCCGGGAGGCTGCTGAAAACGTTGGCGGTAGAAATTTGCCTGGCCCCCAGGACCACCACCCATGGTATTGGGCTGGAACCGGGAAGCATTGGGGCCCCATTGCAACCCGGGGCCGCCGCCGGGACGCCGCTGAAAACGGCGGCTATAGTAATTTGCCTGGCCCCGAGGACCACCACCCATGGCATTGGGCTGGAAGCGGGAACCATTGGGACCCGTCTGGAACCCGGAGCCGCCACCGAACCGCTGTCCGGCCATGGGGCCGTAATTACCCGGTCCCTGGGGTCCGCCATAGAAGGGGCGCTGCCCCGGCGTGTAAGCCCCGGCATAGTAGGCGCCGCCACCTCCGACGTAGGGAGAGGGTGGCGCTGCGTAATAGGGCATGGCTGCACCGGGGTAGCCGGCGTAACCACCACCACCGCCGCCATAACCGCCGCCGCCACCACCGCCGCCTAAAGCTCCTAAAGCTGCTAAATCTTGTGCTAATGGCAACCCGCATCCTGCTACAGCCAGCAGGGCAATCAACAGGGCAGCCACCCAAACAATTCTAGCCATGATTCCTCCTTTAGCGGATAGACCGCCGCCCCCCACAGAGTCAGTAATTATTTCCTTTCCAACTGCAAGAGCCAAGTATCCGGCCAAGATTGCCTATCAACCCCGAGAGACCCAGGCGGCGATGTGGTGGTCCCCCTGCCCCCATGCAGCCAGGCTCGGTATCAAATTTAGGGCCTGCAACTGGTGCTGCTCTTGGTTAAACTATTAGATAAATCCTGAGATTATTTGTTAAGCGGATTTCCGGGAAAAATTTGGTAGATCTTCCGGAGCAGGCGGACCATTACTCCTGGAGCCCTGCGTCCGGAGCCGTGGTCAAACCCGAGGGGTAAGATCAGGCAGAGTGGAACCAGGGGCTTTGGGGGTGGTGTCCTTGCATCTGCGGCTGCGCCGCGGTCTTTGGATTTTGCTTGCTTCCCATGCCGCCCTCGGTGTAGCTTGTTAGAAAAACAATAATAATTAGAAAAATAATAATTAGCCGCACCATCCCTTCCGGATCATGGAATTCACTTATGCCTGACGCGGCCCCACCACGGGGACTCATCTTTGAACTGGCGACTCCCTTACATCCCGACGGCGACCTGGATGAGGTGAGCCTGGGCCGCCTGGTGGAGCGGGTTATCTCCCAGGCCGACGGCATCCTGGCCGGCTCCCCCGACGTGGGGGAGGCCCTGGAGTTATCCGGCCCCACCCGGCGGCGGCTGTGTTCGGCGCTGTTGACCGCGGTGGCGGGCCGGGCGCCGATATTCTTCGGGATCACCGGCCATTCGGCGGCGGACACCCAGGAACTGGCGGCGGCGGTCCAGGAGGAATGCCGCCGTCTCGGTTATGGCGGCCAGGTCTTCCTGGTGGACCTGCCCCTGTGGTACCACAGCAACCGGGGCCTGCCCCAGGCCTGCCAGCGCCTCCTGGAAGGAGTTTCCCAGCCCCTGATCCTGCTGAACCTGCCGCGGCTGATCAGCCGGCGGGCGCCCTTGTTCAAACGCCGCAATATCCGCACCCATGTTTTCAAGAAATTAGCGGCCCTGCCTTCGCTAGTGGGAGTGATCCACCAGGGGGATATGCGCCGTTTCCTCAATTACCATGGCGCCGCGGCCAGGCGGCCGGAATTCGCCTTCTACGAGGCGGATGAGGCGAACTTTCTTGCCCGCCCCGGGGCCTGGGGGGTGGTCTCCCCCGGGGCCCAGCTCTTTCCAGCCTTCTGGAGCCTGGTTACCCGGGTCTGCCTCCATCCCGAGGAAGTGGACCGGGACCCCGAACTGCAAATGGAAACCTGGAACCTGAGCCAGCGGCTGCAAAAGCTTTCCCGGGCCTACCGGTTGCGTCCTGCAGCTCTGCTGAAAGGCGCTTTAACGGCCCAGGGCATCTTCAGCAGCGCCACCCTCGCCCCGGCAACGCCCCCGGCTTCACCGGAACAGCAGGAGGCCCTGCTGGCTTTGCTCGATTCACTGGATCATTGACCGTGAAGAGGAGAGAATCACTTGGGTGGAACCTGGGGTACATTAATTGCAGCTTTATTTTATGTTGCTGCGATTATTCCCACCTGGGTGGCCGACGTGCATGGCGCCCCCCCGGGGCAACAGGCAGTCTCTGACGCCTGACCGGATCTGGCCAGACGTCTGGGCTGCTTTGCCTGCCATAGGAAGGCCCCAGGCCACCTGGCCTCCTCTCTGGACGGCAGCGGCGCCCGCCTCACCCGGGAGCGGCTGCAAGTGATGCTGCTCCAACCCCGCCAGCTCTATCCCGGAGCCAAGATGCCCAGCTACGCCTACCTTCCCGAGGGGGAACGCCGGGCGTTGCTCGATTTCCTGGAGCGCCTCCAATAGGTCTTATCCCGGTTAGCACAGAATTTCCAGCCGGTGTCCCCACCATTAATTATTTTGCCAGCCGCGGAGCGGGCTCTCCCACCCATCTTGACCCGGACGGGAAGAGTAATTAACTTAGCGGCAAATACACCCGAAAGGAGGTGAAAAGGGGTATGAAACTCGGCAAAGAGGCATTGGCTAAGGAGGCGGCCTTCTGGGGAAAGGTCAAAAAGCTCGATCCCCCTAAGGTATGCCACAAGTGAAAGGAATGAAAGGGTTAAAGTTGCCGGTCCGGCAACCTATTAAGGGCAGATATGGCGGAGAGGCGAAGGCCGACTCAGTACGTCCGCCAGCCTCTCTTGCCATATCTGCTTTTTCTTTCCCATTCGCCGAGACTTGAGAGACACCGCCCCCCTGCCCAGCACGGCGAGACGCCCGGGGCTCACCTGGCGCGCCCGCTGAGATGGTGAGACCCCATGTCCCTGGCCCAACCCTATGATTTTCTCATCCAGTGGCACCTCACCGAGCGTTGCAACCTGAAGTGCCGGCACTGTTACCAGGAGGGAGCGGGCCAAGTCCGGGAGCTGTCCCGGGCCCAGGTCTTCCGGGTCATCGAAGAGATTGCCCGGATGCTCCAGGACTGGCGCCAGGCCTATGGCATCGATTTCCAGCCCAGCTTCAATGTCACCGGAGGCGAACCGTTTCTGCGGCCGGACTTGTTCGAGATTTTGGAGGCGATGGCGGCCATCGGCTTTGAAATCTACCTCCTCTCCAACGGCACCTGCATCACCGGGGAAAGAGCCCGGCGGCTGGCGGAGCTTGGGGTCCACGGGGTCCAGATCAGCCTGGAGGGTCCCCGGGAGATTCATGAATACATCCGGGGACGCGGCAGCTTTGCCGCCTCCCTCCAGGGGGTCCGCACCCTGTTGGCGGCCGGACTGAAGGTCAGCCTCAATGCTACCCTGTCCCGGCTCAACGCCGGCCATTTCCGGGAGCTGGTGGAGGTGGCCCGCGGCCTGGGGGTTTCCCGCCTGGGGTTTTCCCGGCTGGTGCCGTCGGGACACGGACGGGCCATGCTGGACTTGATGCTCTCCACCGCCCAGGTAAGGAAGCTCTATGAAGAAGTGCGGTCCTGGCAGGTTTCTTTAAAGGGCAGCCTGGAAATCGGCACCGGCGACCCCATGGCCGCCCAGATGGGAGAGGCCAAGGCGCCGGCGCTGGAGGATTCCGAGCCGTTCCCGGCGGGCGGCTGCTCCGCCGGGGTGGCGGGACTCACCATCCTGGCGGATGGCACCGTGGTCCCCTGCCGGCGATTACCTCTCCCCCTGGGTCAGGTTGGCCGGGAGTCGCTGCGGGAGATCTGGGCCAGCTCGCCGGTATTGGAAGCCCTGCGGGACAAAGGCCGCTACCGGGGCAAGTGCGGCGCCTGCGCCCGCTGGGCCGATTGCCGGGGTTGCCGGGCCATTGCCTATGAGTATGCCAGGGCCCAGGGGAACCCGGATTTCCTGGCCCCGGACCCCCAGTGTTTCATTGATGAGTAGTAGTCTAAGTAGCTGTCAGCTTTCAGCAGTTAGCTTTCAGCAAAAAAATGACCAAGCCATTACTTTAAGCCCGCCTGATTGGACGGCCTGCACAAACTGCCTTCAAGTATTAAGCAGCGTTTCCAACCGCTTAATAATTGAAGAAATCAAGTTTTCATCATAATTAAACCTAAAGCATAGCGGGAATTTTGTCCCATCCTGAAGCGGTTGTGGATCCAGTTCTTGAGAATGCTTTGGTATCGGGTATCTTCCGGCCCATTTCACATACTTTTCGAGTCGAACCATTAGATCCCTCTCCTCATCTGACAATGTAAATTTGACACCCTTTAAATTGACATCCTTTATGAGGGTGATTACTTTATGTGTCTTTAATTCGTTTATGAGGTTTCCATTTACCACTACGACTGGATTATTCGTCTTTACCCAAAGACCTTTCAATAAATTTTCTATAGCAAGACCATTTAGAAGGGCTATAACTCCTACCAAATCAGGAGGAAAATTATAGGTCCCTTTGTCCATTGCCTCACTTCTTCTTTTGTCATCCCAATTACGTTGTGCCTCTTGACGAAGAATCTGTGCGGCACGACGTAATGAGCTTGCCTCACTTTGCCACTCGCGCCAATCATTAAGAATTGCTGAAAATTGTTTGCAGGTGTTCATGGTGAATGTTCCTTTTGCGGCAGCCCCGGCCATCGCATTCCAAGAAAGGGTTTTGGCGACCTCTCTAAACGGGTTTGAACAAGGGAGGTACTCAACATCACATCTCTCCTTCTCCCAGGAGCATTTTACAGGAGAGGCCGCCCTTTTTCATAATTGGGGTCTATTTCTTTAGATATTGAATGTGAGGGCTAAGGGCCGCATGCAGGCGGATCATTGCATCGACCATCGCTTCCTGAATCTTGGGCCATACTTGCTCATCATCACGATAGCCGCCCAGGGTAAGGTCTTTCTTGACACGGCAGGCCCGCTTTTCATCCTTGCGTTCCCATTCCAGGGGTTCGCCAAAACTTTTCTCAATTTCACCCTTGGCTGCTGCCAGCCTGTCAAATATTCCTTTGTTTAGGTCATTATTGCCCTTGTCAATGTATAGCTCCACCCGGGCGTGATGCTGGAAAATGACATAGTTATAACCAAGGCCGCTCGTGCCCGCCCCCATGCCGCACCAAGAATCTTGTCCGGGGGTTATCCTGGAATGGAGGTCTGTTTTTGTTTTGGAATACGCCAAAAGCTGGGTCCAAAACCGAAAACGGAGATTATCTCTTTCTGGTGCTCCCTCTTTGGAATCGGGTTTTATTGCCTTATCCACCTCTTGCAAAGTCTCACTGATTGCTTCTTTTACATAATCTTTAAAAGTACTATGTATAATAGGTTTAAAATATGCTAATGTCGCCTTGGTAATGATTCTATGACCCCCTCCTCCATGCTGGTCAGAAAATGAAGTATTCTGTATCAAAAACTTAATGAATGAATCATCAGGATTCTTGAATTGTTGTCTAAAATATCTTTTTAGCTCGCCTTCAAATTTAAGTCGCTTAGCTATAGCTATTATGTTATCAAAATTATAAGAGCTTTTATGAAAGCGGTGAAGTTCAGCTATCTCCTGATCGCTAATCGATGGTACTATATTTACAATTAGGAATGGATTAGCGTCCAATATTTTATTCTTATCTATTGACTCAGAATAGAATTGATATTGAATTCCATTAGTAATAATGGCAAACTCAGCTCTCGTAACACTATAAAAATATCCCACAAGTTGATCTTTAGCTTTGGGCTCTAAATTGGTTCTAACACTCTTAACCTCAATAATAATTTTCGGATCTTTATCTTTAATGAATATCGCAAAGTCAACCTTCTCTCCTTTTTTTAACTCAGCTTTGAACTCTGGAATGACTTCCATAGGGTCAAAAACATCATACCCCATCACCTGAAGAAAAGGCATGACCATAGATGTTTTGGTTGCCTCTTCTGTGGCGACATTGCCCTTAACTGTATCCAACTTCGCCGCTAACTCCCTAATTTGATCTGCGAAATCCATGACACCCCTCCCAATAAACCCTTCATTGCATAGATAGGAAGTTTTTGTCAATGTAAATTTTGATGCAGCCCCGTACGGCGGGAAAGCGAAGCGCATCCCGCCATTAGCATTATTCCATTCAAAATTTATTAGTGGCGCAGGCTGCTGGCCTGTGCCACTGGCGGCATTCTAAGCTGATAGCTGACTGCCAATAACTTCTGGAGGCTATGGCAAAACCCCGGTCTGCCCAAAATTGTCATTCTGAGCGAAGCGAAGGATCTCGTATTTTTAGGGATTTGAGATCCTTCACTTCGTTCAGGATGACAGTGAAATCAGTCAATCAGAGGCAGGGAGGCGCCTTGCCGTTTCTGCTCCCAGGCCCGGCGGATGACCGCGGCGGTGGCCTCAGCCAGATGGAAGGAGGGGAGCTGCGCCAAGGGGGTGAAGCGGGCGGCGGTGATATCCGAGGCGGGGCGCAGCTCTCCCTCCAGATAATCGCACAGGTAATCCACCAGGACGTAATGGTAGGCGATCCGGCCGCTGGCATCGGGGAAAATGCGCTGCAACACCGCGGAGATCCCCAGGGGCCGCACGGTCAGGCCGGTTTCCTCGGCGATTTCCCGGGTGAGGGCCGCGGTCAGGGTCTCCCCCAGCTCCACCAGGCCGCCGGGGAGGCTCCATTCATCCCTGGCCGGTTCCTGGCCCCGGCGCACCAGGAGAACTTCCTCGCCCCGGAAGATCACCGCGCCCACGCCCACCAGGGGTTGGTCCGGATAGTGACGTTTCATCCGTAGTGAGCCGTGAGCAGCAGGCAGTGGGCTAAAAAAGCAAAATATCCAGATCTGGTCATTTTCCGCTCGTATATTTTATAGGGTTCACTGCTCACACCTCCATCCGCAGCGAGCGCTTCACCCGAATGGCCGCGGCGCCGCCCACCGGGCAGACGTGTTCGCACTGGCCGCAGCCGGTGCAGCGGTCCGGCTCCACCACCGGCAACTTGATCCTGACCCGCTCTCCCTTGGGGGTGGTGCCCTCCTGTTCCAGGAAGATGATGGCCTTAGGGGAAACCGGGCACTGCTCCTCGCATACCAGGCAATCGGTGGCCTCGGTGAAAGGGATGCAGCGGCTGCGGTTGATGAAGGCAATCCCCAGGTCGACGGCCTGTTTGGCCGGCAGTGGCAGGTGGGGGATGGCCCCGGTGGGGCAGACCTGGCCGCAGAGGTTGCAGGAATAACTGCAGTATCCCATCCGGGGGATTAATCTCGGCGTATAGAATCCTTCCAGTCCCGCTTCCCACAACACCGGCTGGAGGCCGTTGGTGAGGCAGACCTTCAGGCACTGGCCGCAACGGATGCAGCGGGAGAGGAACTCCCCTTCCTTCTGGGCTCCCGGGGGGCGGATGAGGAACTCGTCCGGCTGCCTGGCCAGGGAACCCAGGCGTACTATGGGCGCCAAGGCGGCTCCGGCCGCCACCGCGGTAATCACCTGGCGCCGGCCCAGGTCCAGGGGCGCCCGGGGCGCCCGGGAGCGCATCGTGAAGCTTACCCGCTTGTCCTTCTGACACCGGGCCAGGCAGCGGAGGCAGAGCTGGCACTCGGCGTTCTCATGGCGGGCCGGTATCCCCGGGGCAAAGGCGGCCATCTTGCAGGTCTCGGCGCATTCGCCGCAATCGGGGCACAGGGCGGTGGGCCGCCGGCGCAGCCGGCTGAAGCGGGCCAGCAAGCCGTACAGCGCCCCCAGGGGGCAGAGGGCCCGGCACCAGAAACGCTGATCCACCCTTTCTGCGGCCACCAGCAGGCCAAAGAGGGTCAGGGTCAGAAAAGGCAGGAGATAAACGAGGGGCCGGAAGGGTAGCAGGGTGGCTTTCAAGAACCAGTAAACGGGTTCGCTGAGGGAAGTGAAGGGCGGCCCCAGGTGATAGAAGGCCAGGGAGGTGCGTTCCACCCCGTAGCCGAAGGCCGGATAGAGGACGATGGCCAGGGTGCGGTAAAGCAGCGACAATGGGTCGAAGAAACCTATCAGGTTAACCGAGAGGAGGGCGCCGCTCAATAGGGACAGGAGCAGATAGTATTTGACCCGGCGCCAGCGGGCCGCCACTCCCCGGTCGGGCCGGGGGCGGAACAGCAGCCGCCGGGCCCCGTCCAGGGTGGTCCCCAGGGGGCAGACCCAGCCGCAGAAGAAACGCCCCAATATCAGGGTCAGGACCACGAAGGTTAGCGACCAGAAGAGTCCGGCCACCAAGGGGCTGAAGGTGATAAGGTTCGCCGCCAGGATTAAGGGATCGAAGCGGAAGAACAGGTCCACCGGCCAGGCCAGGGTGGCCTGCTTCACAAATTCGGCCTTCAAAAACAAGAAGAAAAACAGGGCCAGAAAGATGATCTGAGAGAGGCGCCGCAGGGTCAGCCAGGCCCCGGGATTCAGCGAGAAGTGTTTCCTTTCCATATAAAAAAGACTCCAACCGGAGATGGATTAACATTTAGTATAACCCGAACGGCGATGGAAATCCCCGCAAAAAGCAGTAGTGCCCGGCCTATGCCATCAATATCCGGCGTCTGGAACCGCCGGCCATGCGGCAGCGCGTCGCGGAGATACTGACACCGGGTCCCCGGGAGATAACCTTTGCCTGTTTACGGGGGATTACCAGCCGGGAGGAGCTTCAAGCCCCGGATACGGTGTGGTGGGATTGCCTGAAGCTTATGCAGCAGGAAGACCTACTGGCGCCCTTTGAAATGAAGGCCACCGGCCTGGTCCTCCGGGAATGTCGGGAAGATTGCCGATTGCAGACAGCCGCCTCCTGGCTCCAGCGGTTGGTGAGCCGCACTAATGAGATTTTGGTGACCGTCGGGCTCGGGGAGCGGGTACGCTTTGCGCCGGAGATCGACGCCGCTGGAGAAGGCTCGCAAGAGATTCCCTGAGAGAGGCTATGGCTTTATAACCAATAAAGTCGTCCAAAACCGGTGCAATAATTTCCAAATACTGCCTGCATCAAATCCTTTCGGGTCGCCGGTTAAATTTTTTGCCGCCCCTCTTGACTTCGTCTAATTGACGGTTATAATCTCTATATAATTAATATAGATAATATCAGTAAACATAAACGACTAACCTTGGAGAATGGCCATGAAATTTTTGGATCATTGCCCAGCTGATGCCACGGCTGACTTGGTCTATCGTGCTTGCCCGATGCACCTCCTGGAGCCGATGGAGTTAATGAAAGACCTGAAGCAGGGCCAGGTGCTGGAAATATTGACCGATTATGACGGCGCCTTGGAAGACATTCCAGCCTGGTGTGCCAAACACGGGCAAGAATTCATGGGTATCTGTGAAGATGCCTGCGATGATTGCTATAAACTTTACATAAAGAAGCTATCTTGAGGACAGGGCCATGATACGAGCCTATATGGATAACGCGGCGGCCACTCCGGTCCGCCCCGAAGTATTGGCAGCCATGATGCCTTTCTTTGTCGAACGTTTTGGCAATCCCTCTGCCGTGTATGACCTCGGATCTGAAATTAAAGAGGTCATGGAAGAGCAGCGCGAAAAGGTGGCCCGGCTAATCGGGGCCCGCAGCGACGAGATTATCTTCACCTCCTCGGGTGCGGAAGCTAATAACCTGGCCATCAAGGGTATGTCCCTGGCCAATTTTCTGAAGCGGGGCAAACACCTGATCGTTTCGGCCATCGAACACCACTCGGTGCTTAATTCGGCAAGATTCCTGGAGAAGTTTTTCGATTTTGAAGTAACCTTCCTGCCCGTGGACCGATACGGTCGGGTTGATCCTGAACGTCTCAAAAAGGCTCTCACCTCAGCCACGGTAATGGTATCCATCGGTCACGGCAGTAATGAGATCGGCACCCTCCAGGATATCTCCGAGTTGGTGGCGGTGTGCGGGGCGGCAGGAGTCCCTTTTCACACCGATGCCGTGGCTAGCGTGGGCCAGGTGCCGGTGGATGTCAAAGAGATGGGCGTGGATCTGTTAACCATTTCAGGCCCGGCGCTGGGGGCACCAAAAGGCATCGGAGCTTTGTATTTCCGCAACAAACTGCGCCTGGTGCCCCAGCTCAACGGTGGCATTCAAGAAAACGGCAGGCGGGGTGGTACCGAGAATATCCCCGGCATCGTAGGCCTAGGAAGGGCGGCGGAGCTAGCTTTGTCGGAGTTGGCTGAGAAGGCCGTCTACCTGGCAAAGCTGAGGGATCTTTTGGTCGCCGGAGTCCAGGAGAAGGTCCCCCACGTCTTTTATACCGGGCATCCGGCAATGAGACTGCCAGGACATGCCAGTTTTTGCTTTGAAGGCATAGAGGGCGAGGCTCTGGTTTTCAAGTTGAGCAGCCAGGGAATCTATGCCAACACCGGTTCGGCATGCGCCTCCAAGGCGCTCAAGACCTCGCCGGTTTTGGGCGCCATCGGCATCAATCCGGAAGTGGCCCAAGGCTCCCTGGTTTTTACCCTGAATCGCGATAACCTGGAAGCAGAAGTGCACCATGTCCTGGAGCACCTCCCCCAGGCTGTAGCAAACCTCCGTGCTTTCTCTCCGGTCTGGCGGAAGAAAATGGCCGCAAGCGCAGGAGCCTAAACGTGAAGCTCTCCGCCAAAAGCCGCTATGGCACCCGCCTGATGCTGGATATGGCCCAACATTATCAGAAGGGGCCCATTCACCTGGCTCAGGTCGCCATGCGGCAGGGAATCTCGGTGAAATATCTGGAGCAGATCATCATTCCTTTGAAGAAGGCTGCTTATATCCGGAGTGTGCGCGGCCCCAAAGGCGGTCATACCCTGGCCATGGCTCCGGAAGAGATTACGGTGGGAGAGATCGTGGCCTTATTGGAAGAAGGCACGAGTTTAGTGGAGTGTTCACATAATGATAAAGTTTGTGAGCGCTCCCAAACCTGCCTGACGCGTTGGCTTTGGAAGGAAGCAGGCCGGGCGCTGTTCGACAAGCTGTATTCCATCACCCTGGCCGATGTGATGAACGGGGCAGAATCCCGCTCTTTGGAATAAGGAGTCTGATATGTACAGCAAAACTGTGATGGATCATTTCAACAATCCTCGTAATGCCGGGGTTATCGAAGATGCCGACGGCATTGGGGAGGTGGGTAATCCCGTCTGTGGGGATATGATGACGTTCTATATCAAAGTCAAAGACGACCGCCTGGAAGACGTAAAGTTCCAGACCTTTGGCTGTGTAGCCGCAATCGCTGTTTCCAGCATGGTGAGCGAAATGGCTAAAGGCAAGAAACTGGATGAGGCCAAGAAGATTACCAACAAACTGGTGGCCGAAACCCTGGGCGGCCTGCCCGCAAATAAAATGCACTGCTCTAATCTGGGAGCCGAGGCCTTGACGCTGGCCATTGACAATTTTCAAAAAAAGGCCCGCCCGCCAGCCTGATAGCGATAATGCCCGAGAGCTAGGCAACTATTTAGATTCATTGGCAGATGCTGCGGCAGCTCAGGCTATTACGCTGGAAGAGTGTCAATAATTGCTATAAATCACCTGCCTACTCACCACATAAATTGGTTTTGATAGGCAAATCATATATCTAACTAAACTAGAGCCCACCTAACTCCCCCAGCTACCAGGTAATTTTTCTTTTTGTCGTAGACCGGAGTAACGAAAAAGGCGCCCTGGCCGCCAAGGCGCCTTTTTCCGTGCCGGCATTCTGGCCGGCGCATCTTCCCAAGCAGGCCGTAAGGCCCCACCGGCTCCATGTAGCCTCGGCCTTTTCCCTGGCGCACCATCATCGGTCAGTGTTGGCCTGGGGTCCTTAAGCTCCACAGAAAAGAGATGTCCGGGTCTGAGGGACAGGTATGCCAAAATTTTTGAAAAAATTAGTCTTTCAGCGAAATTTGTGCTAACATTTCTTCCAAAAAACAATTTGGCTAAAAAAGAGGAAACCTGTCTGGGGTTTAACTTGGTTAGAGAGCTCCAAAAACCCATTTTTTCAACTGCGGGGCCACGGCGGCCGCATAATCTCAATACCATCCGACAGTCGGACCTGGTGAGCAGAAAAGGAGGAGGGAGTTTGATGCGAAAGCCGGTTCTCTGGGCAATGGCCGGAGTGTTCCTGGGAGCAGCGTTATTGGGGGCCCCCCATGGCGCCTGGGCCCAAGAGGGCAAAAAGATTTATGAAGTCAAGTGCGAGGCTTGCCATGGCGAGAAGGGGGACGGCAAGGGCGCCTTGTGCAAGAACTTCACCCCTGGTCCCAGCAATTTCACCGACCCCCAATTCTGGCAGGGAGACGTCAATAAAAAGATTTCCGACGCCATTACCCAGGGTAAGAAACAGATGCTGCCGATTAAACTGAATCCAGATGAGATCAAGACGGTTACTGAATATATTACTAGCACTTTTAAAAAATAATTAAATCTTTTAAAAATTTGCTTTTTTGCAAGGGAGGACACCCATTAGCGATTCTTCGCATTAAGCAGAGGGGAGAAATATTGCGGAGAAATTTCGCAAAGTTGCCCATGGATTCGGCTATCCTCGGGTTAAGGTTCTCTTTACCAGTGAAGCAGGCCCAGGCAGTCCCCAGTGTCGCTCGCCAGAGGGGTCTGGACTGCGACGCCTGCCATATCCTCTTCCCCATCGCTGGTTTGCCATGCAGAGACGCGGATTTTTAAAGCTGTTGACCTCCATCCTGGGATTAAGCGCCCTGGGCGCTTTTACCTATCCCCTGTTCCGCTTTCTGCTGCCCGTTGAGGCAGCGCTGGTGACCAAAAACCTCAGCATCCCCAAAGGCGAGGTCCCGGTAAATGCCACCAAAGATCTGATGTTCGGCAACACCCCGATAATCATCCTCGACATTCCTGACAAGGGATACCTGGCCTTTTCCAAGGTCTGCACCCACCTGGGCTGTCTGGTAAAATTTGATAAAGAGCGGCAGGAGTTCATCTGCCCTTGCCATGCGGGCACCTTCGACCTGGAGGGGAACGTGGTGTCCGGGCCCCCGCCCAGGCCTTTGCGGAAGTTTGCCGTGAGGGTGGAAGGCGATAACCTCGTAATCGGGTGACAAGATGATGCCAAGGCTGAGGGAATGGCTGGAGATCAGGATCGGCCTCGACGAACTGGTCAGCTCGCAGCTCACCGATTACCGGGTTCCCAAAAATATCAATATCTTTTACACCCTGGGCATAGTCGCCCTGGCGGCCTTTGTTTTCCAGGCCTTCACCGGCATCTTGCTGATGTTCTACTACATCCCCGATGACAAGGACGCCTTTCAAAGTATTCAGTTTATCATGAATCACGTACCTTACGGCTGGCTCTTCCGCCTCATGCACGTGATGGGCGCCAACCTCATGGTGGTGGTAGTCCTCCTCCATATGGGCTCCGTCTTTTTCCTGGGCTCCTATAAGAAACCCAGGGAACTCACCTGGGTGGTGGGGGCCTTGTTGTTGCTCACCGTCCTGGGCTTTACCTTGAGCGGCTATCTCCTGCCCTGGAGCCAGTTGAGTTTCTGGGCCACCACAGTGGTGACCGATATCCCCTCCGCCTTTCCGCTGGTGGGAGGATTGATTAGCAAAATTCTAAGGGGAAGTGAAAACGTTTCGGGGGTCACCCTTAACCGCTTCTTTGCCCTGCACGTCGCCTTTTTCCCTTTCCTGTTCTCGACCCTCTTCGCCCTGCACGTCTTCTTGGTGAGGAGAATGGGCATCTCCGCGCCTCCCTCTGACTCCCAGGAGCCGGAGAAGTGGAAGGAATTCCATCATGAAAGCCATCCCGACGGGCCTCCCTTTTACCCTGACTTTGTCTCCAAAGAAGCCTTCATGATGATAATTTATCTGATTGTGATGTTTGCCATAATCTCCATGGCGCCGGCCTTATTCATTCCCCACGACGCCAGTATTCCGGCCGATCCCCTCAATACCCCCGAACATATCAGGCCGGAATGGTATTTTCTGGCTCCCTATGAAATGCTCAAACTGATCCCCAATAGATTTCTGGGGATCGCCTTGCAGGTGGTCCTGGTGGTGGTTTTTATTTTCTGGCCTTTTATGGATAAATCGCAGAAGACCAACATCCTGAAGAGGCCGGTATTGCTGGCCACCTTCCTGGTAACCATTATGGTCTATATAGGACTCACCATCTGGGGGTCTCGCTGATGCGCTCCCTGCTCACGGTGATCTGCCTCCTTTGCCTGGTTTCGGTCTCCCAAGGGGCCTGGACCGAGTTGTTGCAGAAAGAGTTCCCCAAGACTCCGGGGGCCCAGAGACCCAGGGTTGAGCAAACCGTCTGTATCGAATGCCACGACTCTGACTTGATGAAACCCGAATATAAGGCGATTCCGGGTGAGTGGCGCAAGAGCTGGCATTACCGGAACGGGGTTTCCTGCCAGGACTGCCACGGCGGCGACCCCAAGGATGCCGCCAGGTCCATGATGCCGCAGAGCGGGTTCCTGGGGGTGCCGAAACCCAAAGAGATTCCGCAGTTCTGCGGGAAATGCCATTTGGGCATCAAGGACAACTACCTGGAAAGCGGCCACGGCAAGGCCTTTATGACTACCGGCAGTGGGCCCAATTGTGTCCTCTGCCACCATTCCCATGATATCCAGAAGGCCAGCCTGGAGATTATCAACCCCAAATTGTGTGGAATCTGCCACACTTATGACCGCGCCCGGGAGATGAAGGAGGCCCTGTTGCTGACCGAGACGAAGATCAATGAAATCAATGGCAATCTACAGACCTTGAAGACCGGCTTGATTGACACCCAGGATGAGGAAGAGACCCTTTTCCGGACCCAGGCGGAGTATAGGACCCTGTTTCATAGCGTGGATGTGAATCTGGTGAAGGCTAGAACCGCGGAGTTCGCCAAGAAGCTGGCCGCTCTTGGTCAACAGGTTGGTAAGGGTTTCAAGGAGTTGAAATTCCGCCAGGACTTTTCCACCCTCATCTTACTGATTTTTGTCGGCCTGGGGATCACGGTCTTCCTATTGGGCCGGCGAAAGGATTAACCTGATCTTAGTTGGCTGGCGCCCACCCCTTTTGCCCTGGGCGCGGGCGGCAGGCGCCTGAGGCCACCCTCCCCCCCCAAAAAAATACCTTGGAGCTTATGGGAGACCATCTCCGCAATTTTTAGCACCACGAGGATAATTTCCCGTTACCGGTGTATTATAATTTCTAGGCGTCTAAGGTGGCCCTGAAGAGAGGTACGTCCTTCTATGGGCTGACTGATTTAGGCAAGTGGCCGCCCCAGATCGTGATTAATCCGCCTGCGTGAGTTAGGGCTCCAGTCGTTTACCACCGTGTTGACCTTGCGAAAAAACGCAGGAATCATGCACTTCTCGATTGGTCAGCGACAGATTAAGGCGCGCCGGTATGGCACCCGCTACACAGGATTCCCGGGGGGATTTCTCCTCCAGGGTGGTCGAATTTCAACCCCTGCAGGCTCACAGTCTCCATTTTTGGCTGACCGCCCTGGGCGGTGATGATATGACACGTGTCGCAGGCATTGGAGATGGCCCGGCCTGTCTTGTCGACATGGGAACCATCGTGGCAGCGAAAGCAACCCGGCCAAATATAATGCCCGATATTGTTTGGCCGCACTTTCCAGTCCGTTTTCATTTCCGGGAAGAAATTGTCTTGAAAGATCCTCTGAGTCTCGGAGATCGCCTGCCCGATCTTTGGCTGGTCCTTGTCATCAGGGTATTCTTTCGAGAGGTTTTGAGCAATCAGGGCAATCCCACCGGCCTGCGAAGGGGCCCCGGCGGCCTTGACCAGAGCCTCGGCCGCCTTCAGTTTTATGGAAGGAATGGCAGGATCGATACGACCCAGCCACATGGAAACATCCAGAGCGCGGTAGGGAGAATCGAAAATGTGGGTGGGACGATTGTGGCAGTCGACACAGTCGAGCACCCGCATGGGCAGGGCTTTTTGTTGGGGGGTCAATGGATTGTCTTTTGACTCGTAGACATCGACGGCGCCTGTCTCTTGATTCGTCACGCGCACCCAGGGTATGGTTTGCCGGCTCTCGTCCGTGGCTATGTACTCCATGCGGCTGGACACAATCATATGCCAGTGGATGCCTCCAACCGGCCCCGTGGTGGCATTTGCCCCGCCCACATGCACCAATAGTCTTATGTTCCACGGAGTGTTTTGCTTGTCAGGCAGGAAGAATTGGCGACGCAGTTCCACCCATCCGTAAAAATTCGCCGGCCAATGGCACTCTTCGCAGGTTTCCCGCGCGGGCCGCAGGTTTTGGACCGGCACTGGAATGGGCCGTGGATATACGTTGGTAACGGTTGCATAGACCTGATAGAGGCCGGAGAGCTTGGCGCGGACAAACCAGGAGGCGCCCGGGCCGATATGGCATTCCGTACAGCGTACCCTTGAGTGGGGAGAGCTTTTGTACGCGATGTATTCCGGCTTCATCACCGTGTGGCACAAAGCGCCGCAAAACTGCGGCGATTCAGTCACCTCAAACACGCGGTAGCTTCCTAACGAGCTGAGCATCAGAAAAAGGAAGGCGCAGGCAAACGCCACGACCAGTTGGCGCGTGCGCCTCCCGCCACTTGCCTCAACGCGGGCCTCAGCCGCCGGTTTTTTGCGCCGGCGGAGTTCCAGCCATCCTCCCACTCCCGCGCAAATGACGCCGATCCAGATAAATGAGGGGAGAATCAGGAAGATCAGGATGCCCATGTAGGGCTGTCTGAAACCGTGAAAAACGTCAACTACTATTAGACCAAGATCGACGAACAGGGTGCACACGGCCACGACAAGGCCGAAGATGCCAACCCAGTTGCCGACCAGGGCGGAAAGCAATTTGGGACGCGGGGCCTTATGCCCATTCATGAACGGGTTCCAAATCGATGCTGAAAGAGCGGCTGCAGCCGCTCACAACCCTTAGTGTTTTAAGGACTTAAGATACGCGATAACGTCCTGCACATCTGCATCGCTCAACGGGAATGCCGGCATTTTTACCTGGGGCCCGATGGTTTTCTTGGGGTCTGCGAGCGCCCCCTTGAGGTAAGCGTCATCATGGCTCCCGACAACCTGGTCCATGGGCTTGCCCAGGTTGCCGCCCTCTTTGTGGCACAGGGCGCAGTGTTTGGCCTCTACTATGGCCTGGCCCTTTGCCACGTCGCCCTGAGCCCATGCAGACCCCGCAATTCCTAAAATCAACAGCAAAGAAAGAACCGCCACTAAAGTTTTCATGTTGACTCCTTTGGTGTGTGATCGGACAGGCGGCTTAAGCCGGCTCTGAGAAGAGATAAGAAACCCGGGGCCTACCCGCCCGGCAGTGGTTCACCAAGCCGCTGCTGTCTCAGTTGTAGCGAACGTGATCATGCGATTAAACTGCGAACCTTGGTTTTTGGGGCAGAGACCGCATTTCCCTCAATATCTTTGGTCGCGGCAATCGCGGACCCGGCCCCAACGCCATGCCCAGCCCATCCCCGAGGCGCGCTGGCAGCATTATTGAAAAAATAAGGACGCGGGTTATTCTTGTCAACCTGCTGGAAGGCTCAAACTAGAACTTATACTGTACAAATCCCTGAAACACGTTCGCCGTGGCGTTCCGGTAGAACCCGTCCAGGGTATTCAAATTTTGATTGGTCGGCGAAGGGGTGCCATTCAGGAAAAAGTCCTGGTACGCTTTGGTCATGTTGAAGATCTCGAGCCGGTACAACGCTCGGCAACTCCAGTGCTCGTTGAACACGTAGCTGAGACCGGTGCTGATATCGGCGAAGGCTTCGTTCAGGTGGGACATTTGCGCATTGTCGAAATGCGAGCTCGAAAAGGAGTAGCTGGCGCCGGCCGTCAGCTTCAGCTTGTCCGGAATGAGCTTAAAGTCCGCTTTGACGGTGAACGTGTCATATGCATCCAGGGTGCTCACCAGGGGGCCCCAATCATTATAGAGCGGTGAGAAAGGAGCATTTGTCGGAGCTAAGCCGGGCATGTATTCGACGCGTTCTTTGGTGATGTCTTCCTGGTGGTCGTATCCCAGGGACAAGGCGATCCGGTCAGTGGGGGTCCAGCTCACATCCCCTCCGATGGACCAGCCTTGATCGTTGGTCAAACCATATCCATTGGAGTCATTAAAAACGTCGCGGTAGAAAGAGAAATTGGCGGAGAAGGTGACGTTATTCAGGGGGAACGCCTCTGCCACGAAATTGGCGGCGCTCCGTCTGTCGTCTCCCGCGTAGAATTTGTAAGTCAGGAGACTGGCCGTCCCCGAATACAGGCTCAGAAAATCACTTCCCAGCCGCTGTGAGTAGGTATAGTTAGCTATCAGGTTCAGCCAGGAAGTGGGAAACAGCCTGATGCCGAATTGGGGCGAGTTACTCGTGGTATTGCCCTGGTCTTCGGTGCGGTCGGTTGCTGAAAAAGTATAGCCGGCATCCAAGGCCACCAGGTCGTTCACTTTATAGTCGACGCCGCCTTTGACAGTCTGCCGCAAATACGAATACTGCTCCTGGAGAATGAAGGGGCGGTTCGCTACTGGAGCGAAGGCGTTTTGAAAAAGGGTATTATTCAGGTAATTGTTGTTATTCTGAAAATCATAAGCCTTGTACGAATACCTCAAGGATAACTGGTCAGTGGGACGGGTACAGCCGTTAATATCCCCCTCCACCGTCGTGGCGCTGAGACCCGCAGCGCCGTACGGATAACCATTGAAATTGTAGGCGTAACCACTCGAATTGTATACGTTCTCGTTCTGGGTCAGCCAGCCGTAGGAAAACGAACCGGTGATCCGGGTCTTGTAGGCAGCCAGGTTAGCTCCCCCCTCAGCGGTAATGTAGTTGGCCATGTTGCTGGGGGGCAGGGAAACATAGGAGGCACTCGTGCTTGAGCCCCTCACAGTTGAGGTATCATCGTCAAAGGTCGACAAATGATACCCCAGGCGGAACTGATACGTCTTCGAATCATATTCCGCACCTACCTTCGCGTCGTTTTGCGAAAAGCCGATCGGCCAGGTATAGGTGGTATATTGGAAGGGGGTACCAGGGCCGGTCTCATAGGTCACTGGCCGCTGGCCGGTTCTTCGCAGCCACTGGTCCTCGATGAACAGGTCGATCTCAGGCGTTACCAGGTAGTCGCCGCTGAACCGCATTCTCTGCACCAGGATCCCTAGATTGGTATTAATGGGATTCACCGTGGCGTACACGTGTTGGAACTGGTCATACTCAACTTGGGCATGGTAGACCCCGAGTTTGCCAATCTCGAGCAAGAAATCCTGATTTGCGGTAAATCCCGGATTGCTCATCCGGAAGTTATAATACTCGAGCTCGTCCTTGCTCTTCAGCGATAAATCCACACCCCCCAGAGGCCCTACGGGGAAGGGAGTATACTTTACCAAATATCCTCTGTTCCTGGCGTTGGGGTAATCGGAGAGAAATCCGCCGCCCAATTCGAGATAGCCGCCCAACTCGTATTCACCCACGTTCAGATCGGCGAATCCGCTCGCACAGGTCAGAGGGATCAACATGATTGCGAGAAAAACGGCCAGGATTTCTCTCTTAATCTTCATCCTCCCCCCCTTAATGAAAGAATAAGTTGCCGTTGAAATTGTTGCTGCCGTGGATGTTCCGGTGGCAGTTGAGGCACCCCCCGCCGACCATTAAACCTACCCTTCGATTCCAAGGCGACGCCGTGGCCCCGGAGGCGTGGAAGCTAATGTGGCACTCCCGGCACAACCTCTCGACAGGAGCTTTCAGCAGGCTGGGAAAGTTGCTGCCGTGGGGCTGATGGCAATTGAAGCAATCCTCCATGACGGGAGGGTGCTGAAAAAGGACCGGGCCCCGGTACTGGGCGTGGCAATTAAAGCACAGTTCCTTGTTGGTAAGCCCCTTGATGAGGTGGTCCGAGGTAGTCCCGTGCGGGTTGTGGCAACTGGCGCAGTCCATTTTCCCCTCGCGCAGGGGATGATGCGAAAACTTCATCTCGGCGCGCACTTGCTCTTTATGACAGGGGGCGCAGGTATCCTCTACGGTCAAACGGGCCAGCTGATGCCGGGCCATTGCTCCCGGTCCCGTATGGACCGCGTGGCACTTGGTGCAAGTGATGCCGTGGGTGTCATGAGGGCTGCCACACCAGAAAAGCCGCTCCCTCTTTTGATGGCACTTGAGACAGACCGCGTCCTGCACGGAAGCCGGGGTTGTCGTCCCCTGCGTAAATCGAATCTGACCCGCATGGGATTTGCCTCCTGAACCGACATGCTGTGTTCCCGGTCCATGACACGTCTCACACCCGAGTCTTTGACCAGCGTTTTGGGGGTGCTTCAAAAACAGGACCCCCATAGCCGTCTTGGCGAGGTTATCGTACACCTGGGGGTGGCAGGTTTGGCAGATTTCCGCGCCTACATACCCTTCATTGGCCTTTTCGGGCTTTTTGTCCTCCTCTTTTGCCGGGGCTGTTGAGAAAGAGAGAAGGAAAACCAGGATTAGAAAGACAAGAGTCAGTGCGGATATGAAAATTCTGCGCATCCCCTTCCCCCGTGATGCTCCATTAACTGAGATTATGCGGCAACCTGGGCCACCGCAGTCAATAAATGGTTTTCGAGCACTCCAAACGAATTTAACCCCTACAAGTTTCCTCTTTGGGAGCCTAATTTCTCGTCGGACGCATGATGCAAAATTTCAATGTTATTGTCAATAAAAAAAAGGGGGGGGTATAAAATATTTTTAACCCCCTGAAGTTCCTATTAGTTTTCCTTATACCCTATAGTTATGCTTATTTCTGGCAATTCTTGCGGCATAATCCAGGATTAATATAAACGCCGATGGAAATCTCCGCAAAAAGCAGTAGTGTCCGGGAAGGTTTTTGCTATGAGGCGGGCAGGAGGGATCTGCTTGAGCCTAGGCAGGCCCCATACTAATTATTTCATGAAAATTACGAGCCTTTTTCCTCTCTTCCCGGCTACGGGCGCCCCGATCACAGGCTGGAAGCCTGTGCCACTAAAGGAAATGGTGGGCAGTGCCCACCCTACAATAACTCTCTATTCACGGGGGAGAGGGCAGGGTGATGGGGGGAGGGACGGTCTTGTAGGGGCGCACCCAGGTGTGCGCCCCCTACGAAATGGTGGGCAGTAGGGGCGGGTTTTAAACCCGCCCCTGCAGGGCGGACACAAGCTGCCCGTGGCTAGCCCTCAAACCGACAGGACCTTGATCTTACTCAGGTCCATCTCTCCCCGGCCCCCCTGGTGGGCCTTGACCACGTAGCCCAGGTCCTCGGGTTTTAAGCCGAAGAGGCCGGCGCCGTAAGCGTCCAGGGCCACCGGATCGGTCCCGGCGAACAGCAGGTTTTTCACCGCCACGTCCTCCAGGCTACCGCCCTTGGGGCCGTTGCGCAGCAGGATGTGGGTAGCGTCCAGGACGTGCAGGTCCGGGCGTAAGAGCAGATTCATGTCGGCGATGTTCTGGTGCAGGCCAACGTGGATGCGGCCCCGCCAGCCGCCGATGGCCCCCATCATGTTCTTCAGGCACATGGTGAGGCCGGCCTCGGAGTGCTGCTTGGCCACCGGGATATTGATGAAGCGGTCGGCCTCCAGGATATCCTTATAAAAATACCATTTCTTCAGGGCCCTGGCCTTTTCGATGTTGAGTTCCACAAAACGCCGCTCGTCCACGAACTCCACCACCGCCCTGGGGTCCTTGATGCCCTCCACCGCGGCCTTGATCCCGGAAGACTCGTAAGCCTTGCGGGCGTCGTCGCAGGTGTAGTCCAGGACCTTTACCTGCTTGGCCCCGGCCTCCAGACAAAGCTCCACCACCTGGCGCACCACCAATGGATTGGCGTTGGCGCCCAACTCCGGGGTCCGGTCCCAGGCCATGTTGGGCTTGACCACCACCACTTCCCCAGGGTTGACGAATTTTTTCATGCCCCCCAGGGCCTGGATGGCGTCCCCCGCCAGATGAGCGTAATTGCTGCCCTGGGCCTTAGCCAGCAGGGGCTCGGGGATCTGGGGGGGGGCCATGGCCCAAACTTCCTCCGGCAACACCAGGCGGCGTCCGACCCCGGCCACCAGCCCCAAGGCCGCCATATACCTGAGAAAATCGCGGCGGTGCATCTTAACCTCCGGCTTGCCTATAGATATTTTTTAGTCTAAGCGGGGGTCGGCGGGTTTGCAAGTTTTTCTTGACAAAAAGGGAGATGGAAATTATTAATGACCCTGTAGTCAGTTTAATGACCAAAAAGTCATTTATGCATCCTGGCCCCCAGCCCACCAAAAAGGAAATTGTCACCGAGTTCCGCACCCGGGAGATCCTGGCCGCGGCCCGCCGCTTGGTGCAGAGCCGCGGGGTGGGGGCGTTGACCATGGGGGAGATCGCCGCCAGCGCCGGGGTGGCCAAGGGCACCGTCTATCTCTATTTTCCCGGCAAAGATCAGCTGGTTCAGGCCCTCATCTCCCAGGTGGGGGAAAATATCCTGGCCGATGTTGAGGCCGTGGTCAGCGGCCGCGGCGCCCCCCTGGCGAAGGTCCAAAAAGTGGCCGCCTTGTTGTTGGATTACCTGATGCGGGAGAGGGACTTATTCCCGGTTTACGCCCGGGATTTGCTCCGGGGCGGCCGGGGCGCCGACCAGGGCTATTGGCTCCACTTGCATGGAATGGAAGATAGATTCGTCACCCTGGTTACCCGGCTATTTGCCGAAGGCATCGAATTGGGAGAGTTTATCCCGGCAAACCCGCGGCTGCTCACTTTTATGCTGCGGGGCCTGGTGCGGGCCGTAGGATACTACCAGTTGACGGAAGGACAGGAAAAGGCGGTGAAAGAAGCTTTGCCGGTTCTGCTGACCTTGCTCTCCTCGGGTCTGATCCGGAAATCCCTGGCAAAAAAAGCCGGAGAGGCGGCCGCGGTATGAAGTCACCAAGTCCCTGGCGTCTGATCCTGTTGGGATGGCTGACCTGGAGCCTGGCGATGGCGTCCCCTGGCATCGGGGCGGAGGCCCCTGCCACCCTGGATCTGAAGGCGGCCCTGGGCCTGGCCTGGAAGGCCAACCCCACCCTGCGGGTGAGCCGCCTGCAATCGCTGATCGCCGGTGAAGAAGTGGTGCGGGCCCGCTCCGGGTTCCTGCCGACCATGAAATCTGAGGTGAGT
Organism: Desulfobaccales bacterium; assembly: GCA_052147455.1. GTDB lineage: Bacteria > Desulfobacterota > Desulfobaccia > Desulfobaccales > 0-14-0-80-60-11 > JAPLJC01. The sequence goes on along the minus strand of JBKQKO010000018.1, from coordinate 6,755 downwards.
CAAACCATTTACGATGATCAGATAAAGACGAAACTTCCCGCCGGAACCTTACCCCAGTTTCCCTCGACCCTCACTTTCCCCACCAGCAACCGCAATTTCTGGAGCAGCAAGACCTATATAGACCAGACCATCTTCGACTTTTGGCTCACTCCCTCCAAATATCAGGCCGCGGTGCTGGGCAAGTCGGCCAGCCTGCTGGACACCGCCAAGACCCGGGACGACCTCTTTCTCGGCGTGGCCAAGGGTTATTTCAGCACCCTGCAGGACCAGAAGCTGGAGGTGGTGGCCCAAGAGGATGTGGCGGATCTTAAGCAACATCTCAAGGTCGCCGAGTACCAATATCAATTCGGGATAGTCACTTTCAACGACGTCCTCCAGGCGCAGGTCTCTCTGGCCGACGCCGAGCAGCGCCTGCTAGTGGCTAAAACCGACACCATCGACAGCCGCGCCGCCTTCAACAAGCTCCTGGCCCTGCCGGTGTCGGCCCCTACGGCGCTGAAGGATGAAAAGCTGGAGACCCGGCCCTGGGGCCTGGAAGATGCCACCGAGGCGGCTCTGAAACAGCGGAGCGACCTCAAGGCCTCCACCGAGCGCATCACCCAGCAGGAAAAAGTGGTGAACCAGACCAGGGCCCAATATTTCCCGCGGATTTATGCCCAGGCCGGCCAGAACTATCAACAGAACGATTTTCTCCTGCATGATAACTCGTGGTTCGGCATCTTCGGCATGCAGTGGACCCTGTTCTCCGGTCTGGATACCAAGGCCCAGGTGGCCCAGGCCAAACTGGGGGTGGCTCAACTCCAGGAGCAGCACCAGGACCTAGACGAGCAGGTGCGCCTGGACGTGCAAAACGCCTATCTCAAGGTCAAGCAGACCGCCGACCGCATCCAGGTGACGGAAAAGGCCGTGACCCAGGCGGAGGAAAACAGGCGCCTCAACGAGGAGCGCTACCAAGAGCAGGTGGGCACCGCCACCGAGGTCATCGATGCCCAAACCCTGCTCACCCGGACCCGGGTCAACTACTGGACCGCCCTTTACGACCATCAGATGGCCAAGGCCGAGCTGCTTTGGGCCATGGGGGCCATTAACACTCTTCTGTCCCAGGAGGAATCCCGGGATGCTCCGTAAACCCTTGGTTCGGATCAGCGTCATCGTGCTGGTGCTTTTGATGATAGGAGTCGGCATCGGCTACTGGTATTACCTGCATATCTTTGTCTACACCGATGACGCCTATGTGTACGGCTATGTCGGCGAGGCCGCGTCCCGGATACCGGGCCGGGTAGCCAAGGTGTTGGTGGATGATAATGATTTTGTTGAGCCCGGTCAGGTCCTCCTGACCCTGGAGCCCCAGGATTATGCAGTAGCGATGGCCCAAGCCGAGGGCAACCTGGGCCGCATGCGCCAGGACCTGGCCCAAGATTATGTCAAAGTTGCCACCTCCCGGGCCAAACTCGCCGAAGCGGCGGCCAATTTCAAGCAGGCCGGCACCGACAAGGTCCGCTATACCGCTCTATACGAGCACCGCACCATTGCCAAGCAGACCCTGGACAATGTGGAGACCCGCTACCGGGTGAACCAGGCCCTGGTGGACCGGTACCAGCGGGAATTGGAAGAGGCCCTGGCCGCCATCGGCGGCTCCACCGGCATCCCCCTGCAAGAACAGCCGGCCATCAAGGAAGCCAGGGCGCGGCTGGAACAGGCCAAGCTCAATCTGGGGTATACTAGGATAACCGCCAAGATTTCCGGCTACATCACTAAAAGGCAGGTGGAGGTTGGCAACTGGGTGCAGCCGGGGCAACCTTTACTGATGGTGGTGCCCCTGCAATATCCCCAGCTCTGGATCCAGGCAAACTACAAGGAAACGCAGCTCACCAATGTATATATCGGCCAGCCAGCAGAGGTGAGTGTGGACACCTATCCCGGGGTCAAGTTCAAGGGGAGGGTGGAATCCATCATGTCCGGCACCGGCTCGGTCTTTTCCCTCCTCCCCCCGGAAAATGCCACGGGCAACTGGGTGAAGGTGGTGCAGCGCATTTCCGTCAAGATCGTGTTGCTGCCGCCCTTACCCGAAAGCAAGCCGCTGCGCCTGGGCATGTCCACCGAGGTCACCATCGACACCCGGAAGCGTACCGGGCCCCGACTCTTAGCGGCAAAACCATAAGAGTGCCGGGTGGCAGTTTTATGGCTGGATTTAGGAGACGGTGGCTGGCCGCTTCCAGATCAAACCGGGTCCCAAGCTTATCAGCCTGGAAACCTCCCTTCCTGGTTAACCAAGGATTTTCTCAGGCTTTTCTTAGCGGTTTGGGGATCTCATGAACGGGGAGAGCACTCCCTATACTCCACAGGTGAACAAATGGCTGATTGCGATCGCGGTGATGCCCGGCACCATCATGGAGCTGATCGACACCACGGTGGTGAATGTGGCTTTGCCGCACATCGCCGGCAGCCTGTCGGCCGGGGTGGACGAGTCCACCTGGGTGCTCACCTCTTACCTGGTGTCCAACGCCATAGTCATGCCCCTCGCCGCCTGGCTCGCCGGCGCGGTCGGCCGCAAGCGCTTGCTGATGGTGTGCCTGGCTATTTTTACCCTCAGTTCGATGGCTTGCGGCGCCGCCCCCACCCTGGGGAGCCTGATTTTCTTCCGGGTCATCCAAGGTGCTGGAGGCGGAGCCCTGCAACCCCTTTCCCAGGCCATTCTCTTCGAATCCTTTGCCGTGGAGGAGCGGGGCATGGCAATGGCGGTTTACGGCGTCGGCGCCATTGTCGCTCCCATTATCGGCCCGCTGCTGGGTGGCTGGATCACCGACAACCTGAATTGGCGCTGGGCCTTTTACATTAATCTTCCCGTCGGCATTATTGCCCTGGTGACCACTGCGATGTTTATCTTCGACCCTGATTATCTCCGGGCTCGAAAGAGTGAAGGAATCGACTTCCTGGGGGTGGGACTCCTGATCGTCGGGATCGGCGCCTTACAGATCGTGCTGGACAAAGGGGAACGGGAGGATTGGTTGTCCTCCGCCTTTATCGTGCGCTTATCCGTCATTGCCCTGGTGGCGCTGGTTGCCCTGGTTTATTGGGAATTGAAGACCAGGAAGCCTTTTGTGGACCTGCGCCTTTTCAAAGACCGGAATTTCGCCAGCGGAGTGACGGTTTTTTTCTTTTTCCGGTTTGTGCTTTACGGCAGCATGGTGCTGCTGCCTCTCTTCTTGCAAACCATAATGGGATACGACGCCACCCTGGCCGGTGAAATCATGGCCTGGGGCGGGGTGAGCGCCATGATGGTGATGCCGCTTACGGGCCGATTGTGCAACCGGGTGGACAACCGCTGGCTCTCGATTATGGGCCTGCTCATCGGCGCCTGGGCAACCTACCTGATGAGCCGGTTTAATGTCCAGACCGATTACGCGACCGTGCAGTGGCCCCGGTTGCTTCAGGGCCTGGGCATAGGGATGACTTTCGTGGCTCTTACCAATCTAACCATGGGCCACATCTCCCGCGAAAAAATGGGTAATGCTACCGGCATCTATAACTTGCTCCGCAACCTGGGTGGGTCTTTCGGGATCGCCGTGGCTGCCACGCTGCTCTCCCGCCGGGCCCAGTTTCACCAGAGCCGGTTGGTGGAGCACCTCACCCCCTTTTCTCTACCCTTCAGCGACTGGCAGCATCGCATTGCCGGAATCTTGCCCGGCCTGGGACCTCACTGGCATTATTGGGACGCCCCCCAGGCCCTGGCCACCCTCTATGGCCAGGTGCAAGTGCAGGCCATGACGCTGTCTTTTAGCGACGGTTATTGGCTCTTCACGATCTTATTTTTGCTGCTGGTTCCCTTGGTGGTCATGATGCGGCGGCCCCGGCTGGCCCAAGAGGAAATTATTAAAGGCGCATGATGGCAGCGGTTGTTTCTCCCCCAGGTCCCGAAGTCAACAAATGGGTGATCACCATTGCGGTGATGGCCGGCACCTTCATGGAGATCGTGGACACCACGGTGGTGAACGTGGCCCTGCCCCACATCGCCGGCAGCCTGGCCTCTTCTACCGATGAAACCACCTGGGTGCTCACCGCCTATCTGGTCGCCAATGCCATCATCCTGCCCATCACCGGCTGGCTCTCCGCCCGGTTCGGGCGCAAGCGCTTTTTGCTCCTCTGCCTGGTCCTGTTCACCGTCAGTTCCATGTTGTGCGGCGCGGCCACCAGCCTGCCGGAACTCATCGTCTTCCGCATCATGCAGGGCCTCGGCGGCGGCGCCTTGCAGCCCATCTCCCAGGCCATCCTGCTGGAGACCTTTCCGGTCGAAGAACGGGGCATGGCCATGGCCCTTTGGGGCATCGGGGTGATCATCGCCCCCATCGTCGGTCCGGTCATGGGGGGGTGGGTGACCGACAACCTCACCTGGCGCTGGGCCTTTTATATCAACCTGCCCATCGGTATCGTCTCGGTGCTGCTCACCTGGATGTTCATCTTCGACCCGGAATATCTTCGGCGCCGGCGGGCCGGCAGTATTGACTACTGGGGCCTGGGATTCCTGGCGCTGGGGCTGGGCGCCCTGCAGGTGGTCCTGGACAAGGGCGAGCGGGATGACTGGTTCTCCTCGGCCTTCATCACCCGTCTGGCCATCATCTCGGCCGTGGCCCTGATTTGCCTGATCTGGCGAGAGTTGAAGACCGAGCACCCCGTGGTGGACCTGCGCCTTTTTAAGGAACGGAATTACGCCTCCGGGGTGACCATCATGTTCTTTTTCGGCTTCGTCCTTTACGGCACCATCCTGCTCCTGCCCCTGTTTCTCCAGACATTGATGGGCTATGATGCCACCCTGGCCGGCTGGGCCCTGGCCTTCGGCGGCATCGGCTCTCTGATGATCATGCCGGTGGTGGGCCGCCTCACCACCGTCATAGACAGCCGCATCCTGGTCTTCGTGGGACTGCTGATCAACGCTCTGGCCGTTTATCTCATGAGCCACTATAATACTCAGATCGATTTCGCCACTGCCTGGTGGCCCCGGTTCATCCAGGGCTTCGGCCTGGGCTGCACCTTCGTGTCCCTCACCACCCTCACCATGTCCCGCATCTCCCAGGTGAAGATGGGCAACGCCACCGGCATCTTCAACCTGATGCGCAACCTGGGCGGCTCCTTCGGCATCGCCACGGCCACCACCCTGCTTTCCCGCCGCGGCCAGTTCCATCAGAGCCGTCTGGTGGAGCACCTCACCCCCCTGTCGCAGCCCTTCATCGAATGGCAGCACCACCTGGGGCAGCTTATGCCCAACCTGGGGGCCAACTGGCATTGGTGGAACTCCCCCCAGAGCATGGGCGGCCTCTACCAGGAGGTCCAGCGCCAGGCCCAAATGCTGGCCTTCTGCGACGATTACCATTTCTTCACCATCGTCTTTCTGCTGCTCCTGCCCCTGGTCTTTCTCATGCGCCGCCTCCCCCGCCAGGCCCCGGCCCCCGCCGAACCCCAAGTGGAAGCCCTGCCTTAGCGCGCGCCGCGGTCAGCTTTCCAGCAGTTAGCCAGGGCCTCATGTTTGAGCCGCCCCCCTAGGCAGGTTCTTTTCTTGGCGTCTGGGGGGGGGAGCATTTATCCTGGCGAGCCCGGAAACTGGTCGGAGGTGCGGTGGCTAAAGACGTGGCCTTGGATGACAAAATCATCACTCAGTTTGGAATGTCTGGCGGCTACAAGATAAATTTGTTATGAGTCTCAGGAAGATCGTGATTAACCACCGCGGCTAAAAGAGCGGTTAACTGCGGAAGGATAACTGTTGCGCCGTTTCAACCTGATTCTGCTAACCATCGCCGTTGGGTTTTTCCTTTTGATCCTCAATGAGGTGGGCTGGGCCAACGTGGGGCATTACCTGCGGCAGGTTGGCTGGTACTGGCCGCTGCTGCTCTTGCCGTATGGGTTGGTGAATCTTCTGGAAGCCGTCTCCTGGAAATACCTCATCGTCAACCTGCCCCGGACCATCTCCCTGTACCGCCTCTTCTGGCTGCGACTGGGAGGGGAAGCCCTGAACCAACTCACCCCCACTGCCTCCCTGGGGGGCGAGCCCTTCAAGGCCGACCGGTTGCGGAGCGCCGGGGTCCCCCTGGATCAGGCCACCGCCTCGGTGGTGATCCACAAAGGCATCCTGGTCTTGAGCCTGGTCCTTTATATTATTCTGGGTCTGGCCCTGGCCCCCCGCTACCTGCCCGCGGCCCTGTCGCATCTGGGGGTCTTGAGCCTGGGCACCCTGGGGCTGGCCGTGGGTGGCGCCGCTTTTGTCTTTCTCCAGCGCCGGGGCGCCTCCTGTAGCCAGGGGGTGCGCTTTCTGCACCGCCGGGGCTGGTGTCCCCGGTTTCTTCAAGAAAAAGAGGACTTTTTCGCCAGGTTGGATGATAGCCTCTCTTCCTTCTATCGGGAATATCCGGCACGGGCCGTCCTGGCTTTCGTCCTCTTTTTCTTGAGCTGGTTGCTCCATGCGGTGGAGCTCTATCTGATCTTCTGGCTGGTGGGCCACCCCATCGGTTGGGGCCTGGCCCTCTGCCTGGACTCCCTGGCAATGCTGTTCACCGCCATGGGATTTTTCATCCCCGCGGCTGCCGGGGTCCAGGAGGGAGGCAACCTCCTCCTGGCCATGGGCTTCAACCTGGGGCTCACCCTGGGGGCCACCTTCAGCATCCTGCGGCGCCTCCGGGAGGCCTTCTGGCTCAGCCTGGGGCTGCTGGTGGTCTGGTGGGAGAAGTAGAAAAGATTTGGGGGAGGGGCAGGGATTTCATCCCTGC
>JBKQKO010000017.1:0-65279 GCA_052147455.1 Desulfobaccales bacterium | reverse complement strand
TCGGGCCCAGGCGACTGTTCGGGTTAACCTCAAGGGGACGTGGCGGCCAGGCTACATCACGGTCTCGGGGACCAAGGGTGGGACGGCCTGCCACGTCCGAAACCACGACCACCCCTGGGGCAGGCCCTGGGGCCTGCCCCAGGGGTGGTCCAAACCACAATGTCCATTTGCCAACGCGACCATGACCAGAACTTCAATAAAGCGTATCTTAACCTAAGATACAAGGGTGGGCATTGCCCACCGATTCCTTAGAACCTCTCTTCTTTAATAAATCGCATGGAGATCAGGACTTCTAAAAACGGAGTAATACCTCAAATCATCCGGCTCGACAAGTCTGGAAAGCTATAGCCGATGTACCTCAATAAGAAGTAAACGGAAGGAGGGTTTATGAGAATTAAGACCTGGCTGGTTGGATGGGCTTTGGCCATGGCCGTCCTGATCCTGGCCTCGGGCTGCGGCCCGGGCAGCAAGTCTAAGAGTTACCTGATCGGCGGCATCTTTTCCATCACCGGCCCCCAATCCTACCTGGGGGAACCGGAGCGCAATTCCATGGAGATGGTGGCCGAGGAAATCAATGCCAAGGGCGGCATCAACGGCCACCCTCTGAAACTGATGATTTACGATGACGAAGGCGACGTTACCAAGGCCCGCCTCGCGGCGGAAAAGCTCCTGCAGAAGGACCAGGCCCTGGCCATCATCGGACCCAGCCTCACCCCCACCTCCATGGCGGTGCTGGAGATTACCCAGAAGGCCAAAGTGCCCCTGATCTCTTGCGCGGCCGCGGCTTCCATCACCTCCCCGGCCCAGGAACGCGCCTGGGTCTTCAAGACGGCCCAGACGGACCAGATGGCGGTGAGCCGCATTTACCAGTATTGTCAGAAACAGGGGATTGCCAGGGTCGCCATCCTCACCATGTCCACCGGCTTTGGAGTGGCGGGCAAGGAGCAGCTTCTCTCCCAGGCGGCCCAATACGGCATCGAGGTGCTGGCCCAGGAGGTCTTCGGGGAAAAAGACACGGACATGAGCCCGCAGCTCACCAAGATCAGGGGAACGGCGGCCCAGGCGGTGATCTGTTGGGGCACCGGTCCGGCCCCGGCCCTGGTGGCCAAGAACCTGAAGCAGTTGGCCCTGACCCTGCCCCTGATCCAGAGCCACGGCGCCGCCTCTAAAAAGTTCATCGAACTGGCCGGCGAGGGGGCGGAAGGCGTCATCATGCCCGCCGGCAAATTGGCGATCTACCAGCAATTGCCCGACTCCGACCCGCAAAAGGCCGTGTGTCAGGAATACGCCGAAAAATACCGGGCCAGGTTCAAGGCGCCGGAATCCAGCTTCGGCGGCTATGCCTTTGACGCCCAGAGGATGCTGGACCAGGCCCTGGAGAAGGCGGGCCGCGACCAGGCAAAGATCCGGGAGGCCCTGGAAGGCATCAAAAACTTCCCGGGGGTCAGCGGCGTCTTCAACATGAGTCCCGACGACCACAACGGTCTGTCTGCGGCGGCCTTCGTGATGGTGAAGATTGAGAAGGGCCAATTCACCTTGATAGATTAACGGATAGTGGTCAGTGGTCAGGGGCCGGGAAAAATCGAGCCGCTGACCACTGGTCATGGATCATTAGATCACTGCCTTGCCAATCCTTGCCCCACTGCTGCAATACTTCATCTCCGGCCTGACCAACGGCGCCATTTACGCCCTCATTGCCCTGGGGTTCGGCATCATCTTTAATACCACCACCATCATTAACTTCGCGCAGGGCGAGTTCGTGATGCTGGGGGCCATGTGCGCCATCAGCATTTACCACCTGGCCCCTTCCCTGCCCCTGGCCTTTCTGGGCGCAGTTATCATCGTCTCCCTGGTGGGCCTGGCCTTTGAGCGTCTGGCCTTGCGCCCGGTGGGTGAGGCCGCCCCCCTCACCCTGATCATCATCACCGTGGGCGCCGGGGTCTTCCTCAAAGGGGTGGCCATGCTCCTGTGGGGCAAAGAGTCCTATACCCTGCCTCCCTTTTCCGGAGAGGCCCCGCTGCACCTGGGTCCGGCCACCATTCTCCCGCAGAACCTCTGGGTCCTGGGGCTGACGCTGCTCCTGGTGCTGGCCCTGGAGGCCTTTTTCCGCCTCACCCTGATGGGCAAGGCCATGCGGGCCTGCTCCTATAATCTTCGGGCCGCCCGCCTGGTGGGCATTGCCGCCAGCCGCATGGTGCAGCTCTCCTTTGTCCTTTCCGCCCTCCTGGGGGCCGGAGCCGGCATCCTCATCGCCCCCCTCACCCTGGGGGTCTACGACATGGGCACCATGCTGGGGCTCAAAGGATTTGCCGCGGCCATCATCGGCGGCCTGGGCAGCCTCTCTGGCGGAGTCCTGGGGGGCCTGCTCCTGGGTCTGGCCGAATCCTTCACCACCGGGCTGATCTCCTCGGGCTACCGGGACGCGGTAACCTTTCTGCTGCTCCTGGTGGTCCTCTTTCTGCGGCCCCGGGGTCTGCTGGGAGGCCGGCAATGAACTTGGCCGGGCTCTGGAACCGCTGGGTGCTGTTCGCACTGGTGGCGCTGGCCATCGCCGCCGGCCTGGCTAACGAATACTATTTCACCCTGCTCAATTTCGTCGGCATCCACACCCTGCTGGTGGTGGGGCTCAACCTGCTGCTGGGGTACGCCGGACAGATCTCCCTGGGTCATGCCGCCTTCTTCGGCCTGGGCGCCTATACTTCCGGCATCCTCACCGCCACCTGCGGGGTCAACCCCTGGCTGGCGCTGCTGGCCGGGCTGGTACTTTCCGGGAGCGCGGCGTTTCTCATCGGCGTCCCGGCCTTGAAGCTCCGGGGCTATTACCTGGCCATGGCCACCCTGGGCTTCGGCATCATTGTCTCCATCATCCTGAACCAAACCCAGGCACTCACCGGCGGCCCCTCGGGCCTCGCGGGGATCCCGCCCCTGACCCTGGCGGGCTTTCCCCTGAACACGGCCCGGCGCCTCTATCCGTTGATCTGGCTGGCGGTGGGGGTGATCCTGGCCCTGAGCGCCAACCTGGTGGACTCCCGGTCCGGCCGGGCCCTGCGGGCCCTGCACGACTCCGAAGCCGCCGCCGCCTCCCTGGGGGTGGACACCGCCCGCCTGAAGCTCAAGATCTTTATCTGGAGCGCCCTTTACGCCTCCCTGGCGGGGAGTCTCTATGCCCACAGCCTCAATTTCATTGCCCCCGCCTCCTTCGGTTTCATGTTCTCCATCAAACTGGTGGCCATGGTGGTGCTGGGGGGGATGGCCAGCATCTGGGGCTCGCTTCTGGGGGCCGGGGTGCTGACGGTGCTGCCGGAGGTGCTCACCGTGTTCCACGATTTCGAAATGGTCATCTTCGGGGCCATTCTCATGGTGGTGATGATCTTCCTGCCCCGGGGCCTGGTGCGGGGCCTTATGGACCTGAGGGAATTCCGGCGCTACAAACGAAAAGGGAGTTATCTTCCCTGAAATCCCGCACCCGGAGACCAGCGGAAGTGAGCGATGAAGATGACTTGGCCCAGTTTGGGAGCGACCTTTCCTGAAATCTTGCACTCGGAGACCGGGAGGATTCGGATAAATTTCCGGGCTCCCCGGGTCCCGGTGCTTGACGCCTGGTTATTATGAGTTCTCCACCCAGCCAAACCCTATTGGAATTACAAGAGGTTAGCCTGGCCTACGGCGGCCTGCAGGCGGTGGCGCGCGTCAGCCTCCGGGTGAACCGGGGCGAGGTAAAGGCGATCATCGGTCCCAACGGCGCCGGCAAGACCACCCTCTTTCACCTGGTGAGCGGCTTTTTAACTCCCCAGCAGGGCCGAATCTTCCTTAACGGAGAAGAGATCCAGGGCCTGCCGGCCCACGCCATCGCCCGGCGGGGGGTGGCCCGCACCTTCCAGTTGGTACAGCTCTTTGACCATATGACGGTCCTGGAAAACGCCATGGTGGGCCGCCATCGCCTGAGCCGCGCCGGCCTCCTGGCCGGGGCCCTGCAGCTCCCCCGGACCCGGGCCGAGGAACGGGAGATCCGCGCCAGGGCCATGGAGGCCCTGGAGTTCGTGGGCCTAGACTCCCGGGCCCACCATCTTGCGGCCGTCCTGCCTTTGGGTCTCAAAAGGCTGCTGGAGATTGCCCGTGCCTTGGCGGCGGCCCCCATCCTGCTGCTCCTGGACGAACCGGCCTCGGGCCTGGACGGCGCCGAAACCGGGAAACTCCAGGAGATGATCCTGGACCTCAAGGAAGGGGGCCTGACCACCCTCCTGGTGGAGCACGACATGGGCCTCACCATGGAGGTAGCCGACGAGATCGCGGTGCTTAACTACGGCCGCCTCATCGCCGAGGGCCCGCCCCGGGCCATTCAGAAGAATCCGGAGGTGATCGCCGCCTATCTGGGGACGGATTGGCAGACGTAAAGAACCGTTTACCGTTTACCGTTTACCGTTTACCGTTTTCCGTTTACCGTTTACCGTTTTCCGTTTACCGTTTTTTGTAAAAGGACCTGGTGGCACAGGCGTCTCGCCTGTGCAGGACAAAATTGATCCTGCCCTTTAAATTGTAGCCGCAGGCTTTAGCCTGCGCTTTCTTGATATGATTATTAGAGAAAAACAACACAGGCTACGAGAACGGAACTACCAAGGGGAGGTTTCTGTTTCTTTTACGCTCTGTATCACAGACAGGGTCCAATTATTTAAAAGTATTTATGCGGTTACTGTTTTTATAAATATTCTAAAATCCCAAGTAGAAGAGTCTTCTTGTATTATTCCAGTTTATTATTTTATGCCGGACCATCAACATTTAATTGTTACAGGGACTGATTCCAACTCGGGGGTCTTAGATTTTATTAAAGCATATAAACAAAAAACTGGTTATTGGCTATCACAGAATCTAAGCAGTGCAAGTTGGCAGAAAGATTTTTTTGACCATATTATTAGAAAAGATGAAGGTCTGGTCAACATTGCCAGGTATATTCTTGATAATCCGGTGAGAAAAGGTTTGGTTGCTAACTGGCAGAAGTACCCCTTTAAAGGGGCCATGAGCTGCGAATTAGACTATATCCTCCAGGCCATGGTTTAAGTGATAAGCGCAGGCTAAAGCCTGCGGCTACAGAAAAAATCATCGCCGAGGGCCCGCCCCGGGCCATTCAGAAGAATCCGGAGGTGATCGCCGCCTATCTGGGGACGGATTGGCAGACGTAAAGAGCCGTTTACCGTTTTCCGTTTACCGTTTTTTGTAAAAGGACCTGGTGGCACAGGCGTCTCGCCTGTGCAGGACAAAATTGATCCTGGCCTTTAAATTGTAGCCGCAGGCTTTAGCCTGCGCTTTCTTGATATGATTATTAGAGAAAAACAACACAGGCTGCGAGAACGGAACTACCAAGGGGAGCAAATTTGACGGAAAACGGAAAACTGAAAACGGAAAACGGGCATGTTGAAGATCCGTAACTTATACGCCTACTACGGCTCGGTGACCGCGCTCAGCGGGGTCACCTGCCACGTGCGGCCAGGAGAGGTGGTCTGCCTCATCGGCGCCAACGGCGCCGGCAAGACCACCCTGCTCAACGCCGTCTGCGGGCTGGTGCGCCGGGAGGGGCAGATAGTCTTCGACGGCCGCCCCATCACCGGGCTCACCCCGGAGGCCATCGTGGCCCTGGGGATTTCCCAGGTGCCCGAAGGCCGCCAGCTCTTCGCGGCCATGACGGTGTCGGACAATCTGGACCTGGGCGCCTACCTGCGCCACCGGCGCCACCCCAAGGAGGAGATCCGCCGGGACCTGGAGCGGGTCTTCGACCTGTTCCCCCGCCTCCGGGATCGCCTGGGCCAACGGGCCGGGACCATGAGCGGCGGCGAGCAGCAGATGCTGGCCATCGGCCGGGCCCTGATGGCCCGCCCCCGGCTGCTGCTGATGGACGAGCCCTCTCTGGGTCTGGCTCCCAAGGTGGTGGAGGATATCCTGGCCACCCTTTTGCGGCTGCGCCGGGAAGGAGGCCTGACCATCCTCCTGGTGGAGCAAAACGCCCGGGCCGCCCTGAAGGTGGCGGATCGGGGTTACGTCTTGGAAACCGGACGCATCATCCTGGGCGGTCCCGCCGCCGACCTGCTCCAGGACCGCCGGGTGACCCGGGCCTACCTGGGCCGGGATTATAAAGAGTTTACCGAGGGCAGGTGAGAAGTCAGTAGGCAGTAGCCAGTAGTCAGTAGTCAGTAGCCAGTAGTCAGTTTTTTTTGATAATAGGCAGACACTAAGAGAAGTTAGACTATGACAAGATATTATATGGATTTGATCGGCTGGCAAAAGGCTATGGATTTGGTAACGGAGATTTATCGCCTGACCAAAAAATTGCCTAAGGAAGAGATGTTTGGTCTCACCAGCCAGCTCCGTCGAGCCGCGGTTTCTATTCCCAGTAATATTGCTGAAGGCCAGGGACGTTTATCCCGGGGAGAATTTCGAGTATTTTTGGGAAATGCCAGAGGATCATTATCAGAACTGGAAACCCAAATTATGATAGCCAAGAATCTTGAATATTTGGATGAACCAGAGGCTACAGTATTACTTGAGATGGCTTCGGAAGTAGGACGCATTTTAAATGGGCTTATAGCTTCGATGAAAAAATAGGTGGGGTTTTTTACTGGCTACTGGCTACTGACTACTGGCTACTGGAAACTTGAGATGGCTTCGGAAGTAGGACGCATTTTAAATGGACTTCTAGCTTCGATGAAAAAATAGGTGGGGTTTTTTACTGGCTACTGGCTACTGACTACTGACTACTGGCTACTGGAGGAAACATGCGCCAGCCGGAATTCGAGGCCATGGACCGGGAAGAGCTGGAACTGCTGCAGTTGGAGCGGCTCCAGTCCACTTTGACCCGGGCTTACCGACAGGTAGAATTCTACCGCCACCAGTTCGACCGCCTGGGAGTGCGCCCCGAGGCCGTTCGCAGTCCCGCCGACTTGAGCCGCCTGCCGGTCACCACCCGGGACGACCTTTCGGAGAATTATCCTTACGGCATGTTCGCCGTGCCCTTGCGGGACATCGTCCGCATCCAGTCCTCCCCCGGCACTTCGCAGCGGCCCCTGGTGGTGGGCTACGCCTCCCAGGACGTGAAACTCTGGCTGGAGCTCCTGGCTCGCCTGTACGCCGCCTGCGGGGTGACGCCAGAGGATATCTTGCAAATAGTCCTGCCACCGGGTCTGGCCAACTGGCGCCGGGACCTGCAGGCCGGGGCGGAGCACCTGGGGGCCTCGGTGATCCCCGCGGCCAGCCTCAGCTTTGCCAAGCAGCTCATGGTGATGCGGGATTACAAGACCTCGATCCTGGTCACCACCCCCTCCCTGGCTCGGCACCTGCTGACGGTGATGGAGCGCATGGACCTCACCGCCGCGGAATTGAGCCTGGGGGCCGCCCTGCTGGTGGCCGCGCCCCTGGCCCGGGAGGTGCGCCAGGAAATAGAGGCCGGCTTTCAGATCCGGGTGGCCACTGCTTACGGCATCACCGAAGTGATGGGACCGGGACTGGCCTTTAGTTGCGGCCAGGGGGAGGGTCTCCACTTCTCCGAGGACCACTTCTACCCGGAGATCATCGACCCGGAGAGCCGCGTCCCGGTTCCCGCCGGCGCTCCCGGCGAGTTGGTGATCACCACCCTGAGCACCGTGGCCTTTCCCCTGGTGCGCTTTCGCAGCGGCGACTTGACTTCGCTGCTCCCCGGCCCCTGCCCCTGTGGCCGCAGCCTGGTGCGCCTGGGGGAGATCACCGGGCGCACCGACCCCATCTTTTCGGTGGGCGGCATCAAGGTGCACCCCGACCAGATCGAGGCGCTCCTCCAAGAGGTCATGGAGGGCTTTCTGCCCCAGTACCGCCGCCGGGTGGTGGCGGAGGAGGGGCTGGAGGTCCTGGAAATCGACCTGAGCGTGGCGGAGATCTTTTTTTCCGATGAGATCAAGGCCTTGGAGGGTCTGTGCCGCCGGGCGCGGCGCCACCTCCAGGAAAACCTGGGCATCGATGCCCGAATTACCTTGAAAGAGATGGCAGATGTGGGGTAAGTATGGAAAGGTCCCGTCTTGGCGGCGGCACCGCTATCCTGCATAACTCAGAAAATCATCGATGAGGAGATAGAAATGGCAAAGATTCGGGGGATTCTGGTTGTTGGCCTGGCAATTCTACTGCTGATCGCCCTTTCGGCCTGTGGACGGGCCAAAAAAACCATCAAAATGGGCGCGGTGATGCGCCTGTCCATTGGCGCCGAGCAAGGCATTCCCTGCAGCCGGGGGGTGGAGATGGCGGTGGCGGAGGTGAACCAGGCCGGCGGCATCAACGGCACGAAGGTGGAACTTTTCATGGAAGACGAGAAAGATTCCCCCGCGGCCGCGGTCAACGCGGTGCAGAAGCTCATCAATGTTGACCAGGTGGTGGCTATCGTCGGTCCCATGACCTCCGGCGCCATGATGGCCGCGGCCAAGACCGCGGAGGATGCCAAAGTGGTGGACATCTCCCCCACCGCCACCACCCCGCAGCTCAGCGGCCTGGGAACCTACCTCTACCGGGGCTGCTCCCGCATCGACACCCAGGCCAAGGTCTTGACCAAATACGTGGCCGATACCTGGAAGCCCAAAAACGTGGCCGTCTTCTACTCCAACGAACCTTACGGCAAAGGCTCGGATAAGTTCTTCAGCGAGGACTTCGAAAAATTGGGGATCAAGGTGGTGGACCGGGAGTCTTTCAATCGCGGGGCCCGGGATTTCAAGGCGGAGCTCACCAAGATCGAGGCCGTCAACCCCGATATCCTGTTCATTCCCGGCTACACCCCCGAGACCGCGCCCGCCGCGGCCCAGGCCCGGCAGTTGGGGATGAACCAGAAGATCCTGGGGGTCTATGGTGACAATGATCTCACCTATATCAAGCTGGCCGGAGAGGCGGCGGCAGGGCACGTCATCGGCGGCGAGTATGACGAGGGCTACGACACCCCGAAAAATCAGAGTTTCAAGAAGAATTACCAGGAACTGGCCGAGAAAAACCACGATCCCTACAATCTCATGTTCGCCGCCCTCGGCTATGACGCCACTTCCATGATCCTGGAGGGCATGAAGAAAAACGGCCCCACCTCCGCGGGCATCAAGGAGTTCCTGGACAGCGTGAAGGACTTCGACGGAGTCACCGGCAGACTCTCCTTTGACAAGACCCACGACCTTGTCCGGGCCGGCATTGAAGGGGTCTATATCCTGGAGGTCCAGAACGGCAAGTATGTCAGGGTGAAGTAGAGTTTGCGGTTTTCGTGATTAATGCTGAAGGCGGGATGCGCTGCGCTTTCCCGCCCTACGGTCTGAAAAACATGGAACTAATTGGCATTGATATCGGGTTTTCCGCAACAAGACGTACCTCCGCTGTAGCAAGAATGAGTGGGAGGGGTTTGGTACTCGGCCGTGCTTCTTCTTCATGGGAGAGCAGGGCTGAACTAATTGGCTGCGATTTTACCTCGCAAGTAACAGCTATAGACGGTCCTCTCCTGAGGGAGTCAAATACTGAAAAACGGGCTTGTGAACAAATTTTTACGATGGGGTTATTTCAACGGAGATGCAAGCCTGGATTTTCTCACGTCCGGGGCACAGGAAGCCAATTCAGAGAGGCTGGCCATGAGAGTGCCAAGCAGCTTTCAGAGGTAACATCCGGACTTAATCTATCCTTTGAGTTTCCGCGTGCATGGGCGGGAAAGAATTTGGTGGAGGCCTTTCCCAACGCTTTTCTTGGTGTTTCGATCCATAATGCTCACTTCGATAATATGCCGAGGCTTAAAAGAGGAAAGAAGTTCGATTGGCTGTATGACCAATGTCGTGACGTACAAGCATTTTCGAATATCATTGAAGCCATCGGGTCAGAAGAGGCTTGGGCCATCCTTGACACCATCCAATCGAACCGAGATCACGAAGAAAGGGCGGCCCTTGTATGTCTGCTAACAGCAGCATCTGTTGCAACAGGCCAATACACTGCAGTCGGAAATAAACAAGGTGGCTATTTCTTTCTCCCACCCTGGGATTCGTGGGCAGAATGGGCTCGAAATGAGTTAATCAAACAAAAGGGACGGACCGGGTCCATCGAAGTGTGGATAAATGGAGAGCAATTCGGACCATTAGACAGTCTTCCTATCGCATAACATCACTGAACGAACCGCAAAGCCTTTAGCTATGAGCCCGTAAGGGCGGGAAAGTGAAGCGCATCCCGCCTTGAGCAATTAGGCAAGGCCTAACGTATGCCGCAATATATGCGCGCCCTTGTTCCTGGCGGCGCGTTCTTCTTCACAGTCACTCCGATAGCTGATGGCTTTACCGAAAACTGAAAACTGCAAACCTTCCGGCTATCCCTGCTCCACCAGGAGGACCTTGTGGTTCACCAGGTTGAGGCTGAGGATTTTGGCCTTCAGTACCTTCTGTTCCCCGAAGATGTTCACCAGGCGCAGGTTGTCGCCGTCCGGTTCAATGAGGTCCACATCCTGGAGGATCAGCTCCTCCCGGCCATCTTTCAAGACGTAGGCTGAGGCTTCACACATCTCCCATAATCTCCCTTAGCTTGTGGCTGACGATCTCTTCCAGCAGATGGGGCAGGGGCTCCGGCGTCAGGCCGACGATCTGCACCGCCTCCTGGGTCAAGGGCAGCAGAATCTTAGGGGCCGGGGCCGAGGCAATGGCCGCCGCCATCTTCGGGGTCACTTCCCCCATCATGGCGTTGGCCAGGACGATGGAGAGGCAGCCCAGGATGACGTCGGCGGTGGCCACGGTGCGGACGATGGCATTTTCGCCGCTGGCGCCCCGGTTGGCCCGGGCCTTCATCATCTGCGCGGTGGCCACCGCGTTGGTGCCCAGGGCGATGATCTCGTGCTCCTCCCGGTACACCTCTTTCAGGCGCTTAATCAGGGCGGCGCCGATGCCGCCCCCCTGGCCGTCGATCACGCAGATTCGCAACCTTTAATCCTTCCGCAACCGGATAAATTTTTCCCGCAATTTTTGGATGACGATCTCCGGCACCATACCCTCGACGTTGCCGCCGTGAACCGCCGCTTCTTTCAGGATGCTGGAGGAAAGAAAAACCCAGCGAAGCCCGGTCATCAGAAACACCGTTTCGACCTCCGGTTCCAGGCGCCGGTTCATCATGGCCAACTGAAACTCGTATTCAAAGTCGGTAACCGCCCGCAGGCCCCGGAGAACGGCCCTGGCCTTTTGGCGCCTGGCGTAGTTCACCAGCAGGCCCTCGAAGCTGTCGATGGTGATCTGGGGATAGTCCTTCAGAGACTCCCGGATCATCTCCATGCGCTCCTCGATGGTGAACAGGGACTGCTTGAAGGCGTTGGTGGCCACCGCCACGATGATATGGTCGAAGATCCTCAGTGCCCGCTGAATCAGATCCAGGTGGCCGTTGGTAATGGGGTCGAAGGAACCGGGGTAGACCGCGATGTCAGGCATCAGCCTGGCCGCTCCTTTGGCTCAGAGTTATCCAGGGCCCGATAGATGGCCACCTGGGTATCGCCGTAACGCCGCAAGGTTTGCCGGGCCAGCCCGGAGCTGGTCTCCGGCAAGGTCTCCCGGCGGCTGTGCTCCGCCACCACCCGGGCCTGCGGGCTCAGCAGGCCTGAGGCGGCCAGGGCCGCCAGAGTGGCCGCCGCCCCATCCCCGTAAGGGGGGTCCAGAAAGACCAGGGAAAACCGCGCCCCTTTGGCGGCCAACTTCTTCAAGGCCGCGGCCACCGGCAGCGGCAGCACCAGGCTCAAGTCCTGGAGGCCCAGGGTCTCCAGATTGCGGCGCAGCACCTGAAGAGCCGCCGGCTGATCCTCCACAAAGACCGCCTGGGCCGCGCCCCGGCTCAGAGACTCGATTCCCAGGGCGCCGGTGCCGGCGAACAGGTCCAGGACCACGCCTTCCAGGACCGCGGGCCCCAGGATATCAAAAATAGCTTCCCTGACCTTGGCGGCGGTGGGCCGGGTCCGGCCCTTAACCGGGGCCAGGACCCGCCCCTTGAAAGCGCCGGCAATGATGCGCATGCGGCTACCCCTTTGGAGTAGTCCCTGGTTCACTGCTCATTCCCAAGCTCAGTATATGATTTCTTAAATACGGTAACGTTTCTTGTCGCCCCCCCCTCACCCCAGCCCTCTCCCCGCGCCGGGGAGAGAGGGAGTATTGCAGGAATTCCTTCTTTATCCCCTCTCCCCCTCGAGGGGGACGACACCGGGTGAGGTGGAATTAATCACTTGCTCCCTGCCGTTAATAAATACGTCATCGGCTTATGAAATCGGCTGCTCAGCTTGGGAACGGGAATGGAAACTGTTCACTGCTCCCTTTATTTCTTCAGGTAATCCCGAATCAAGATCTCGGCGATCTGCACCGCGTTGGTCGCCGCGCCTTTACGCAGATTATCCGCCACCACCCAAAGGTTGAGGCCGTTTTCGATGCTGAAGTCCTCCCGGATGCGCCCCACCAGGGTGAGGTCCTGTCCGGCGGCCTGCAGGGGCATGGGGTACTGGAACTTGCCGGGATCGTCCACCACCTTCACGCCCGGGGCCGCGGCCAGAATCTGCCGGGCCTCATAGGGAGTGAGTTTCCGCTCCGTCTCCACATTCACCGCCTCGGAGTGGCCATAAAACACCGGCACTCGCGCCGTGGTGGCCGTCACCCGGATGGTCTCATCCCCCAAGATTTTCTGGGTCTCGTTGACCATCTTCATCTCTTCCTTGGTGTAACCGTTCTCCTGGAAGACGTCGATGTGGGGCAGGATGTTGAAGGCGATGCGATGCGGGTAAACCTTAATCACCGGGTCCTGGCAGGACAGCAGGGCCCGCACCTGGTCCGTTAGCTCCTCCACCGCCTTCTGGCCGGTGCCCGAGACCGCCTGGTAGGTGGAGACTACCACCCGCCGGAGGCGCGCCGCGTCGTGCAAGGGTTTCAACACCACCACCATCTGAATGGTGGAGCAGTTGGGATTGGCGATGATGCCGCGGTTTAAGAAGAGCCCGATGTCCCGGGGATTGACTTCCGGGACCACCAGGGGGATTTCCGGGTCCATGCGCCAGGCGCTGGAGTTATCCACCACCACCGCCCCGGCCGCCGCGGCGATGGGGGCGTACTCCTTGCTGATGCTGCCCCCCGCGGAAAACAGGGCGATCTCCACCCCGGCAAATGAATCCTTGCTCAACACCTCCACCGGAATCTCTTTGCCCATGAAGGTGACTTTCTTCCCCAGGGAGCGCTCCGAGGCCAGAGGCGTGAGGCGCGCCACCGGGAAGCGGCGCTCCTCCAGGCAGGCCACCATCTGCCGCCCCACGGCGCCGGTGGCCCCCACTACTGCTACTCTATAAGTACCACCCATTGGTAAAATCTCCAGGTATTATAGCGTAGGGGCGACAGTGGCACAGGCTTCCAGCCTGTGATCGGGTCGCCCGGGCGATCCAGCGGATCGCCCCTACGCGGTCAGCTTTCAGCTTTGCTGAACGAGGTTGGCATTTGCTTAACTTCTACAGTCTCTTTGACGTTGTGGGCCAGGGTCTTTGACCCAGGCTGCGCCTGCCCGCCCAGGTTCGGCGGCCACGGGCTTCTGGTTAGGGTGGGCAGTGCCCACCCTAACCACTGCTCACTGATTCTGCGGCGTACCCGGCGATGCGATCGCCCACCTGGCTGGTGCTGAGGCCCATTTTGCCCGCGGACATGCTCTTCATGTCCCTGACCACCGCCTTCTTGATGGCGTTTTCCACCGCGGCCGCGGCCCCGGCCTCCCCCAACTGTTCCAGCATCAACTGGGCCGCGGCAATGGCGGCAATGGGGTTGACTACCTGGAGGCCGGTGTACTTGGGGGCCGAGCCGCCGATGGGTTCAAACATGGACACCCCCTCGGGGTTGAGGTTGCCGCCCGCGGCCACCCCCATGCCCCCCTGGATCATGGCTCCCAGATCGGTGATGATGTCGCCGAACAAATTGTCGGTGACTACCACGTCGAACCACTCCGGGTTCTTGAGGAACCACATGCAGGTGGCGTCCACGTGGGCGTAGTCGGTGGCCACCTCCGGATACCGGGACGCCATGGCCTCAAAGGCCCGGAACCAGAGGTCGGAGGCGTAGGTGAGGACGTTGGTCTTGGCCACCAGGGTGAGCTTCCTGGCCTTCTGGCGCTTCTGGGCCAGCTCGAAGGCAAACTTCAGGCAGCGGTCCACCCCTTTGCGGGTATTGATGGAGGTCTGGATCGCCACCTCATCGGGGCTGCCCTTTTTGTGAAAGCCCCCGGCGCCCACGTACATGCCCTCGGTGTTCTCCCGCACCACCACGAAATCGATGTCCTGGGGGCCTTTGTCCTTCAAGGGGGTATCCACCCCCGGATAGAGGATCACCGGCCGGAGATTGATGTATTGGTCCAGCTCAAAGCGGAGCCGCAGCAGGATGCTTTTCTCCAGGATGCCCGGGGCCACTCCCGGGTGGCCGATGGCCCCTAAATAGATGGCGTCGAACTGGCGCAGTTCCGCAATCACGGAGTCCGGCAGGGTTTCGCCGGTGCGCAGGTAGCGCTCGCCGCCCAGGTCATAATAGTTGAAGTCATATTTTATCCCCGCCGGACCGGCCACCGCCTTAAGGACCTTGACGCCTTCCGCCACCACCTCCGGACCGGTGCCGTCCCCGGGGATTACGGCAATACGATAAGAACCCATGACTACTTCTCCTCCAGATGTTTTTTCAAATGAGCCATCAGCCCGCCGTCCGCCAGCAGTTCCTGCATGAAGGGAGGGAGGGGATGGCTGGGGTATTTTTTGCCGGTACCCAGGTCGGTGATGATGCCGCTATCCACGTCCACGCTGATCTCCTGCCCGTCCCGGATTGCCGCGGCGGCCTCGGGGGACTCGAAGATGGCCAACCCCATGTTGAAGGCATTGCGGTAAAAGATGCGGGCGAAGCTGGCGGCGATCACCCCCGAGAGACCCAGCGCCTTGAGGGCCACCGGGGCGTGTTCCCGGGAGGAGCCGCAGCCGAAATTCTTGCCGGCCACGACGAAGTCCCCGGGCCGCGCCTTCCGGACAAACTCCGGGTCGGCGTCCTCCATGGCGTGCCGGGCCAGTTCCTGCGGGTCCGAGGTGCTGAGATAACGGGCCGGAAGAATATCATCGGTGTTGATGTCAGCCCCGAATCGATGCACTCTGCCTTTAAGTTCCATGACCACCTTCCTCGGCGAGCTCCCACCCTTGGGCGTAATTAGTAATATTAACCTGAAAGATATGGAAATTTCAAGGGCCCATCCGGGCACCCTGCCCATAGATTCCCCTGAGAAGGCTGTCATGGCTTCCATCGTTCATGATCATGGTATGAAAAAAAGGGGCTCAGTTAAAAACTGAGCCCTTTTATTCTCTATTAATTTGTGGAGTCGCTTATGGTTTGGAAGGCGGATTGACTTCTTTTGCGTCGAGGGTAAGCGGACCAAGTTTATCCTGTTTCTGAATCCCGAACTTCAACAATGGAATAACTACCCCTAGAACCATATCCTTTTCGGTAGGCCCTATTTGTATACCTCCAGCATTCACAGCGACTTGTATAGTCATAGTCCAAAAGCCTTCATGAATCTTCTGGTGCTTGATTAGCATCTTCAACATTTCATCGTACTCAAAAGTTATGATCTGCGGTTCACCCATTTCCAGCCTCCTTATCAACGAGAAATCGCCCTCCTGAGATTGCCATTTGCATTCCACTATGGGTGCCAGTAATGAAATATTTTTCCAGTAATTCGGGGGTGGGAATTTTGGCTGCCATCATATTCACAGGGCCTGTCGTCCACAGTGAGTTATGAAGAATGACAGTATAAGAAGGCCTAGCGGACGCAAATTTGGCCTCTATCCTATTAGATAGACGTTCGGCGAAATCCTCTGCGCCTACCCTTGCAGCAATAGCAGCCAAAAAAAACTGATTGAGGCTTGTGTCATCCATTTCAGCGAACCTGGCCGCTTGCTTGTGAATACTCCTGGGCATACGAAGAGCAATGCGGCCCGAAAAATCGTGGGTTGCAAAGGGCTCAGGGATTTCTTGCCCTTGGCCCTTGGCTGCTTCAATCCATGATTGAGCAACAGCCTCAAGATTCTTATAAGCTTCATCGGGGCTTTGTCCCTCTGCAAAACACCCTGGAAATTCCAGTATCTCAGCAAAATATGTTCCATCGCCGACTGGAATGAGGGTACGAGAATACGGCTTTTTTAGATATTCAGTGGCTGTTAACTTCATGATTTTGGCTCCTTATCCCCCTTGCTTTTCTTAGCTTCCTCCTTAAGATATTCTTCCCAGTGAGAGATATCTTCCTCCAACTGATTCAGAATACTTTTTGCCGTATATTCCTTCACCATTTGATGTGAGGGTATGGCAAGTGGCCTTATGGGGAAAAATTCACTCACGTACATGGGTTCCTTTCCGGTAGGGGAAGGCTTCCTTCCGAGAGCTTTAGCTAAATTAACCAAACGCCGCCTTGGTATATCAGCCCCATTCCTGAAAGCGACATGGCGGCGCTTCAGTTTATTTAGCCCATTTAAATTCATGGTACCATATTCAATACCATAATGACAACCATGTCAAGAATCAAGCGGAAGGATGTCTATTTTTTTTTTGAAAGGAAATTTCCTATCCAAATTAGGACAACACCTCCAGGCCCGGGGCTCAAACCAGGCTCAGGGGCGGCAGTGGCACAGGCTTCCAGCCGGTGATCGGGTCGTCCTGGGCGACTCAGCGAGTCGCCCCTACAGATCCACAGGCTAATAAAAAGTCTAAAAAACTTTGAAAGAAAAGTTCAGGTCAGATAAAAATAGACAAGTTTAGGCAAGTAAACAACCATGCCGCCGCCGGAAAAACTATATATCTACGAAATTGAGGGCCTGGTGGAGGCGCCGCCGGAACTGGCCGGGGCCGACTTCCTGGGCTGCTGGCGGGAGGGGGACTGCTCCTACCTCTTCTTCAGTGCCCCCCGGGAGGAGCGGCTGCGGGCCTGGCTGGCGGCCAGCGGCGCCGGGCGCTATTCCTCGGAGACCGTGCTGGCTTACGACGAGTGGGAAGCGGGCAAACCGCTGCAGCCTACCTCCCTGGCCGGATTCCATCTCTGTCCGGTGTGGGCGGAGCCGGCCCCGGCCCCGGGGGAGACGGTCATCCGCCTGGAACCGGGCCTGGCCTTCGGCTCCGGCTACCATCCCACCACCCGGGGCTGCCTGACCCTGCTGCGCCGGGTTTTCGACTCCGAGCCCCCCCGGCGGGTGCTGGACCTGGGCACCGGCACCGGCATCCTGGCCCTGGCGGCCCTGGCCCTGGGGGCGGAGCGGGTGGTGGCGGTGGAGTATAACGAGTTGGCGGTGCGCGCCGCCGCCCGCAACCTGAAGCACCAGCAAGGGCCGCGGCAGGTCCTGCTGATCCAGGGCGAGGCCCGCCACTTCGCCCACCTCCAGGCCGACCTGGTCCTGGCCAACATCCACCTGGAGGTCCTGCTTAACCTCCTGGAAATTCCGGAGTTCCTGGAGAAGAAATGGTACATCTTCTCCGGCCTCCGGGGGACCCAGCTGGCCCGCTTCACCGACCGCCTCCAGGCTTCGCCCCTCAAAGTGGTGGATACCTGGAGCGAAAACCTCTGGTTCGCGGTGCTGGCTAAAAGGGTCTAACCGTAACTGACCCATCAGGCGTTGGAAAAATGATTGGACAAAAAGAGGCAAACTGTCTAATGTCTTGCATAAAAATATTATTTTTTGCAAGATGCCGCCGCTGAATTAATCGTTAGGAGGAATAATGAAGAACAGATTTTATGGAGACAAAAAAGATTATTTCAAATATGGACTGTTAGATATCCTTTCTTATAACTATAAGTCCATTGGAATAAATTGGTATCTAACAGACGATCATCACGGTAATCAAGGACATGGCAGAGGAACTGGATATCTTGATAATGAAAATTGGCGATATTACAATCAAGACATCTTTTACAAATTGAAAAACAGAGTGGAGCAGGGAGAAAGAAATGTGAAGTATTGTATGATAGATAATGTGATAAATAATTTTAAATATGAGGCTATAGAACAATTACCGGATAACGCAAACCAAAGCGATTATGAACTTCTACGTAAAGATTGGCATTCCAAAGCAATGGTTTCCCTCGCAAAATGTGATCTAATTTTCTTCGATCCAGATATTGGCGTCAAGAACAACTTACCTCATGGGGCCATTCGAGGATCAGAGCATGCCAAGATCAATGAGATAAACGACTATGACTGGTGCGATTGGCTCGTTATTCAATTTCTCCAACCCATAAATAGATTTAATCAATTATTTGCCAATCCAATCACGATAAGTGCTAAGACAAGGAATAAGAAAATCGTCGCTTTCATTGCTGAGAATATAGCATTGCTTTATTTAACCGAGAGAATAGATTTAATACTCCTAAGGCGATTATTTGAATATTGGGATACCAAGATAAGTCCGCAAATTCTTATCTCATAAACAATAATATATTAGACAAAATGTATCTTAATTGTCTATTGGAGAAAATCGTTGTAAAGCCGGGAACACCTCACTTTTCCTAAGAGGGGCCGTCTGCGGCCGTCCCCGCGGTCCTTCCTTGGCCACCGGCTCATACCAAGTTGCTGTCTCACCGGTTCTTTTTGGGTAGGGGCGGACCCGCGTGTCCGCCCCAGGTGGGCGCACACCTGGGTGCGCCCCTACAAAAGATTCGTCTAATTGACCGCGACTTGAGACCTCTGCAAAAAGTCCTTTTTGTCATCCTGAGCGAAGCGAAGGATCTCGTATTTACACGTAATTACGAGATTCTTCGGTCGCTTCGCTCCCTCAGAATGACAGTTGCGCGGGACTTTCGCAGAGGTGACTTTTTGTAAGGGTCAAGCTCCCCTGGGATTTCCGCAGGCAATTTCTCTCATTGATTTAAATATCAGCTATCCTTAGATTTAAAGTTATAATCAGCTGACCCGGGTTCAAGGCCCTCTCAGGAAATTTTCCGGGCGTCCTCCCGGGGGCCCCATGGCCCGGGCAGCCTGCGGCCGTTAATCACCATACTTAAGAGGTGGAACGGCATGTACCAGGTAACCATCGAAGGCGATGACACGGTTATTCGAATCAAGAGGGAACTGATGGGCCAGGAATCCGTCTCCAGGCTCCTGGACCTGGTAAATCTATCCGCGGTTCTTGAGAAAAGTAAATTTGCCGATATGAAAGATAAGATCCTGGCCAGGATGCTGGGCTATCCCACCGGGGCGGCATTGCTCCGGGATCCGGTCCTCAATAAAGACGCGGCGTTCACCGAAGAAGAGCGGGAAATCTTAGGTATCCGGGGGCTCTTGCCGGCCCGGGTCCAAACCATGGAAGAGCAGGTATTGCGGACTCTGGAGAATTTCCGCGGCAAGCCGAACGACATTGAGAAGTACGTGTTCATGATCTCTCTCCAGGAGCGCAATAAGACCTTGTTCTACCGGGTAGTCATGGACTACATCGAAGAAATGATGAGGATTATCTATACCCCTACCGTAGGCCAGGCCTGCCAGGAATATGGGCATATTTTTCGAAGGCCCCGGGGCATCTTCATTTCGGCAAAAGATCGGGGACGCATGCCTGAACTTCTGCGGAACTGGCCCTATCAAGATATCCGCATCATTGTGGTCACCGACGGGGAGCGCATTCTCGGCCTGGGAGACCTGGGCGCCGATGGCATGGGAATTCCGGTGGGGAAGCTGGCTCTTTACACCGCCTGTGCCGGAATCCATCCCTCGCTCAGCCTCCCGATAACTCTCGACGTCGGCACCGAAAACGAGGATCTGCTTAACGATCCCTTATATATCGGACTTAAACAGAGGCGTCTGCGCGGCGCGGCCTATGATGATTTTCTTGAAGAATTTATTGTAGCCGTGGAAGAAGTCTTTCCGCGAACCCTGATTCAGTTTGAAGATTTTGCCAATTTCAACGCCTTCCGGCTGTTAGAGCGATACCGGGAGCGAATCTTAACCTTTAATGATGACATCCAGGGCACGGCCGCCATGACCCTGGCTGGACTCCTCTCGGCTTTACGCATTACCAATGGTAAGCTTGGCGATCAAAGATTTTTGTTCGTGGGGGCTGGTGAGGCTGGGCTTGGCGCCGGCGACCTGACGGTTGCCGCCATGGTGGCTGAAGGATTATCAGTGGAGGAGGCCCGGCAGCGGTGCTGGTTTGCGGATTCCAAAGGCCTGGTGGTAAAAGGCCGCAGCGATCTGAGCGGCCGTAAACTCCGTTATGCCCATGACCACGAATTCATCTGCGGTTTGCAGGAGATGGTGGAAACCCTGAAACCGGCCGCCATTATCGGGGTTTCCGGCAAGCAGGGATTATTTGCGCGGCCCGTCCTGGAAGCCATGGCCAGGGTTAATGAACGGCCCATAGTGTTCCCCCTTTCCAACCCCACCTCCAGGTCCGAATGCACCGCGGCAGAAGCCTATACCTGGACCGGGGGGCGGGCGATTTTTGCCAGCGGCAGCCCCTTTGACCCGGTTATCGTGGACGGCAAGAAATTGGCGCCGGCCCAGGGGAACAACGTCTACATCTTCCCGGGGCTGGGGCTGGGGGCGATCGCCTGCGGGGCCAGGCATGTCCCGGAGGAAATGTTTTTTGTGGCAGCAAAGGCCCTGGCCTCCGAAGTATCCGCAGGCGACCTGGAACAAGGCAGTATCTATCCGCCGCTTGCCAGGATCCGGGAGGTATCGGCCACCATTGCCGCAGCGGTGGTAGAGGTGGCTTACCGCCGCGGCCTGGCCACCAACCCGAAACCCGATGATATTCCGGCCTACATCAAGTCTCTGATGTATGAGCCTAAGTATCAAAGATACATTTAGATTGGATTTTGCTAAAGACAGATTCTCGCGGAGAGGCTAAAGGCGAGGCTGGAAATCCCGGCAGCGATACCAGGGGGAGAGGAAGATCTCGTGGCGGCTGCAGAGGCCGGCCTCGGCCCGAACCGAGGCATATGCAGAGCTCAGGGCGGTGAGCCCGGGAAAGGCTTGCTCCACCTGGTCCGGCTCATTGTTAAAGAAGCGGCAGTCAAGACAGCGATTTTTCATGCCTGCACTCCCCAGCCCGCCTTAAGGTGAGCCAGAGCGCTACCGCTATTTTGCACCCACAAGATCTCGGGACACAACACGATATGCCCTTACCAGGCCCCCGGAAGACCGGGGGGGCCGACGTACCGGCCCCCCTGGGGTCAGCCTACTTACCCAACGCCGACCAGTATGAGCCAAACACAAAGACCGACAGGATAAAACCG
This sequence comes from Desulfobaccales bacterium, assembly GCA_052147455.1. Taxonomy (GTDB): domain Bacteria; phylum Desulfobacterota; class Desulfobaccia; order Desulfobaccales; family 0-14-0-80-60-11; genus JAPLJC01. The sequence goes on along the minus strand of JBKQKO010000017.1, from coordinate 44,027 downwards.
AGGATGACGTTGACCACCACCCCGGAAGTGAAGGCGCAGAAAGGTTTCCAGCCGGCGGCCTTGAGCTCTTTGAAGCGGGTAGTCAGGCCGATGCTCAAGAAGCAGAAAATAAAGACCCAGCTACGTAGAGAGACCAGTGGCGCAATCAGGTTGGGTTTGACCGTGCTGTTGAAAACCGCAGTGGAGTAGCCCGCGGTGATGCTGCTCATCAGTAAGGTAGCCAGGAAAAACCCGATGACGAATTTGGGAAAACGCCACCAGATCTCCATGGCACTGGGCCGGACGCCACATTCTTCCTTTTCCCATTTCAAGCAGGCGATCATGGCAAAGAAGAAGGACCAGATGCCGATCCACATATCCCGGCCGATGACCTTCATGAGGGTAAAACCCTGCATGGCGGCATTTTCATTGCCGGCCATCTTACCGTAGGCGCTGGCCGCGGCGAAACCGGCGGCGTCGGCAAATTCCGAGGTGCCGATCCAGGCCCCGGCGACACCGGGAGCCAGGCTCAGGAGCTTGGAGACGAACGGCAGGAAGATGATCATCACCAGGGCCCAGACGACCACCAGGGTGACCGAGGTGTAGAGGTATTCTTTTTTGGCCTTTACCGAGGCGGCGATGGCCATGGAGGCCGACACCCCGCAGACGGCGCCGCCGACACCGATGACCGAAGCCAATCTCTTATCCAGCCCAAAGTATTTGGTGGCGACGAAATAGATGACCACACAGGTGATAACCGAGATGATGGTGGCCTGCAACAGGGCTATGGGGCCCGCGGATACGATCAGGGCGATGGGGAAGGTGGCGCCGAGCAGCACAATGCCGGTCTTAATGTAGTATTCCACCCTGAAGGCTGAGTCCAGAAATTTAGGCAGAGGAATGACATTGGCCAGTATGAGTCCGATAATCAGGGCGACCAAGGGAGGTTCGAGGTTAAACCTGGCCGCATTAGCCCAGCCGGCTATGGAGAACATGATTAACGACAGGATATATAAGATTATGAAGCTTGGAATGAACTGCGACTGTTTGATGCCCATGATCTTGGTGCTGACACTGAAGATCACCAGCCAGAACAGGAGCTGGAGCAGATACAGGTGGAAGTTTTGTTGAAAATGCCCCAGCAGTTGGCCAAAGGTTGTCCACTTGACGCCACCGGGGTTGATGACCAGTAATTTGATGGCGTTGCTGCCCATTAAGAAGGCGATGAGGGTGAGCAACATGAGGCCGATCCCCAGATAAATCGCCCACCAGTCTTCTTTTAAGTACAGCTCTTTCCAGCCCATCTGGCTGGGAGGCGGTGGGACTGCTTTTTCTTTGTCATCCATCTTCTCATCCTCCATTTATCATGATGTTAAAACGGGAAGGTTGCGATTTTTGGCGGCGTTCCCTTGCCCCTCTTTTCCGGCAAATTTGGTCAAACCCTGATTTGGCCGCCGGGACGCATTACATTAATTTTACAATAGCCGACTCCGACAAAATTACAATAATTTAATGGGACGGGGGAGAAAAAAGGGAACGGCGAGGGACCCTAACGAAAAAAACAAAAAGGCCGGCAGCTCCTGCCGGCCCCTCTCAGGCAGCTTGATCTTAAAGGTGATCAGACATTGCACCGCACCAACTGGCGGGGGCCGATGGCGCCCCCGGGGCGCCAGTCCTTGGGCGGGCGATATTCCATGAGGCTTTGCAGGTTCCCCAACTGGCTGAGGCGGTCGTAGATCATGGCCCAGACGCAGGGAACGTCGCACTTGAGGGTCAACGACACCTCGCACTTGCCACCCTGGGAGCCGCCGCACGGGCCGTTGAGGAGACCCTTGGCGCAGCGGGTCACGGGGCAGAGGCCGCCGGTGAGGCCCAGCATGCAGTCGCCACATCCCTGACAGCGTTCCTGCCAGAGGCCGTTAGCCGCAGTCTCCCCGATGAACATGGTATTCAACCCCGGGTAAACCGGCTTCCCCGGCAGGCGTTCGGCGATGCTCTGAATACCGGCGCCGCAGGCGATGGAGAGCACCGCCTCCACCCCCTCGGCCTGGTCGATGAGATCCAGCAGAAACTCGTGGATGCACTGGCGATCAACGCTGATTTCCAGGACCTCCAGTTTCTTGCCTTCCAGGCGGAAGGCCATTTCCAGCGCCGCGGCCAGCTCAGCCACCTGCTTGCGGCCACCGCTCATGGACTCGGCGGTACAGGTTTCGCACCCGGCCACCAGGATCTTCTTGTAGGGACGCACCATCTCCTTGATCTCGGCGAGCGGCTTTCTTTCCCCGACTACCATAATTACCTTCCCTTACCGGAAATACAAAAATTATCGGGAGGATCGTTTCCTCCCGATGCAGCTAACCCGGCCATTGGTTTTGGTAAACATTATAACCGAGGCGGCCCCGGGGCGCAATTCCAATTTGAGACCGCTGCCTGGAAAAATTCTTTTGGCAGCCACCGCAATTGCGATTATGCCGCACAAATTGATCCTCCCGACAACGGACGGCCTTTAGAGGAGCGGGGCGGTGTCCGGCAACAAAATTCCATGGAGAAGATTACACTATCTCGCAGTTAAACTCTAGACCATTGTAATTTCAGCGATATCCACATATTATACCGATGCTCACTAAATCCCCTCGCCCCCCCCGCCGTAGGGGCGGGGTTTCGGTGGGGCAGGCGTCCCTGCCTGCCCTGGTTGGCGATTACTGCGGCCCGCCCCACCTACCGGCGAGGAGATTTTTTGTAAGGGACAGGCTGAGGGGTGGCTTCGCATGGTTTTTCGTAGGGGCGGGTTTAAAACCCGCCCCTACTGACCACCATTTCGTAGGGGGCACACACATGGTACGCCCTACAAAGACCGTCCATACCCCCCGCACCCTTCCCTCTCCCCCCAAGGGGGTAGAGGGAAATAGCTTGTAAATTCTATGAATTGATTAGCTAGTGTTATGCTTCATAAATATGATGGCATTAAATCAAATGAAAACCTAAATTCCAAGGGTGTTAATATCCCCCTTTGGGAAAGGGGGATTTAGGGGGATTTCGGGAGGTTATTTTAAATCCCCCCTGTCCCCCTTTTTCAAAGAGGGGTTAAAAAAACCGTAGTTTGAAATATCCTAGCAATTATGCAGCATCACACTAAGGCGCCGGGGCCAGCTAGATTCTTGGCCACCGGCGGCGCCTTAGAAGGAGCACAGGGCTGGTGACCCGGCGCCCGGCTCCCTAACAAAAAGATCCATCTCCCTGCGGAGGCTGAATCACTTGCAGATCCCCGAGAAGGTTAAGGCCATGGTATTGGAGGCGCCGGGGCAACCACTCCGGTTTCTGGAAATCCCGGTTCCCCGGCCCGGCCCGGAGCAGGTGCTCATCCGGGTGCTGGCCTGCGGGGTCTGCCGCACCGATTTGCACATCGTGGACGGGGACTTGACCGAACCCAAACTGCCCCTGATCCTCGGTCATGAGATTGTCGGCACGGTGGCGGCCCTGGGCCAGGGGGTGGATAAGTTCAGGATCGGCGACCGCATCGGGGTGCCGTGGCTGGGCTACACCTGCGGCCGCTGCCGTTACTGCCGCCAGGGCCGGGAGAACCTCTGCGACCATCCCGGCTTCACCGGCTACACCCTGGACGGGGGCTATGCCCAATACACCGTGGCGCACCAGGGCTACGGCTTCCAACTGCCTCCGGATTACGGCGAGGCCGAGGCCGCCCCCCTGTTGTGCGCCGGGCTCATCGGCTACCGCTGCTTGCGCCTGGCCGGAGAGGCGGTGGAGCGCCTGGGGATTTACGGTTTCGGGGCCGCGGCCCACATTACCGTCCAGGTGGCGGTGCACCAGGGCAAACAGGTTTACGGCTTCACCCGGCCGGGGGATGCCCGGACCCAGGAGTTTGCCCGGAGCCTGGGGGCCGTCTGGGCCGGCGACTCCGATAAACTGCCCCCGGCAGAGTTGGATGCCGCCATCATCTTTGCCCCGGTGGGCTCCTTGATCCCCGCGGCCCTGCGGGCCACCGCCCGGGGCGGCACCGTGGTCTGCGGCGGCATCCACATGAGCGAGATTCCCGCCTTTCCCTATGAGATCCTCTGGGGCGAACGGGTGCTCCGCTCCGTGGCCAACCTCACCCGCCGGGACGGCGAGGAATTCCTGGCCCTGGCCCCCCGGGTGCCGGTGAAGACCGAGGTGCAGATTTTCCGCCTGGAGGAGGCCAACGAGGCCCTGGATCAACTGCGCCGGGGCCAGATCCAGGGCGCCGCCGTGCTGTTGGTGGGCTGATCGAGAGCAAAAAGTTCGAGGGCTGCAGGGGCGGACCCGGGTGTCCGCCCTAAAAGCCGGCAGGGAGAGGGGATTTTCCAGGGCGGCCGGTGGCCGCCGGCTCGATACCGGTCCAAGAGTTGCCTGGCCTGGTTATTTTGACCATTACCGGTTATCAGCCCCGCAGTTTCCGGGTGATCTCAGCCACCCGCCGGCCCAAGGCCCGGGCGATGGCCAGGTCTTCCGGCGCGGGGGCCAGGTCATTGCCCGGCCCGGCCACGGTGGAGGCGCCGTAAGGGGTGCCCCCCCGCCCTTCCGTATGAAGCATCCCCGGAGTCGAATAGGGGACCCCCACAATGATGAAGCCCAGGTGCAGCAGGGGGACCATCATGGTCAGGCAGGTGGTCTCCTGGCCTCCGTGGGTGGTGGCCGTGGAGGTGAACACCCCGGCCGGCTTGCCCTCAAAGGCTCCTTCCAGCCATAACTTGGCCGTGCCATCGAACAGCCGCTTCATCTGGGCCGTCATGTTGCCATAGCGGGTCGGCGTGCCGAAGATGATGCCGTCCGCCTCTTTCAGGTCGTCCAGGGTGCAGACGGGGATATCCTGCTGGCGGTTCCACACCGCCAGGGCGTGCTCGTGCCGGGCAAGATCCCGTTCAATATCTTCAAATTCCTGGACCCGGCGCAGCACCGCCTCCACCCCCGCCACCGACTTGACCCCATCCACCACGGACTGGGCCAGTTGCAATACGTGGCCGTACATCGAGTAATAAACCACCAGGACTTTCATATAGATTTTCCCCTTGCTAATTTTTCACTTAAGATAGATTCCCTGAGTGCCATGTCAAGCGAACCGGGCGGCCTGGCGGGCGGTGGCTAACATTCCCGCGGCACAATTCTGGGACCTGCACTTTCGCTGGAAGCTCAAGCTGATCAATTATATCCGGGAGCAGACCCGGCGCCGCTGGGTGGAAAATCAAGGGGGCCTGAGCAACGTGGTGGTGGGCGGGGCGCTGCTGGACCCGGCGGCCCTGACCATCGGTTTTGCCAGGCGGTTTGCCACCTACAAGCGGGCCGATCTGATCTTCACCGATCTGGAGCGCTTGAAACGGCTGCTCCATGACCCCTGGCGGCTCCTGCAATTCATCTTTGCCGGCAAGGCCCATCCCGCTGACGATCCGGGCAAGCGCGTGCTGCAACAGATCTTTTCCCTGGCCCAGAACCGGGAACTGGGGGGCCGCATCGCCTTCGTTGAGGATTATGGCGCGCCACTGGCCTATCACCTGGTCCAAGGGGTGGACGTGTGGCTCAACAACCCCCGCCCGCCCCTGGAGGCCTGCGGCACCAGCGGCATGAAGGCCGCCATCAATGGGGTGTTGCACCTCAGCATCCTGGACGGCTGGTGGCCGGAAGGCTTTAACGGCAAGAACGGCTGGGCCTTCGGCGGAGAGCCGGTGGCCGACGCCATTGATGCCGCAGCCCTCTATGATCTCTTGGAGAAAGAGGTGGTGCCCCTCTACTATCAAATGGATGAGGACGGCATCCCCCTGGACTGGGTGAAAATGATGCAGGAGGCCATGAAGAGCAGCGGTCCCGCTTTCAGCGCCCGGCGCATGGTGAAGGAATACGCCCGGAAATTCTACGATCCGGCCCTTAAGGCCGCGGGGAGTTGAGGAGGGGGAAAAAGATCCTGGGGGTGGGCCGGCATTTTTGTAAGGCGCCCTGCCCTCTTCACCCCCCCACCCAACCCTCATAAGAAAGGGCGACCCGTTGGGTCGCCCTTTTTTTCATACGCGATTGGCGGTCTTTCCTTTATTTTAGTACATCCCTTCCATACCGCCCATACCGCCCATGCCGCCGCCGGGCATGGAGGGCATCGCACTTTCTCTCTTGGGTTTTTCGGCCACCATGGCCTCGGTGGTGATGAGCAGCGAGGCCACCGAAGCGGCGTTCTGGAGGGCGAAGCGGGTCACCTTGGTGGGGTCGATGACCCCGGCGGCCAGCAGGTCCTCGTATTCGCCGTTCTCGGCGTTGAAGCCCATGGTGCCTTTCTCGGCCTTGACGTGCTCGGCCACCACGGAGCCCTCGAAACCGGCGTTATTGGCGATCTGGCGGATCGGCTCCTCCAGAGCCCGTTTGATGATACTGACACCCATTTCCTCGTCGTGATTTTTCATTTTCAGGGATGCCAGGGCCTGGATGCAACGCAGCAGGGCGACACCGCCGCCTGGGACGATACCCTCATCCGACGCGGCGCGGGTAGCGTTCAGGGCGTCTTCCACCCGGGCCTTCTTCTCTTTCATTTCAATCTCGGTGGCCGCGCCGACGCGGATCACCGCGACGCCGCCCACCAGCTTGGCCAGGCGCTCCTGGAGCTTTTCCCGGTCGTAGTCGGAGGTAGTCTCGTCGATCTGGGCCCGAATCTGCTTCACCCGGCCTTCGATGGCGGGCCGGTCGCCGCCGCCGTCGATGATGGTGGTATTATCCCGGTCGATGTTGATGCGCTTGGCGCTGCCCAGCTCTTTCAAGGTGACGTTTTCCAGCTTCCAGCCCATGTCTTCCGAGATTAGCTGGCCCCCGGTAAGGATGGCGATGTCTTCCAGCATGGCCTTGCGTCGGTCCCCGAAGCCCGGGGCCTTCACCGCCGCCACCTGCAAGGTGCCCCGCAGTTTGTTGACCACCAGGGTGGCCAGGGCTTCGCCTTCCACGTCCTCGGCGATGATTAACAGGGGTTTGCCCATCTTGGCGATCTGCTCCAGCAGGGGGAGCAGGTCCTTCATGGCGCTCACCTTTTTTTCGTTGATGAGGATGACGGCCTCGTCCAGGCTGGCGTCCATCTTCTCGGGATTGGTGACGAAGTAGGGGGAGATATAGCCCCGGTCAAACTGCATGCCTTCCACCACGTCCAGGGTGGTCTCCATGCCCTTGGCTTCTTCGACAGTGATAACGCCTTCCTTACCCACCTTGGCCATGGCGTCGGCGATGATGTTGCCGATGGAGGCGTCGTTGTTGGCGCTGATGGTGCCCACCTGGGCGATCTCTTTCTGGCCCCGGCAGGGTTTGGAGATCTTGTGCAGCTCCTCCACCACCTTGGTCACCGCCTGCTCGATGCCCCGTTTCAGGGCCATGGGGTTGGTGCCGGCAGCCACCAGGCGAGAGCCTTCCCTGTAGATGGCCTGGGCCAGGATGGTGGCGGTGGTGGTGCCGTCGCCGGCCACATCCGAGGTCTTGGAGGCCACTTCCTTGACCATCTGGGCCCCCATGTTCTCGAACTTATCTTCCAATTCAATCTCTTTGGCCACGGTGACCCCGTCCTTGGTAATGGCCGGAGCGCCGAAGGACTTTTCCAGGATCACGTTGCGGCCTTTGGGACCCAGGGTTACCTTCACCGCCTCCGCCAGGGTATTGACCCCCCGCAGGATGGCCTCCCGGGCCTTGACGTCATATTTAATCTCTTTAGCAGCCATGTTGTTACCGTCCTCCTTAAAAATTTCTGGATAGATGAATAATGATGGGTTCGGGTGAGAGAAGTGGGCCGGGCCGAACTTTAGTCAATAATGGCCAGGACATCTTCTTCCCGCATCATCAGATAATCTTCGCCTTCGACCTTGATTTCCGTGCCGGCGTATTTGCCAAACAGGACCCGATCGCCCTTCTTGACCTGGAGGGTCATGCGCTGGCCTTGCTCGCTCATCTTGCCCGGGCCTACGGCCTCGATTTTGCCTTCGATGGGTTTTTCTTTAGCGGTATCCGGGATGACGATACCGCCTTTGGTGACCTGGATTTCTTCGGTCCGTTTGACCAAGACTCGATCATTCAAGGGTTTAACCTTCATGCAAAACCTCCTCCTGGTAATTTGTTAGCACTCTATAGCGGTTAGTGCTAATCCTAGAAATGTATCTATTAATTTTGGAAAAGCAAGGGGGCTGGGAAAACTTTTTTGCAGAATTACGGATGGACGCCCCTCAGGCGCGGGGCGAGGCTGGAAAATTCGCGCTCAGCGGGCCTGGGACATCTGCAAGGCCGGAGAACTCGCCTTGGAATACTTATCCCTGTCTTTGGATTTCCCGGAAGGGGCGCCGTTCTTCCCCGCGGTTTTGGTCCTGGCGGCGACCTTGACGGCCGCCTCACTCTTCTTGGACCTGGCCTGCGCCGGCTTCTTAGCCCCGGTCTTGGCCACCCTGGCCGGCGTCTTTTCTTTGGCCTTGCCGGCGGCGCTCGCCTTGGAGGTTGCGGCTATCCCACCAAACATGGAGGCCTGCACCGTGGCTGGGGCCTCTTTGACCCCAGGACCATTGCTCTTCCTGGCGGTAGTAATCCCGGCAGGGGAATGCGGGGCGGCCTTGGCGAAAGTCCTGGATTTTGGGGATGCAGCCTTAGTCTCGGCCTCACGGGAGGGCCTTGGGGGCGCAGCCTTAGTCTCGGCCTGGTGGGAGGCCTGGCTCCGGCTCCGGGAATATTGGCGGCTGCCGTTCCTGGCGGTCTGGACCGGGCGGGAGGCCGCCGCCGGACACTCGATGCGGGCCAGGGTGAGGTTCCGGTTGAAGAGCTCCTTACTATTGGCCGGCAGGTTCAAGGTATAATTGGGGCTGTCCGGAGGAGTAACGCCCCGCAGCAACTCCGGGTTGAGGGCTTGAACATCTTCCTCCGGCCTGTTGGTCGCAAAGGCCACGGCCTTCAAGGAGGTGGGCTCGTCCACCTGGACCCGGTCAAATTTTACGGCAGCCTGGTAAGGGATTTTGCCCAAGCCGAATTTCTCCGGATTCTTGGCAATGATGGTGGCCGCGATCATCTGAGGCACATAATTCTTGGTTTCATTGGGGAGGCACATGTTGGCGGAGAGTTCCCAGAAATTCTTGTGGTTGCTCTGGTCCAACTCCCGCTGCACTCTTCCTTCACCGCAGTTATAGGAGGCGGCCGCCAGATACCAGGAGCCGAATTGTTTATAAAGGTCCAGGAGGTACTTGGCCGCAGCCCGGGTGGATTTCTCCGGGTCCCGGCGCTCGTCCACATAGCTATCGACGGTCAGCCCGTAGCGCAGGCCAGTGCCCTTGACGAACTGCCACATACCCGCGGCGGCCGCGGGGGAATAGGCCTTGCAGTTGAAGCCGGACTCAATCATGGCGAGATATGCCAGGTCTTCCGGCAAGCCGTATTCCTCGAAGACCTCTTTAATCATGGGAAGATAACGGGTGGAGCGGGCCAGATAATTTTTGATGACCTCTTTACGTTCGGTGGAGAAATAGATCAGGTAGGCCCGCACCTGCTTGTTCATCTGGATGGGCACATCGAAATTGACCTGATGCTCCCACTGCTTCAACTCCTCTTCCAGAGCCGGGTCGCAGCCGGAGATGCCGCTCTTGGCGTAAAGATCCTCCAGGTGCTTACCGCTCAGCTCCTCGGTCAGGGACTCATCGGACGATCCCGGAGCCAGGGTCATCTGCTCCTGGGCCAGAGGTTCCGTCTTCATCAGGCCGGCCTTGGTCCCGCCGCCGCAACCGGCCAGCCAGGCCAGACACCCCAGACAAAGAGCTACCCATCCCAGCCGCGACATCCTAAGGTGTCTTTTCATCCCCCGCTCCGAGACTGCGGAATTTCAGGTCTAGTACCTTGGCCTCCCCCAGGAGGTCCCAAAATTTTGTGGGTTTTTCTCGTATAGCAGCATTTTGCCAGGGAATCAAGAAAAATTTATGCCCTCGGAGCGGCCCGCAGCGGGCGCGGAGGGGTTTTCAAATAGCTAAAATGTTGTTATCATTAATATCTAAGGCAACATATGGTTAGTAAAAGAAAATTAGCACATGGCGAAATTTTGCTGGCCCTGGCCCTTTGGGGAGTGGGGCTGGCGGCCGTGGTTTGGGGCCGCCGGGAGCTGCTCCAATGGCTGTACTTCTTCTCCTGGTATCCCCTGATCCTTTTTTGGGATGGGCTGCTTTTTCAGCTCCGGGGCGATTCCTGGCTGCTGTCCCGGCCCGGGGCGCTCTTCAAGATGGCCTTCTGGTCCGTGAGCTTCTGGCTCATCTTCGAGGCCTACAACCTGGTCTTGAGAAACTGGGGCTATGTGGGAGTAGTGGCCAATCCCTGGTTACGCTGGCCGGGCTACGCCCTGGCCTTCGCCACGGTGCTGCCCGGCGTCCTGCTCACCGCCCAGGGCCTGGCGGCCCTGGGAGCCTGGCGGGGGGCCCGGGGCCGGCCCGTGCAGTTGCCCTTTGCCTGGGAACCTTTAGCCCTGCTGGGCGGGACCGTCTCGTTAATCCTGCCCCTGATCTGGCCCGGCTCTGCCTTCCCCCTGGTGTGGCTTGGCTGGTTCCTCCTCCTGGACCCTTTTTCCCGGCTGCTGGGGGGGCGCTCCCTGATTCAGGACTTTCTCGAGGGAGAGCGGCGGGAGTTCCTCTGCCTGTTGACCGCCGGCCTGCTTACCGGCCTTTGGTGGGAAGCCTGGAATTACCCGGCCACGGCCCGCTGGGTCTATACCCTGCCGGTCTTGAACTTCGGCAGGATCTTCGCCATGCCGGTCCTGGGCTACCTGGGGTTCCTGCCCTTTGCCCTGGAGTGCGCCGTCATGTATAATTTTATGCAGGCCCTGGAGGAACGGGTCCTCACCACGCCGCGGCATCGCGGCTGGGCCTGCCTGGTCCAAGTGGCCTGCTGGATTATCATGTTTGCGGCTATGGACGCCTGGACGGTGATCTCGTTCCAGTGAGCAGTGAGCAGGGGTTAGACGTCCTGAACACCGAAAACCGAAAACCACAACCCGAAAACCGTCCTGCAGTCTACGCCGTCTCCCTGGGCTGCGCCAAGAACCTGGTGGACACGGAGATCATGTTGGGCCGCCTTACCCAGGGCGGCTGGCAGGTCGCCGCGGCCCCGGATGCCGCGGAGTTGTTGCTGGTGAACACCTGCGCCTTTATCCAGGACGCCTGCCAGGAGGCGGTGGATACCGTCCTGGAGTTGGCCCGCCACAAAGAGGCCGATCCCTCAAAACGCCTGGTGGTGGCCGGCTGTCTGGTGCAGCGCTTTGGGGAAGCCCTGGCCGCCGCGCTCCCGGAAGCCGATTATCTCATCGGGGTCCACGACTTTCCTGACCTGGTAGAGATTTTGGGGCAAAGGCCGGGGGCGAACGCCCCCCGGCTCTTCCACCTCGCCCCGCCTTACGCCTACCCGGGCCCCGAGGCCCGCTACCCCGCCACCCCCCCACATCTCGCCTACCTCAAGATCGCCGAAGGTTGCAGCCACCGCTGCAGCTTTTGCGTCATTCCCCGGATCCGGGGCCCCTACCGCAGCCGCCCTCTAAAGACCCTGGTGGCGGAGGCCGGAGCACTGGCCGCCGCCGGGGTCAAAGAACTCATCCTGGTAGCTCAGGACACCACCGCCTACGGATCGGAGCTCCCGGGCCATCCCGGGCTGCCGGCGCTGCTGCGGGAGCTGGGAGCCATTCCGGATTTCCGCTGGATCCGCCTCCTATACGGCTATCCGACCCGCATCACCCGGGAATTGCTGGAAGTCATGGCGGCCGAGCCCCGCATCTGCCCCTATCTGGATCTCCCCATCCAGCACGGCCACGACGAGGTCTTGCGGCGCATGGGGCGGGGCTACACCCGGGCCCAGATTACCGACCTGGTGCGCCTGATCCGGGAGGTCCTGCCGGGGGCGACCCTGCGCACCACGGTGCTGGTGGGTTTCCCCGGAGAGACCGAAACCCACTTCCAGGCCCTTAGAGAACTCCTTGAGGAGCTGCGCTTCGACCATCTGGGGGTCTTCTTGTATAGTCCCGAAGACGGCGCCGCCGCCAGCCACCTCCCCGAAAAGGTGCCCCGCCGCCTGGCTCGGCGGCGGGCCCGGATCCTGAAGGCCCTCCAGGCGGGGATCGTCAAGGCGCGCCTTAAGGCCCTGGTGGGCACGGTGCAGCCGGTGCTGGTGGAGGGGGAGAGCCCGGAGTCCGAGTATCTCCTCAGCGGCCGTCTGATCAGCCAGGCCCCGGAAATCGATGGCCAGGTGTACCTCACCGCCGGTCAGGGCCGGGTCGGGGAGATCCAGGCGGTGCGGCTCACCCGGGCCCTGCCCTACGATCTGCTGGGAGAAATCGTCAGTTAGGGCAGGCAGGGGCGACAGTGGCACAGGCTTCCAGCCGGTGATTGGGTCGCTCCTGCGGATTGCCTTACGCCAGGCAGCGCTTCCGCACCTGGCGTCTTCGCCTAATAAATTGACTTCCCAAGGGATTTAAGTTAATTTATTCACGTGATTGCCCCCCCCAAACGGTTGCTCAAGGCCGCCCTGGAGACGGACATTGCCGCCATCGATGCGGCCCTGGCCGCTAATCTCCTGACCCACGTGCCTCTCATCGCCGAGGTGGGGCGGCACATCCTCCTGAGCGGCGGCAAACGGGTGCGGCCCCTGCTCTTCATCCTGGCCGCCAGGATGTGCGGCCAGCGCGGCAATCACCTGGTGGACTTCTCCACCATTTTCGAGTACTTGCACGCCGCGACCCTGTTGCACGACGACGTCATCGACGCGGCCCAGGTGCGCCGCGGGGCCACCACCGCCAACACCATCTGGGGCAACCAGGCGGTAATTCTGGTGGGGGATTTCCTCCTTTCCAAGGCCCTGTCCATCGCGGTGACCACCGATCACCTGAAGATTCTCAAGGTCCTGGCCCAGGCCACCACCGAAATGGCCGAAGGGGAGATCTTGCAGCTGATTCACACCGGCAACTTCAAGATTACCGAGGCGGAATACTTTGAGGTCATCACCCGCAAGACCGCGATCCTCATGGCCGCGGCCTGCCAGATCGGCGCCATCGTAGCCGGGGCGCCGCCGGCCCAGGAGGAGGCCTTGGCCCAGATAGGCTTGCATCTCGGCATCACCTTCCAGTTGGTGGACGACCTCCTGGACTACACCGGCGACCAGGGGGAACTAGGCAAAGAGGTGGGCGCCGACCTGCGGGAAGGCCGCGTCACCCTGCCCTTGATTTACGCCCTGGCCCAGGCCGGTCCCCGGGACCGCAAAAGGCTCCAGGAGATGGCCCAAGGCCTGACCCCGGAAATGGCCCCGGAACTGCGCCGCCTGCTCGACCGCTACGGTTCTCTGGACCATAGCCGCTCCCTGGCCCGCCAACATACCCTCAAGGCCCAGGAAAACCTGGAGATTTTCGGGCCCTGCCCCGAGTCCACTTATTTCCGGCTGATCACCGAAGAATTGCTGGCCCGCACTCATTGATCCCGAAGAACCGGATGAGGGGATATAACTTACCTGCAAATTTTCCCGGAGGTTGCAAATTTCTTGACAGCGGGATAATCTATTGTTAGATTTTCCCCGTATCTTAGCATGTCGGACGAAGGTGGGGCGCGGCGCCCCGGGAACCAATCGGCAGGGTATGCTAAATACCCTCCTTTTTTTTGTCTGACAGCTTCTCAGTCGGTGCGGCTCTGCGGGCCGGACAGGTTTACCATTTCAGGAGGGAAGGCATAATGAAGGAAAGAGGGAAGGTTAAATGGTTTAATGACGCCAAGGGTTTTGGGTTCATCTCCCGGGAAGACGGCCCCGATGTCTTTGTCCATTTCAGCGCCATCACGGGCGACGGTTTCCGGTCCCTGGCAGAGAACCAGGAAGTGGAGTTTGAGGTGGTCGACGGCGCCAAGGGACCCCAAGCCCAAAACGTCAGTAAAATTTAACCTTAAAGGGCGGCCCGCAGGGTCGCTAAAATGCGGTTATCTGTTTTCTGTTTCCTGTGAAAGGCAAATCAACGTCAATAGCCCCTTAGCAGAGGCGGAAAACAGGCCATTACCATTAAGTTGCCGCTCACCCGGGTCCCTTCCAGGCAGGGTCCGCCAGATTTGAGGAACGATCCCGGTAGCCGGCAGGATCGCCGATCCTGCCGGTTTTTCTTGGCGAGGCGCCGGCTTCAGGGATTAAGGGTCTTTACTTCCCCCCTGAGAGGGGGGAGGGTTTCCGTATAATAGATGATGAAGGCCCGCGCGGGCAGCTGTCTCGTCCGGGCCAAATTCGAGGTTAAAGACAATGAAGATATGTTTTATGGGTTTGGATCTCCCGGAAGGCAAGGTCAAATATCAGGATGAGCGGGTGATTGCCCTGGATAAGAAATTTGAGGCCAAGAAGGTCTCTCCGTTCTATGCGGAATTCATCAAAGAAGACGGTCAGCAGTGCGATGCCTTTTTAGTCTCCCGAGAGAAGGTCCTGGATCTGCTGATCCAGGATATGGAAAAGCTGGAAACCCGGCGGGACAAAACCACGGATGATAATGAAAAGGAGTTGCTGAGCCGCTGTCTCGGATATTTGGAGAAGGAAATACCACTTTGTGACCTCGATTTTTCTGAAGAAGAAGCGGCCCTCCTCAAATCCCTGGCGCCCTTAAGTCTAAAGCCCACCGTTATGGTCGCAGGCCAACCCGGGGTCCAGGACGCCATTGAGCAGGTTCTGCACAAGGCCGGTATCACCTTTTTTTACACCGCGGACAAAAAAGAGGTGCATGCCTGGCCGATTAAGGAAGGTTCCGACATCGTCACCTGCGCCGGGAAGATTCATTCCGACCTGGCCCGGGGTTTCATCAAGGCCGAGATCGTCAGCTACCAGGACTTAATGGGGGTCTACAACTGGCAAGAGGCCCGCTCCCGGGGCCTGGTGCGGCTGGTGGACCGGGACTACGCCATTTGCGAAGGGGACGTCATCGAGATTCGCTTTAATGTCTGAAGCCGGGGCGACAGTGGCGCGGGCTTCCAGCCCGTGAGTGGCACAGGCGTCTCGCCTGTGCATTTTCATTTTCTCTCCCTCCCCTGAGCGAGGCGTTTTGACCGGAGGAGGGGGCAAAATGAACAATAGGGCCGTAAATTAGCGAAAAGCGTTGCCACCCCACCCGGAAATTTACTATTCGCGCCTCACTTTTCCTTATCTCATTCCCGCTCTTTAACCGCAAAGATCTCTTTGAAGAAATCCTGCATGTATTGCCAGGAACGCCCAGCCGCCTGGGCGTCGTAAGCGACCCCGGTGGCCTTGTCGCTCCCGTTGGCGGAATTGGTAAAGCCGTGCACCGCCCCGCCGAAATAGACCATCTGCCAGTCCAGTCCCCCTTTTCTCATGGCCTCCTGGAAGGCGGCGATGGCTTCCCCGGTGACGTGGGGGTCATCGGCCCCGTGCAGCACCAGGATGGCGGCCTTGATGGACTTGAGTTCCTCCGGCTTGGGCGCGGTCAGGCCGCCGTGGAAGCTCACCACCCCTTTCAGGCCGGCGCCCGCATAAGCCAGCTCCAGGACCGTAGTGCCGCCGAAGCAGAAGCCGATGGCCGCCAGACGCTGGGGGTCCACCTCCGGGGTCTCCGCCAGGGCCTTCAAGGCCGCCTGGGCCCGGGCCCGCAGCAGGGCGGGGTTTCCCCGCAGTTCCCCGGCCAGCCTGCCCGCCTCCTTGGGGTCCCGGGTAACCCGGCCCTGGCCGTACATGTCGGCGGCCAGGGCGACGTAACCCAAACCGGCCAGTTGCTCCGCGATTTTCCGGGCAAAATCGTTGAGGCCCCACCACTCATGGACCACCAGGACCCCGGGACGCCGGCCCCGCAAGGCGTCATCATAGGCCAGGTAGCCCTTAAAGACGGCGCCGTCATGTTGGTATTCCACGCTCTTGGTCACCATTTTTGCCTGCGCCTCCGAACCTAAAGTTAAGGCCAGAATCATCAGCAGAACATATCCAAAAATCAGGCCGTTTCTCATATCATTCCCCTGCAGTTGTCAGCTTGCAGCCATCAGCTTAAAACAAAGCCTGGCCAATGATCTGCTCCTCGGAGATTGCCACCTCTTTTTGGGTCGTTGGCCTTTTCCCTTAGCCGATAGCTGCCTCCCTCTAGCCCCCTCCCCTTTCAGGGAGAGGGAGTTTTTGGGGGCAAGATATATTAGACATAGGGCCGCATCAGGCAGGTAATCTTGCCACTAAAACCGACGATGTTGGCGGTCAGGCGCTTAACCCGGGCCATGACTTCTTCGTTTTCGTACTGGGCCTTTTTGAGGTAAATGAAGACCTCGCCCTCCTTGACCTCCACCTCCACCGAGGGGATTTCCTGGATCAGGGCCGCCTCCACCCTGGCTGCCAGGGACTTCTCATCTATCAACCTTTGAGTCTCGGAGGTGGGCTGAAAGCAAGGGTTTTTCAAGGTGCATTTGATGATGTCCACCGCGCCGTCCACCGTGAGGCACTTGATATTGATCACCAGGTCATAGAGGCTGGGGTCCCAGGTGTCGATACCATAAAGGTGTTTGCTCCATTTGCGCCGCTCTTCGTCGTCCTTCAGCAAAATCCGCCTGGCTTCCGCGGCGGAGATCTTCTCCCGCTTCATCTCCTCTTTTACCCGGTCCTCCAGGTCGGCAATGATCCGCACCTTGAGAACATGGGGAATCCCTTGCAGCAGGAAATGCCCGGCCAACCCGTGGTAAATCACGTTGCCTTTCTGGACCTGGCGCAAGAGGGCCGCCCGGATGGAGGACACATAGGGCTCTTTGCCGTAAGTGAACCGTTCCAAAAGTGAAGGCGCATCATGGATGGCCCGGACCAGCTTGAATTCCGGGATATTGAAGCGCTCCGAGGCTTCCAGGAGGATATCCCGGGAAAGGCATTGATAGCCCAAGTCCTGGGCCAGTTTTTCCGCAACCTCCTTGCCGCGGCTGTAAGATCCTCTGGAAATGGTAATAATCGACACGTTTCTCGCTCCTTTTTCAATTGCAGATGGCTATTTAACTCCTTGGCAATTTAGACGTTCATTTTGCGGATGGTTGATTTTAGCCAAAACAGTGGACCGAAAACTATTTCGGCGGCGGCTGGGAAAATTCCTTGGCCACTACTTTGCCATTGACAAACTGCACGGTGATCATCGCATCCCCCTGAGCCCATTTGGACATGGTTCCCGAAAACACCGGAATCTCCAGGCCGGTGGCTTCGCTGGGCGGTCCCAGGATACCCTGCACTTCTTCCTGGGTCATTCCCAGCTTGATCTGGTCGAAATTTTCCTTGCTGATCTTGGGATGGCAGCCGGCCAGGCCGGCGATCACCAGGGCCACCAGCAGCAGTCGGCCCAGCCCCCGCAGGTTAACGAACTCCGAACCAATTCTCACGGCAGTCATCCTCCGTTCAGGGATTAAGCCTCTGAATTGCCGGCTCACCATCATGAATCAGGATTGGTTTGGGGGGTGCGACCCCTGGTCTTCTAAATTAACCCTTAAGGCATCCTCGGCCCGGAGGATCTTCACGGAAAGCCAGGGCCGCCGCGGCCCTGGCGGTGGCCAGGCCCATGAGGGAGTACCGCGCTAATGACGATGCGTTGGTGCTTCAAAGTCATGATTGCCTCCCAACCTCGGCCAACACCGGCTGGATATCGGCGCCGCCTCTTCATCAGGGCAGCTAGGGCTTCACCAGGCAGAAAATCCTGATCTCAGCATCGGCGATGCTGGCGGCCAGGCGCTTGATCCGGGATACGAGTTCTTCGTCTCCGCACACGGACCTTTTGAGGTAAATGAAGATCTCGCCCTCCCTGGCCTCCACCTGTACCGAGGGGATTTCCTGGATCAAGGCCGCCTCTATCTGGGCTGCCAGGGACATCGCCTTCACCAACTCCTGGTTCTCGGGGGTGGACTGAAAGCAAGAGACTTTCAAGGCGTATTTGATGAGGTCCACCGCGTCGTCCACCTGGAAGCACTTGACCCGGATCACCAGGTCATAGAGGCTGGGGTCCCAGGTGTCGATCCCATAAAGGTGTTTGCTCCATTTGCGACGCTCCTGGTCGTCCTTCTGCAAAATCCGCCGGGCTTCCGAGGCGGAGATCTCTTCCCGCTTCATCTCCTCCTTTACCCGATCCTCCAGGTCGGCAATGATCCGCACCTTGAGAACCTGGGGAACCCCTTGCAGCAGGAAATGCCCGGCCAACCCGTGGTAAATCACGTTGTCCTTCTCGACCTGGCGCAAGAGGGCCGCCCGGAGGTAGGACACGAAGGTCTCATTTTCATAAGAGAAGCGTCCCAGAATTGAAGGCGCATCGTGGATGGCCCGGATCAGCTTGATTTCCGGGATATTGTAGCGCTCCGAGGCCTCCAGGAGGATATCCCGTGAAATGCATTGATAGCCCAAGGCCTGGGACAGTTTTTCCGCAACCTCCTTGCCGCGGCTGTAAGATCCCCTGGAAATGGTAATAATGGGCACGTCTCTCACTCCTGGCTCAATTGCAGATGATTATTTAACTTTCCTGCCAATTTGGCAGTTCATTTTGCGGATGGTTGATTTTAGCCAAAACAGTAAACAGAAAACTATTGAGGCGCCGGCTGGGAAATTTCCTGGGCCATCACCCTGCCGGTGACAAACTACACGGTCATAAGCATATCCTTCCGGACCCACTTAAATCAACCCTTAAGCCATCCTCGGCCCGGAGGATTTCCCCGGAAAACTCCCGGGCCGCCAGGGCCACCACATCCACCTCGTCGCACGGCGGGTAAAAGTGGGTCAGCAGCAATCGCCGGACCCCGGCCCGGGCCGCCAGGCGTCCGGCCTCCGTCGGCGTCAGGTGTCCCGGGATCTTGATGGGGTTGGCCGCCTCCAGCACCAGGAGGTCGGCCCCCTGGGCCAGGGCCACCAGGGAGTCGCTTTCGTCCGTGTCCCCGGAATAGACCAGGGAACGGGACCCGGCCTCCAGGCGGAAGGCCAGGCTGCCGTCAATGTGGTTGGTGGGGGCGCTCTTAATCCGCAAACCCTCCCAAGCCGCTACATCAGGGCCATCAGGAGAGAGCTCCCGGAGTTGCAGGAGGCCCGCCGGCGGCTCCAGCCACTCGCCGAAGGCGGCCTGAAGCCGCTCCAGAAACCCGGCAAAGCCCCGGGCCGCCAGCAGCCAGAAGGGCTGCCGCCGGGTATATCCCATGGCGTAGCGGGTGGCGAACAGAAAGGGGACCAGGTCCCCCACGTGGTCGGGGTGGCGGTGGCTCAGGGCCAGGATGTCGATCTGGTTGAAGTTGAGGCCCTGCCGCAGCATGGACCGCAGGGTACCGGCCCCCAAGTCCAGGAGCACGACCCGGCCCGCGGCCCTCACCGCCAGGGCCGGCGAGCCCCGCCGCAGAGAGGGCACCCCGGTGCCGGAGCCGATGACGATCAGTTCCACCCGGTTGTCTTCCTGAAGCTGCCGCCTCTTGCCCTCCGTTTAATCACTGGCCATCCACATTGCTCATCTGTTTCACATAAAACCAGTCTTCCGGCTGGGTCAGGTAGTTATGCATATCCATCAGAGTGAGGTAATGGCCGCGCTCCTCATGGGCCACGCTCATGAAGAAGCGCCGGACCAGGGGGTTCTTGCTCTCCCGGGCCTGCTTGGTGTAGTAGTCGATGGAGCATTCCTCCATCTGAATGCCGGTGCTTAGGGCCTGGAGATCGTCCTTGCCGCCGGTTTCCTGGTCCGCCTGGGCCATGGCCAGAACGCAGATATAGGGTTCCTGCTTGGGCGGGCGGAAGGTGGCCATGGACTCGGTCCAGGCCGGGTCCTTCTCCAGGTCCCGGTAGATTTCGTTGAACTTCTCGATATGGTACTTTTCCGATTCCGCCAGATACTCCAGTATCTGGCGCACTCCGGGGTTTTGCACTTTTTTGGCCGCTTCCAGGTAGAACTGCCGGCCCTCCACCTCCATCCGCACCGCGTCTTTCAGGACCTGGAACATGTATTCCTGCATTTTCATGGGGCCTTCTCCTTGGAAATATGCGAGACGGCTCAAGGTATTCAGACCGGAATCGGGCTGCTGTTAAAACAGCCTTGCCGCCGTCGGGTTTCCCTCAACATAAGGTTAACAACTGCCATTGTCAATCAGGCTGGTCCCCAGGCCGTGCCGGCGCGCGGCAGTGGCACGGCTTCCAGCCGGTGAGGCCCACAGGCTTCCAGCCGGTGAATCTAGTGTGATTCTTCATAATTGCTATGACATTGCAAACTATTTATGGTTTTTTAACCCCCCTTTGCAAAAGGGGGGCAGGGGGGATTTAAAATAACCTCCTGAAATCCCTCTAAATCCCCCTTTTCCAAAGGGGGACTGTAATACCCTTGGAACTTAGGTTTTCATCTGATTTAATGCCATATTATTTATGAAGCACAACTCTAGCCGCCCAGGGAGATGGCCAGGGCGGTGGTGAGCTTCACCACGTCCTGGTTGGTCTTGCGCAGATGCCGGGATAAAAGCTGGGCCAGGCGCAGCAGCAGCTTCAGCCCTATGGCGGGATCCTTCCGGACCAGTTCCAGGAAATCCTTCTGGTAGAGTTCCAGGACCCGGCAGTCGCTCAAGGTAGTGACCGTGGCCGAGCGGGGATCGTCTTCCAGCAGGCTCATTTCCCCGAAATAGGCGCCGTCTTCGGCCTTGAGCCGGATCATCACCCGCTCCTTGGGGGTGTCTTTATCCAGCACCAGGGTGAGCAGCTTGGTGATCTCCACCTCGCCGTTGACCATGATGTAGAGGGAATCTCCCGGATCGCCTTCCTGGATGATGACCTGGCCGGCGGGGAATTCCCTGGGGTGGGTGATGCTTAGAACCTGTTCAAGTTCCGGGTCTTCCAGGTCCTGGAAGAGAAAGATTTTCCTGAAAAAAACCGCGTCCTCGACACTCGCCATCATAGCTCCGGCTGCTGGGAGGCGATGACCACCGCGAATTGTTGGGGCCCCAGGATGGTATCGCCGGGAGGATTGACCTGATATTCCACCTTGGTGCGGCCCAGGAGATGGGTCATCCTGGTCTCGGCGAATTTGCGCCGGATGAAGTCGTCAATGGGCGAGGACTCCTCGGCCAGCAGGTCCTCCAGGCTAAGGGCTCTGGCCTCGGTATAGATGGCGACCAGCAGGCTCTGGTGTTGGTCCCGCAGGTAGGCCGCCAGTTCCGTCAGGGGGCGGCCTTGAAAGCTGCTGGGGATTTCCACGGACCACAGGTTCTGGCCTTCCCCGGACAGCAGTTTAGTAAAGATCCGGAAGATGCCGGGGGAGGCGACCGCCCGGGCCAACAGGGAACTGTCGTATTGGCCCCGGACCAGGACATCTTCGGCGCCGGCCCGCTCCAGATAGGAGCGGTTTTCCGGGCGCAGCAGTTCCGCCATAATGCGGAGCTTGGGATTGAGGCCCTTGAGGGTGAGGGCGGTGAGCAGGGTGCGTTGATCCGCCTGATTGGCGGTTTCTCCCGGCTGCCGCTCGGCCAGGATAATAGCCTTGAGGGCCTGGCGGACGTTGGCCTTCAGGAGGACTTCTTCCCGGGAATAATCTCCCCGGAGATAGACGATGGGATGGCCGGGATAACGGTCTTGCAGCCCCTCCAGCATCTCCGGAAGCTGTTTGTTGACCAGGACCAGGGGGATGTCCAGGGGAAGCCGCCTGAGGAGTTGGTCCAGAAGGACATCCCCGTCTTCATGCCAGCCCAAAAGCAGGATGTGCTGGGTCGTATTAACCGGTTCCAAGCCGCGCTCCTGGCGAAGCTTCCGTTCGATGAAGATCGAAGCCACGGTAGCCGTGACCATGGCGACGATCACGACTCCCCCCAAAATGACGGCGCTGGCCACCAGCCGTCCCAGGGTGGTGACCGGGACCACGTCCCCATAACCCACGGTAGTCAGGGTGACCAGGGCCCACCAGGCCCCCCGGCCGAAATGCTCCAGCCAGGTCCCCTCCCGGGCCTCGGTGAGGGCGAAGCCGGTGGCCCCCAGAAGAATGATGACGACCACTGCCAGGACCAGGCCAAAGAACCTTTCCCGGCGCAGGGTCTGGACTAAGTTGGCAACATACTCTTTGACCGCGACCCCCGGAGGCTGGTCGGCCAGCCACTTTTTCAGATTCTTCCAATGTGGAATGATACCATAAAAAATCGGATGAATAAAGGCCAGCCGCGGCGGCCTTCACACTCCTGCCTCATCCAGGTAGTAGGAGGCGCAGGAGGTGTCCGATTCCCAGACGTTGACCCGGGAGACCCGGACGCCGTCCCGGTTCAATGCGGCCGCCAGCCGCTCGTACAGGTGGCGCGCCAGGTTTTCCGAGGAGGGATTCTGCCTCTGAAAGGCCTCCAGTTCGTTCAGATACTTATGGTCGATCTCTTCCAGCAAGGCGTTGGTCCTGGCCTTGATCTGGCCGAAATCCATGAGCAGGCCGGCCGCGTCCAGCTTCTCCCCCACCAGAAAAACCTCCACCTTCCAATTGTGGCCGTGGAGGGCCTCGCATTTGCCGCAAAAGTTTTCCAGGCGGTGCGCCGCGGCAAACTGGGTGATGACCTTTAGCTCATACATCTTGAATGAATTTCTCCTGGAATATCAATGAGTCGAGATTCACCGCAGGGGCGCAGAGAAGCAGGCTAAAAATTATGAGATTCTCATTTTTTCTCCGCGTCCTCAGGGTCTCTGCGCTGAGCCTTACCTACCTGGGGCCTGCTTTGAGGGTGCGCAGCCGGGTCTCCATCCGGCTGATGAAGCTTCTCAAGTCGCTTTGCAGGGCCGCCAGTTCCTTATGGTGTTTGGCGTCAAGATTTTTTAATTCTTGCAGCCAGAACTCCAGGAGGGCCAACTCCCGCTGGTGCAGCTCCTCTTCCACCCGCTGTTTCAACTGCTTGATGAGCGCCTCGTCCATGGTCCACCTTTAAGATAGTGCTACTCCAAAAGAACGCCCCCGTCAAGCGGGGCCTAAGCTTAGTCCCACCCCGGCAGCTCGCGGCTAGAAATAGCGGATCGGCCAGCTTTGTCGCCGGGCCTGGCGCTTCAGCCGCCAGGAGGGATTTACCGCCACCGGATAGCCGATGGAGCGCAACAGGTGCTGGTCCTGGATATGGTCGCCATAGGCGTAGGAGCGGCGCAGATCCAATCCCTGGCCCAGTGCCAGCTCCAGCAGGAGGCTCAGCTTGTTTTCCCCTCGAGGGTGAAGGCCCTGGATCTTACCGGTGAACCTGCCATTGTCCCGGCCCACTTCGGTGGCAATCAGCCAGTCGGCCCCCAGCTCCTCTTTCAGGGGCAGCAGCAGGAAGGACAGGGAGCCGGTGAGCAGGATGACCGTATGCCCGGAGTCCCGGTGCTCCAGGACGCAGGAGATCCCCCGGCGGCTCACCCGGGGAGCGATCTCCTCCCGGTAACATTGCCGGGCCAGGCCCAGGACCTCGGACACCGTCAGCCCGGCCAGATAGCTCTTATCCTGAAACCGCGCCTGGGGGTTGCAGGCCAGGTTGCCCAGGAAGGTCAGGGCCTGGGGCAGGCTGAGGAAGGCATGCCGGATCAGGTAGCGGAAAAAGAGCCTTTCCGTGTACCCCTGCACCAGGGTCTGGTCCACGTCGAAAATGGCGGCCACCCGGCTCATGCGATTTCCCTGACAGCCAGGAGGTTCCCTGGCGGACTCAACTTTTTTGGGTTCCGAAATAGATGCGGCCATCCAGGAGCACGGGGACGCCCCGCACCACGCAGAGAACCACTACTAGATAAATAAGAACCTGGTTGCCAGAATGCAAGGTCTGCGTGGCCCCGGGATATTTCAGGGCCAGGGCATGGGTCAGGTAAAGGAGGCAGAAGACCACGGCCTTAGCCAGGCCATAGAAGGCCCGCATGAACCGGGAGGCCACCAGGAACTTTCCTAGGGGGGAGTGCATCATGGCGAAGCCGGATTTGCCCCGGGCATGGGCCACGCCCCGGACCCCGTCCACGATGAAGGAGCGGATCAGAAAAACGATGGGCACCCATAAAGGCACCAGGCGCAGGTATGTGAAGGTGAGCCACAGGATGTTTTCCACGGCGCGGTCCAGGGCCACGTCCAGCACCGCCCCGGCCTCGGTGACCTCATGGCGGACCCGGGCCACGTAGCCGTCAAACCAGTCCATCAGGAACAGGACGATGAGCAGCCCCACCCCGGCGAGCTGCAGTGGGAAGCTTTCGACGAACAACAAGGCCACCGCCAGCAGCAATAGCGGCAGCCGGGTCAGGGTGATGAGATTGGCCAGGGAGATGGAGGCGCCCATAATGGGTTTACCGGATCAGAAGTGGCCCTCGCCTGTGGCTGCCTAAAGTATGACAGCCGAGGAAGGCCCTTACCAAAAAACCGAAAAAATCAAAA
Source organism: Desulfobaccales bacterium (assembly GCA_052147455.1). Classification (GTDB taxonomy): domain Bacteria; phylum Desulfobacterota; class Desulfobaccia; order Desulfobaccales; family 0-14-0-80-60-11; genus JAPLJC01. The sequence continues at coordinate 19,738 of JBKQKO010000017.1, read as the reverse complement.
AACCCGCGTTGGGATTTTCGCAGAGTCTTCAAATTATCAGATAGATCAGGACGTTTCAAGGTGATCTTGGCAAGCCGCGGTTTTCCCGCAGGTGAGATACGATTTTCGGTTAAGATAATCACGCCAGCGGACAAAGCAATAAGGCTGTTTTGCCCGGGGTTTTTGTGTTATGTTGAATCTGGCCGGAGAGAACGGCCCATTCCCTGAAAATCGAGGCTGTGGCGTTGATGAAGCATGAAGGCCCGGATCTTGCCGGGGCTGCCGTTCCGGGGGACCGGTATGAAATCGCCCGCCTCCTCCGGGAAGAACCCTGGGGAGCGGTGTGGCTGGCCAGGGACGGTCTCCTGGGGACGGAAGTGGGTCTCAAGGTACTGCCCCGGGAGGCCCCGGAATGGTCGGAGGCCCAGGGGTATTACCAACAGGAAGCCGCCCTGGCCCTAAGGTTGCGCCATCCGGATATTCTCGGCGTCTATCATCTGGAGGATGCCGCCGCCGGCCTGTTCCTGGTGCAGGAACCCTTCGCCGGTGATAGCCTGCTGGCTCAGTTTACCGGGCGGCAGCGCTACGGGCTGCCCCAGGCCCTGCGCCTGCTGGAGCGGCTCGGTCTGGTCCTGGACCTGGCCCACCAGCGGGGTGTCGTCCATCGCAGCCTCTCGCCCCTCAATATCCTCCTGGAGGGCCAGGAGGTCCGGATAGCCAATTTCTCCTTTCCCTTCCGTGCGGGCGGCCCCGTGACCACCCTGGAACTCAAGGCCTATGAGGCCCCGGAAGTGATTTATGGCGATGCCCCCTCCCCTGTCAGCAACATCTTTTCCTTAGGGGTCCTGGGCTTCCGGCTGGTGGCCGGCAGCCTCCCCTATGCCCTCACCTTTGATGAGCCTTTCCCCTACCGGGTGGAGGACCTGCCGGCGGATCTGGAGGAGATCCCCCTGTCCCTGCAAAACCTGCTGCTCCGTTGCCTGGCGGTGGACCCGGAAGAGCGCTTCCCCGAGATATCGGACTTCCTGGCCCAGTTGCGCCAGCTGCGGGAATTTAAAGGCGAGGGCCTGCCGCAGGGGGAAGCCTGGATGGCAGCAGGGAGCGGGTCCCCGGGGCAACCGGCGGCAGCCGGCGTCCCGGCGCTCCTGCACAGATTTTGGCAAATGGGCCGGCCCCCGGCCCAAAGGTTTAAGGAAGCCGCGCTCCGGGCCGGCCGCGCCTTTCTATCCTCTCCCCGGCGGCAATTGTGGGGTTTGGGGCTGGCCGGGCTGCTGGTCATCCTCATCTGGGGGGGGCTCAGACTGCACCGGGCCACTCCTCCGCAGCCTGCCGCGGCGATCCCGGCGGCCGCGGAGCGGCCTAATCCCCTCGCGGCGGCGGGCATCCCGCCCTTAGTGGAAACCGGGGGGCCGGCCTCCGCCCCGGAGCAGCTCACCGCCGCCCGGGCCCCGGCTGAGACCCCGGTGGCCGCCAAGGCCGGGGAAGAGCGCTTCATGCTGGTGGCCGCCACCTTTAGCTCGCAGAATCAGGCCCGGGCCCTGGTGCAGCGCCTCGAAAAAGACCGCTTTAAGGCCCGGCTGGTCTCCCGGAGCCACGGCAGCCAGGCGCGGTACCAGGTCCAGGTGGGACCGGTTACCGGGTCCAAGGCCGCCGAGGACCTGGCCCGGAGCCTGCAAACCAAGGAAAGGACTACTTTCAGGGTTATGAAAATGACCGCCAAGACCTCCAACGATAACGCGGCCCGGACGGTGGCCAGATGAGCGCCCCGGTGCTGACCACCGATCTCCCCGGCTTTCCCCGGCGCCAGGGCAAGGTGCGGGACATCTACGACCTGGGGGACCAGCTGTTGCTGGTGGCCTCGGACCGCATGTCCGCCTTTGACGTGGTGATGAGCCAACCCATCCCGGACAAGGGCCGCATCCTCACCCGGCTCTCCGCCTTCTGGTTCCGGCACCTGGCTCCCCTGACCCCCAATCACCTGATCTCCCTGGAAGTGGAGGATTTTCCCCCGGCCTGCCGCGCCTACCGGGAGCTGCTCCAGGGCCGCACCATGCTGGCGCGCAAGTGCCGGCCCCTGCCGGTGGAATGCATCGTCCGGGGTTATTTGTCCGGCTCCGGCTGGGCCGAATACCGGCAAACCGGCGCCATCGGCGGACTTCCCCTGCCTCCGGGCCTGGTGGAGTCCCAGCAGTTGCCGGAGCCGCTCTTTACCCCAAGCACCAAGGCCGAGCTGGGGACCCACGACGAAAACATCTCCTGGGAGCAAATGGCGGCCTCCATTGGCCCCCAGCTGGCTGCCCGGGTCAAGGACCTCAGCCTTAACCTCTACCGCCGGGCCCTGGCTTGGGCCGAACCCCGGGGCATCATCATCGCCGACACCAAGTTCGAATTCGGCCTGGCGGACGGCGAGCTGCTCCTCATCGACGAGGCGCTTACCCCGGACTCCTCCCGCTTCTGGCCGCAAGAGGACTACCGTCCCGGCGGCCCTCAAAAGAGCTATGACAAACAGTATCTCCGGGATTACCTGGAATCCCTGGGCTGGAACAAAAAGCCGCCGCCGCCGCCGCTGCCCCCGGAGGTCATCGCCAACACCCGGGCCCGCTACCTCCAGGCGTTGCGGGCCTTAACCGGAGAAGATTTGGCTGACGAGTGATTGGCCTGGCATTTTGTAACCGATTTGATGTCTAAGCCCCATATGGTTCACTTAAGCGCTTCTTTTCCAAGGAATTGGTGGGCTCGAGCCCACCCTACATTTTTTTGTCATGCTGAGCCAAACGAAGCATCTAGTATCTAGAGATTCTTCGGTCGCCTTCGGCTCCTGGTGCTTAAATGAACAGCCTTAGGTCTAAGCCTGGTTCATTTGTTCTATAAAGAGACCTTCCTTACAAGTTTAGGGTCCAGGTTGTTGCAGGTGAGCCTTCGGGGGAAAAACCGCATGAACAACGAGAGGTTCGCACGCGGGTGGGAGAAACTGAAGGAAATCGACGGCGAGGCCGGCGAACGGGTTATAGAGAGCCTGAAGGATATTGCCCCCGATTTTGCCCGCTATCTCATCGAATTTCCCTTTGGAGACATCTACTGCCGTCCCGGGCTCGACCTGAAGTCCAGGGAGATCGCCGTCGTGGCGGCCCTCACGGCCCTGGGGACTGCCGCCCCCCAGTTGCGGGTGCATATTCATGCGGCCCTCAATGTGGGATGTTCACGCCAGGAAGTGGTGGAGATCATTATCCAGATGGCGGTTTATGCCGGATTCCCGGCCGCGCTGAACGGCCTCTTTGCCGCCCAAGAGGTCTTTAAAGAGAGGGATGAGAAAGGGCTTGATTGAAACTTGAGACCTCTGCGAAAAGCAACTTTGTCATCCTGAGCGAAGTGAAGGATCTCGTATTTCCTTGTATTCATGAGATTCTTCGGTCGCTTCGCTCCCTCAGAATGACAAAAGTGGGGACTTTCGCAGAAGTCTCAACTTTAAGATGAGCTTGCAGCATCGACGCGGCCGCGCCCCCCATATTTTTAGCTCCTGCTAAGCCTGTTATTAAAGGGAGCGGCAAAGAGATTAAATGCCCCCGGCGCGGGAGTTCAGCCGCCGCCCCCAACAGGACGGGCCGGGATTTTCCCAGGAATGGGGGTCTTGGCAAAGGAGGGTTTATGGGCAGAAAGGTGGAAAAAATCACGGTGGACATGCAGGCGGCCCGCTTGCCCCAGGACCTGGAGCGCTACCGGGAGAAGGCCCTGGAGCTGGGGGCCACCCGGGCGGCGGTCATCGAGACCCAGGAGATCCCGGTGGATGAGCGGGTGACCTTGAAGTGCCAGATCCCCCGCTGCTTCGGCTACGGGGCCGGGGCCCACTGCCCCCCTAATACCCTGAAGCCCGGCGAACTCCGGGAAATCCTGAAGAACTACCGGTGGGCGGTGCTCTTCACCCTGGAGGTGCCGCCTGAGGTCGTCGTCCGGGACAAGGCCACCATCAAGGAGCGGGTGGCCGCCTACCAGAAGGTCTATAAGCTGGTGAGCGAAGTGGAGTCCCTGGCCTTTTACGACGGCCATTACCTGGCCTTCGGCTTCGGGGCCGGCTCCTGCCGCCACACCTTTTGCGGCCAGCAGGAGGACTGTCAGGCCATGGGAGGCAAGCGCTGCCGCTTCTCCCTGCTGGCGCGGCCATCCATGGAGGCGGTGGGCATCGACGTCTACCAACTGGTGGCCCGCCAGGGCTGGGAGATCTATCCCATCGGCAGCGGCGCCCAACCCGGGGACATGCCCAAAGGGGTCCTGACCGGGATAGTCATCGTGCAGTGAGGGCCGCGGGCCCGGCGTCTGGTCCCCGCGCCCTGGCTTAGGTTATCCCTGCCGTCTTGACCCGGGGGTGGGGTTAACCCGCCCCGGAAGCCCACCGCTTGCTAAATTTTTGCATAAAATAATTATTTGCATAACCTAACCAGGCAAGCTAATATGTACACAGGCAAAATTCTCTCCATACATAAGTGCTTCAAAAAGGTGTTTGGTGCATAATACCCCGCCCAGGGGAAATTATCTCCCAAAGACTCCCGGGGAGATTCCCCTTGAGGCTCTAAACTCTATATAAATTGTCGAAAAAAATTACCCGTACTATGGCATAAATATCGCAATTGTTGAATTGTTGCTGTTTTCAACAAAAGAGCTGATTCAGGAACATGTTCATCAATCCTCTCGCAAGCTGTGATCTGAGGGCTTAAAAATGTCCGAAGAAATCTTGGGGTCGGTTTTGGTGGTGGGGGGCGGCATCGCCGGTATGCAGGCCTCTCTGGACCTGGCCAACTCAGGCTATTACGTCTACCTGGTGGAAAAGGGCTCGGCCATCGGCGGCACCATGGCCCAGATCGACAAGACCTTTCCCAGCAACGACTGCGCCATGTGAATTATCTCCCCCAAGCTGGTCGAGGTCGGCCGGCACAGCAACATCGAGGTCCACACCCTCACTGAATTGAAAGAGGTCAGCGGGGAGCCGGGCCATCTCCGAGCCACCCTGGAAAGCGAGCCCCGCTTCATCGACCTGGCCAAATGCACCGGCTGCGGAGAATGCGCCACTGTCTGCCCGGTGACCATACCGGATCAGTTCAACCAGGGATTAGCAGACCAGAAGGCGGCCTATCGCCTCTATCCTCAGGCCATTCCGTCGGCTTTCAGTATCATCAAGCTGGACCGGGCCCCCTGCACCCTCACCTGTCCGGCGGAGATCAACGTCCAGGGCTACGTGCAGCTGGTCAAGCAGGGGAAATATCAGGAGGCCCTGAAGCTCATCATGGAGCGGCTGCCCCTGCCCGGGGTGTTGGGGCGGGTCTGCCCGCATCCCTGCGAGGCCAAGTGCCGCCGGGCTGAACTGGACCAACCGGTAGCCATCTGTTCGCTGAAGCGTTTCGCCGCCGACCAGGCGGAAATCTCCGCGGTGATGATGCCCCTGGTGGAGGCCCAGCCTGAGAAGGTCGCCATCGTTGGGGCCGGGCCGGCGGGCCTCACTTGCGCTTATCACCTGGCCCTCAAGGGCTACCGGCCCACCATCTTCGAGGCTCTCCCCAAGGCCGGCGGCATGCTGCGGGTGGGCATCCCCGACTACCGCCTGCCCAAGGCCATCCTGGATAAAGAGATCGATCACATCCTGGGTTTGGGGGTGGAGCTGAAGACCAACGCCGCCCTGGGCCGGGACTTCACCCTGGATTCTCTGTTTGACCAGGGATACAAGGCAGTATTTTTGGGCATCGGCTGCCACGTGGGCAAGCCTCTGGGAATCGCCCATGAGGATGCTCCTGGCGTGGTCCAGGGGGTGGAGTTTTTGCGGCGCCAGAACCTGGGCGAATCTCAGGAAATCGGCAAGAAGCTGGCAGTCATCGGCGGCGGCAACGTGGCCATCGACGTGGCCTGCAGCGCCATCCGGCTGGGGGTGGACGTGACCATCGTCTACCGCCGTTCCCGGGAAGAGATGCCGGCCTTTGAGCATGAAGTGGAACAGGCCCTGTGCGAGGGCGTGAAGCTGATCTATCTGGCCGCCCCCCTGGAGGCCAAGGTCGGCGCCGACGGCAAGGTGGCGGGCCTCATCTGCCAGAAGATGGAGTTGGGAGAGCCCGACGCCTCGGGCCGGCGCAAGCCGGTACCCATCCCTAACGAGACCTTCGAACTCCCCGTGGACATGATCGTCCCGGCCATCGGCCAGGAGGCGGCCAAAGGCGCCCTGGAGGCCTGCGGTGTCAAGCTCTCCCGCGGGGGCACCATCGAAGTGGACCAAACGACTTACGAAACCTCGCGGCCTGGGGTTTTCGCGGCGGGCGACGTGCACACCGGACCCTGGATTGCGGTGGAGGCGGTGGGCGGCGGCATCGAGGCCGCCGAGTCCATCCACCGCTACCTCAAGGGCCTGGATATGAAGGAGGGCCGCTCCGAGGGCGAGGAGGCCCATAAGCGCTGGAGCGAGGTCCCCAAGGACGAGGAAGGCCAACCCCGGGAAGTGATGGCCAACCTGCCGCCGGAATATAGCTGCTGCTCCTTTGAGGAGATCTCCAAGGGCTACAGCGAGGAACAGGCCCAAAGGGAGGCGGAGCGCTGCCTCAATTGCGGCGTCTGCTCCGAATGTATGCAGTGTGTGACTGCCTGCCAGGCCGGGGCCGTTGACCACAGCATGAAGCCCGAAACCAGGGAGATTGAAGTCGGCTCGGTCATCCTGGCCCCCGGTTTCAAGCCTTTCGACCCAACCGCCATGGCGCTCTATGGCTACGGCAAGTATCCCAATGTTCACACCAGCCTGGAGTTCGAGCGCATCCTGAGCCCCGGCGGGCCCTTCCAGGGACACGTGCGCCGGCGCTCCGACGGCCGCGAGCCTAAAAAGATCGCCTGGATCCATTGCGTCGGCTCCCGGAATCTCGGCGAAGGGGCCAAGCCCTATTGCTCCAATTTCTGCTGCATGGCGGCCCTGAAACAGGCCATCGTGGCCCGGGAGCACCTCGGCCCGGACCTGGATATGGCCCTGTTTTACCTGGACATGCGAACCCCCCGCAAGGACTTCGAAAAATACGCCGCCAAGATTAAAGATCAGGGGGCCCGGATGATCCGCTCCCGGGTCCATTCCGTCAAGCCCGCCAATGATAAGGGCGACCTGGAGATACGCTACGTCACCGAGCCCGGCGCTGTGGTCGACGAGATCTTCGACATGGTGGTCCTCTCGGTAGGCATGGTGATGCCCCCGGCCACCATAGAGCTGGCCCGGCGGCTCGAGGTACCCCTGGGCCCCAACGACTTCATGGAGGCCAGTTGTTTTGCGCCGACCACCAGCTTCCGGGAGGGAATCTTTGCCTGCGGCGCCTTCACCGGGCCCAAGGACATCCCTCAGACGGTGATGGAGGGGAGCGCCGCGGCCGCCACTGCCACCCGGCACCTGGCCGCGGCCCGGGGCACCCTGATGAGAAAGAAGGAATTCCCCCCGGAAAGAGAGGTGGCGGGGGAGCCGGCCAGGGTGGGGGTATTCGTTTGCAATTGCGGCCTCAACATCGGCGGAATCGCCGACGTCCCGGCCATCGTGGATTACGCCAAAACTCTTTCCCAGGTGGAGTACGCCCAGGCCAACCTGTTCACTTGCTCCCAGGACTCCCAGGCTCAGATGGCGGAGATGATCCAGGAACACCAACTGAACCGGGTGGTGGTGGCGGCCTGCAGCCCCACCACTCACCAGCCCATCTTCCAGGAGATGATGCGAACCGCCGGCGTCAACAAGTACCTGTTCGAGATGGCCAACATCCGTAATCAGTGCACCTGGGTCCACCAGAACGAGCCGGGGCTGGCCACCCAGAAGTGCCAGGACCTGGTGAACATGGCGGTGGCCAAGGCCCGGCTGCTTCAGCCCCTGGAGTACCTCACCGTGGGGGTCAACCCCACCGCCCTGGTGGTGGGGGGCGGGGTCAGCGGCATGACCGCGGCCCTGGCCCTGGCCGACCAGGGCTACCAGGTGCACCTGGTGGAACGCAAGGGCTTCCTGGGAGGCAATGCCCTGAAGCTCCATACCACCTGGCGGGGCGGCCTGGTCAGGACCCGGCTGGAGGCCATGATCAAGCGGGTGCTGGGCAACGACCGGATCACGGTCCACTTTGAGGAGATGGTCACCGGCGTCTCCGGGGCGGTGGGTAACTTCACCACCACCCTGAGCAGCGGCGAGGAAATCCGCCACGGCATCGTCACCCTGGCAGTCGGCGCCTCGCCCTTTCGCCCAAAAGGGATGTACCTCTATAAAGAGAACCCCAACGTCCTCCTCTCCCTGGATTTTGATAAGGAAATCGCCCAGAACAGCGACCGGCTCCAGCAGGCCCAGGCGGTGGCCTTCATCCAGTGCGTCGGCTCCCGCACCCCGGAGCGGCCCTATTGCAACAAGGTCTGCTGCGCCCACTCGGTGGAAAACGCCATCAAGCTCAAGGTGATGAACCCGGAGAGGGAGGTCTTCATCCTCTACCGGGATATGCGCACTTACGGCGAACGGGAAATCCTCTACACCCGGGCCCGGGAACTGGGGGTGGTCTTCATCCGCCATGTCCTCGCCGATCTCCCCAAGGTGGAGGAGGCTGACGGCCGCCTCAAGATCACGGTAACCGACCAGATTATGCAGATGCCGGTTACCTTCCAGGTGGACCTCCTCACCCTGGCCACCGCCATCGTCCCTCACCATAATGCCCCCCTGGCGGAGCTCTACAAGGTTCCCCTCAATGCCGAGGGCTTCTTCACCGAGGCCCACCCCAAGATCAGGCCGGTGGATGCCACTACCGAGGGCATCTTTCTGGCGGGGTTGTGCCATTACCCCAAACCCATCCAGGAAACCATTGCCGAGTCCCTGGCCTGCGCCTCCCGGGCCAATACCATCCTGTCCCGGGATTACCTGGAGCTGGAATCCATCATCTCCAACCCCATCGACGAGAATTGCGACGGCTGCGCCTTCTGCGTCGACACCTGCCCCTTCAAGGCCATTACCCTCCTCGAATACATGAAGGAAGGCGGCGTCAAGAAGACGGTGGAGGTCAATGCCATGCAGTGCAAGGGCTGCGGCTCCTGCATGGCCACCTGCCCCAAGCAGGGCATTTTCGTGGCCGGCTTCACTCCGGAGCAGTTGGAGGCCCAGGTGGAGGCCGCCCTGGGGTTGATTTAACCGGGAGCAATGAGAGATAGATTGCTTTAAAAAATTACTACTGAAAGCTGACAGCATAGGGGTTTAGCCATGGAAGACCAGTTCGAGCCTTTAATCATCGCCTTCTGCTGCAACTGGTGCTCTTACGCCGGGGCGGACCTGGCGGGGGTCTCCCGCATCCAGTACCCCCCCAACGGCCGGATCATCCGGGTGATGTGCTCCGGCATGGTGCACCCCAACCTGGTCATCAACGCCCTCACCAAGGGGGCCGATGGCGTCCTGGTATGTGGGTGACACCTGGGCGAATGTCATTACCTGGAAGGTAATAAAAAAGCCCAAACCAGAGCGGAAGGAATTGAGATGATGCTGGAGGACTTCGGCCTGGAGCCCGAGCGGTTCCGGCTCGAGTGGATTGCCTCGGCGGAAGCCCAGAAGTTCGCGGACGTGATGACGGAGATGACGGAGACCCTGCGGGCCCTGGGCCCCGGCCCGTATAGCACGAGAGGATAACCTGGGGGCGACCCGTCGGGGCGCCTTTATGCTTTTAATTCTTTAGGTTCAATCGGGTACGAACTGGAAGGTATTCTCATCGGCATCATGTAGGTGGGAAAATGTAACGCAGGCTAAAGCCTGCGGCAACCAAACAGATCTAGGCAGGATGATGACCATACCACTGGCAAAAAAATTCGAAGGCAAGAAATTCATGTGGGACGGCGGCAATTACCGCAGCCCCGAGGAGGCCCGGCAAGTCATGGAAGGCTATGCCAAAGATGGATTCGAGGTGCAAATGTTTGAGGAAGAAGGCGGGTATTTCATCTATTCCCGCCGGCCGGCGGGGGCACAGCCGGCGGCATAGCGGCAAGGGGCCAGCTCGCCAGCAGCAAGTCCTATTGGCAAGGAAACCGCTGACTGCCGAGTCTTAACCAAGGAGGAGAAGAGATGGCGGTAAATGTAGCGTCGGAGTGGTTGAATGCCTGCTCCGGTTGCGAGATTTCCATTCTCAACACCGGAGAGGCGCTGTTGGATTTATTAGGCCACCTTAATTTTGTTCACATCCCCGCATTAGTTGACCACAAATACTTCGGGCAGCTCGGAGATGGCACGAGTCTGGAAATCCCCGAAGCGGTAGTGGGCATCGTCTCCGGGGGGGTGCGCAACGCCGAAAACCGGCACGTTCTTGATGAAATGCGAAAGAAGGTCAAGTTTCTCATCTCCCTGGGCAGTTGCGCCTGCTACGGCGGCGTCCCGGCCCAGGCCAACATGTACAAGGATGCCGAGGTCTTCGACAAGGTCTTCCGTCACTGCGCCTCCACGGAACCGGCGGCCGATCCGGAGGATCCCGATGTCCCCAAATGGACTGCCACCTGCCAGGCCCTGGACGAAGTGACCAAGGTGGACATCTCCATTCCCGGCTGCCCGCCGCACCCGGATTGGATCGCCGACGCCATCCTGGCCTTGCTGGCCGGCAAGACCTCCTGGAGCCTGCCGGAGCGCAGCGTCTGCGACACCTGCCCGGTGATCCGGGAACAGAAGTCCGGCGGCGGCCCGGTCAAGCGCTGGCTGCAGAACATGGAATTCAACCCGGAAGAAGGCCTGGAGAAGATGCGCTGCATCAACGAGCAGGGTTATCTCTGCATGGGTCCCGTTACCCTGGCAGGATGCGCCGGCAAGACCGGGGTGCCCCGGTGCATTCAGGCCCGGACCCCGTGCCGGGGCTGCTTCGGCCCCATCCGCAAGGGGGCCAGGCCCATGGTGGATATGATGGGCGCCCTCACCTCGGTGGGTCTTGATCCCAAGACCTTGATGGACCGGCGGGCCATGATGAACCGCTATATCGGCGGTCATGGATACCTGACGGTAATCCCGGCCCGGCCGGTAAGATAGGGGGTTACGATATGGGAAAAGTGATCAACATTCAGCCCATCACCAGAATCGAGGGCCATGCCAAGGTGACCATCCAACTGGATGACGCCGGCAACGTGGCCGACACCAAGGTCCACGTTCAATCCCTGCGCGGCTTTGAGAAATTTTGCGAGGGCCGCCCGGTGGAAGAGATGCCCCGCATCGTCTGCCATATCTGCGGCATCTGTCCCTGGGCCCATCACCTGGCCTCTTCCAAGGCCGGCGACGCCTGCTTCGGAGTCACCCCGCCCCCCGCGGCGGTGAAGCTGCGCCGGCTGATGCAGAACATCGCTTACGTGGGCGACCGCATTCTCCACTTTTATTTCCTGGCGGCGCCGGACTTCGTCATCGGTCCGGACGCCGACTATTCGGTGCGTAACGTGGTAGGCATCGTCCAGGCCGCGCCGGATATCGCCAGGCAGGTGGTGAAGATGCGCCAGCAGGCCACCACCATGCTGGAGCATTTCGCCGGTCGGGCCATCCACCCCACCTTCTCGCTGCCCGGCGGGGTTAGCAAGCCCATGACTAAGGCCGAGCGGCAGGAGATGCTGCCCCTGGCCAATGAGCTCCTGGAGTTCTCCAAGTTCTCCATGAAGTTTGCCAAGGACAACGTCTTCCCCAAATATATGGATGCCATCAAAACCATCGGCGTCATCGAAGTTGGTTACCTGGGCACGGTGCGGGAGGACGGCACCCACGACTTCTATGACGGCAAACTCCGGCTCATGAGGCCCGACGGCTCCTATGACGACTTCACCTACCAGCAATACACCGACTACATTGGCGAGTGGGTGGAGCCCTGGTCCTATCAAAAATTCCCCTACGCCAAGAAGTGGGGCAAGCTCAACCTCTCCCTGGACAACCCCACCGGGGTGTACCGCACCAACTGCCTGGCCCGCATCAACGTGGTGGACCGCATGGCCACCCCCCTGGCCCAGGCGGAACTGGAGGAGTTCCGGGCCGCCTTCGGCCGCCCGGCCCACTACACCCTGCTCTACCATTACGCCCGGCTCATCGAGCTGCTGCAGTGCGCCGAGACCGTGGTGGAGCTCCTCAACGACCCGGAGATTACCAGCACCGATATTCGGGTGCCGATTACCCCCAAGGCCGGCCGGGGCGTGGGTTGCGTGGAGGCTCCCCGGGGCACCCTGATCCACGACTATACCTGCGACGAACAGGGCCTCATCACCAACGTCAACCTCATCGTGGGCACCACCCACAACAACGCCGCCATCAATCTGTCGGTGAACCAGGCGGCCAAGCTCTTCATCAAGGAAGGCAAGTATGACCAGGGCTCCCTGAATCGGGTGGAAATGGCCATACGCGCCTATGACCCGTGACTGAGCTGCGCCACTCACCGCCTGGATGGCGGTCTGGCCGTGGAACTCACCATCACCGACGCGCAGGGTCAGGTAATCGAAACGCTGAAAAATTAGACGCCAGTCATCAAGCAGGCGCTTTCAGCGTGATATTTCGGGGCCACAGGGTATAATAGCCATATCCTGTGGCCCCGCCTTTTGGCCGGGATTACCCGGTTCCGGCGCCGGCCGCGGACGGCTTACCCTCTGCTGCGGCGACCACCGGCAGCTGCGCGCAATCTGCCCATTGAAAGCTAAAAGACATGACCATGGCAATTTTCGATAAATCCATCCTGATCTTCGGCTGCGGCAGCATCCTCTGGGGCGATGACGGCTTCGGCCCGGCGGTGATCCAGCACCTCAAGGAAAACTACCCCCTGCCGGACGAGGTCCTGGCCCTGGACGTGGGCACCAGCATCCGGGATATCCTGTTTAACCTCATCTTGAGCGAGAAGAAGCCGGAAAGGCTGATTATCGTCGATGCGGTGGAATATCCGGAGCGTCGGCCCGGGGAGGTCTTCGAGATCCCGGTGGCTGGCATTCCGGAGCACAAGACTTCCGATTTCTCCCTGCACCAGTTTCCCACGGTGAACCTGCTGCAGGAACTCCAGGAACAAAGCGGTATCCAGGTAAAGATCATCGTGGCGCAGATCGAAACCATCCCCCAGGAGGTGGCGCCGGGCCTGTCTCAGGCCGTGCAGGGGGCGGTGGTGACCGCCTGCGAGAAGATTATCGAAATCATTTCCCAGGGTGGCGGCGCCTGATTTCCGGGAGGTCGGCCATCCCAGATTTTAAAAGGAGTGGGCGCCATGGCGCAAAAACCCTGGGGCGGGCGGTTCGCCGGGGAGACCGGGAAGAGCGTGGAGGACTTCACCAGCTCTCTCAGCTTCGATAAGCGCCTTTATCGCCAGGATATCGCCGGCTCGGTAGCCCATGCCCGGATGCTGGGCCGCCAGGGGATCATCCCACCGGCGGAGGCCGAGGAGATTGTCCGGGGCCTGGAAGAGATCGCGGCCGAGATCGAGGCGGGGGAGTTCCCTTTCGACCCCGGCCAGGAAGATATCCACATGGCCGTCGAATCCCGGCTGATCGCCAAGCTAGGCGAGGTGGGGGGCAAGCTCCACACCGCCAGGAGCCGCAACGACCAGGTAGCCCTGGACCTGCGCCTCTATCTGGCGGCAGAGGTGGAGACCCTGATCGCCGCCCTCACCGAGCTGCGCCGGGCCGGGGTACGGCTGGCCCGCCGCCACCTGAAATTGATTCTGCCGGGTTACACCCACCTGCAGCGGGCCCAGCCCATCCTCCTGGCCCATCATCTGCTGGCCTACGACGAGATGTGGCGCCGGGACCTGAGGCGGCTGACCGAGGCGGAGGCCCGCATCCAGGTTTCGCCCTTGGGGGCGGCAGCCCTGGCCGGCACCACCTTTCCCATTGACCCCCAGTTCACCGCGGACCAACTGGGGTTCCCGGAGATCTTCCGCAACAGCCTGGACGCGGTGAGCGACCGGGATTTTATCCTGGAATTTTTATCTCATGCCTCTATAATCATGATCCACCTGAGCCGCCTCTCCGAGGAACTTATCCTCTGGGCCTCCTCGGAGTTCGGCTTCGTGGCGCTGCCGGACACTTACGCCACCGGCTCCTCCATCATGCCCCAGAAGAAAAACCCCGACGTGCCTGAGCTCATCCGGGGCAAGAGCGGCCGGGTGGCCGGCCACCTGATGGGCCTGCTGATGGCCGTCAAGGGCCTGCCACTGGCCTACAACCGGGACCTCCAGGAGGACAAGGAGCCCCTGTTCGACACGGTGGACACGGTGAAGGCCGCGGTGACCCTGATGACCGGCCTGCTCACGGAATTGCAGGTGCAGCCGGAGCGGATGGCCGCCGCCCTTAAGGGCGGTTTCCTCACCGCCACCGACATGGCGGATTACCTGGTCACCCGGGGGGTGCCCTTCCGCACCGCCCACGCCCAGGTGGGCCGGACGGTGCGCTACGCCGAGAGCCGGGGCCGGGAATTGTGGGAGCTGAGCCTGGCGGAGATTCAGGAATTCGCCCCCCTGGCCCAGGAGGAGCTGTTTGCGTGGCTGACCATCGAGCACGCCGTGTCCCGGCGGCGCTCCCCCGGGGGCACCGCCCCGGATCGGGTGGCCGAGGCCCTGGCCCGGGCCGAAGCGGAATTGGGAATCAATCTGTATGAGCAAGAGATCTGACCGGCGCCCGGAGGTGGAATCTCCACTTTTTACCAGGCCCAGGGCGGAAAGCGCCAAGCGCCAACCGAAAACCGGAGCGGCTGCCGGATATTTGCTGTTATCCTGGTTCATTGCCCTGACTATTCTCTGCGGAGGTTGCGGCAAGAAGTTGCGGCCCTTAGCGCCGGACCGGCTCTTGCCCGGGCCGGTGCGGGAGTTTCGGCTCTCCCAGGAAGGCGACACCCTGGTCCTGAGCTGGCTGCTGCCCCGGGTCAACCTGCTGGGGCAGCCGTTGACCCAGGTGCAGGGCTGCCGGGTCTATCGCTGCGAGGTCCGCGGGGTGTCGCCGGAGGCCCCCTGCCCCATGAATTTCGCCCTCCGGGCCGACATCGACCTGGCCTATCCCCAGCAGGGCGAGGTGCGGGGGGAGGCCTGCATCTTTCCGGACCGGGAGTTGGCCCCGGACCATCGTTATTTCTATCGGGTGGCGGCCTATGACCAGGATGGCTACCTGGGGGGCTGGTCCCCCACCTTGAACCACGTCTGGGGCTGGCTGCCCCGGCCCCCCCTGGACCTGCAGGCGGCCCCGGGAGATCGGATTGTGGCGCTGCGCTGGAGCCCGGTGAGCCAACTCACCAACGGTTCGCCGGCCAGAGACCTGGCGGGTTATCTCATCTATCGCCGTGAAGGCTCCGGCGCCTGGAGCAAGCTCTCGCCCGAGCCCCTCCCCCAAACCGCTTACCAGGATGTGGCGGCGCTGAACCAGGTGGAATATACTTACAAGGTGCTGGCGGTGCGGCGCCTGGGAGGCGAGCTGCTGGCCAGCGGCGACTCCCCCCTGGAGAGCGCCAGGCCGGAGAAGCTGACGCCGCCGCCCCCCCTGTTGGGCCTGCTGGCGGTACCCACCTCCCAGGGGGTGGAGCTGCGCTGGCAGCCCAGCCCCGCCCCCGACCTGGCGGGCTACCGGCTCTACCGCCGCTCCCCGGGGGAGGCCCAGCCCGGCCGCCTGACCCCGGAGCTTTTGACCAAGCCGTATTTTGTCGATTCCCGGGTGAAGCCGGGACAGACTTACTACTATTACGTGACTGCGGTGGACAACAGCCCCCGGGCCAATGAAAGCCTGCCGTCGGAGGAAGCGGCGATTACTTATTAATTATTATGAAGGCCTGGATCTTTGCAGGCAATAATGAAACATTGGGAGAATGTATAGCAGTTTGGAGATAATCAAAAACAGTCCGAACTCATAGGGCGGGCTGGGCCCGCCGAATTATGGCGGCCCTAGGCCGCCCTATACGGCTGTTTTCTGTTTTTGGTAAGAGTCTTAACTATACATAACGAAGTAAATAATTGCGCATCCCTCGCACCTTGCAAAACAGCAAAATTCCGTCCCTCTTGAGGTGGCGACACCGGGGTGGGGGGGGTATCGTCTTGGGAGTCTCAGCGGTGACCAGTGAGCCACCCTCTCCCCAATCCCCTCCCCTCTCAGGGAGGGGGAGTTTGCCAAATACTTAGTCCATAATTTTGATAGATTAACGAAAATAAAAGGCGTTGCGTATAATGAATTTTCCGTCATCACCCCAGAGGTAAAATTTTGCTTTAGAACTCATAGGGCGGGCTGTGCCCGCCGAATTATGGCGGCCCTAGGCCGCCCTATACGGCAGTTTTCTGTTTTCTGTTTTGGTAAGAGTTTTGGCTATCAATTGGAGCTTAATGGGGTCTCTTATTTATCCCCTCTCCCCCGCGGGGGGAGAGGGTGAGGGGGAATTTAATCTCTTTTCCGCTCCCCTTAATAATTCATTTTTTTCATCATAACCTGGGAAGCAATTTTTATTTTAGCTGGCTGCTGATCGCTAACCGCCACCGCTAACGGGTCCTGACCGATGCACCATTTCAACTACCAGGCCGGGGAACTCTACTGTGAAAATGTCCCGGTGCGCTTGATCGCCGCCCGGGTAGGCACGCCCTTTTATCTTTACAGCGCCGCCACCCTGGGACACCATTTCCGGGTGTTCGAAGCCGCCTTCCAGGGTTTTCCCCATATCGTCTGCTTCGCGGTGAAGGCCAACGCCAACCTGGCCATCCTGAGCCTGCTGGCTCACCTGGGATGCGGGGCAGACATCGTCTCCGGGGGGGACCTCTACCGGGCCCTGGCGGCCGGGGTGGACCCGAACCGCATCGTCTATTCCGGGGTGGGCAAACGCCCCGAGGAGATCCGGGCAGCCCTGAAGGCCGGTATCCTGCTGTTCAACATGGAATCCTCCCAGGAGCTGGAGGAGATCAACCGGATCGCCGGCCGCCTTAAGAAGAAGGCCCCGGTGGCCCTGCGCATCAACCCGGACATCGACCCCCACACCCATCCCTATATCTCCACCGGGCTCAAGAAGAATAAGTTCGGCATCGATATCGAGCGGGCCCTGGAGGACTACCGCCGGGCCATGGAGCTGCCTTATCTGGAGGTGCTGGGGGTGGCCTGCCACATCGGCTCCCAGATCACCCAGGTGGCCCCCTTCGTGGAGGCCCTGGAGCGACTCAAGGAGCTGGTGGGACGCCTCAGGGCCCAGGGCATCGGCATCCGTTATCTGGACCTGGGCGGCGGCCTGGGGATCCGTTACGACCAGGAAGAGCCCCCGCACCCCCACGAGTATGGCGGCAAACTGGTGGAAAGGCTGAAGGGGCTGGATGTCACCCTGATCCTGGAGCCCGGCCGGGTGCTGGTGGGCAACGCCGGCATCCTGGTGACCAAGGTGCTCTATACCAAGGAGAACGAAGCCAGGCATTTCATCATCGTAGACGCGGGCATGAACGACCTGGCCCGCCCCAGCCTCTACGGCTCTTTCCATGCGGTCTGCCCGGTGGCGCAAGGGCCTTCTCCCAGGACCATGGTGACCGCCTCCCTGGTGGGACCCATCTGCGAGTCCGGGGATTTCCTGGCCAAGGACCGGAAGCTGCCGGCCTTCCGGCCGGGTGAGCTGGTGGCGGTGATGAGCGCCGGCGCCTATGGCTTTTCCATGAGTTCCAATTACAACGCCCGGCCCCGGGTTCCGGAAATCTTGGTGCGGGATGACGAATTTTATGTTATCAGGAAACGGGAGACTTATCGGCAGCTTACCTGGGGCGAATCCATCCCGGAATTTCTGAAGACCTGACGTGAGCTTTGATCGAGGGATGGCATTTCCCTGCAACCACAAGAAACACCATGATGGCCTTAGTGAATAAAAGCGGGCTGCCTCAATATATTTCTGGCGTATGGAAGCTAATAGCTGATGGATTTATCGAGCCCAAGACCGAGAATCCCTTTTTTTAAAATGCACGGCGGGGGCAACGACTTCGTGCTCATCGACCACCGGGCCAGGTTTATTCCCGAGGCGGAACAGCCCGCCCTGGCCCGCCGGCTCTGCCACCGCCGGGTGGGGGTGGGGGCCGATGGCCTCATCCTCATTGAGGCCTCAGATGCAGCCCACTTCCGCTGGCGTTTTTACAACGCCGACGGCTCCGAGCCGGAGATGTGCGGCAATGGCGGGCGCTGCGCGGCGCGCTTGGCGGTGCTCTCCGGCATCGCTCCGGAAACCCTGTCCTTTGAGACCGGGTCCGGAGTCATCCACGCCGAGGTCCGGGGCCGCCGGGTCAAGCTGGCCCTGACCGGGGTGGGTGACTGCCAACTTAATCTAACCATCCCCCTGGAGGAGGCCAACGTCACCGGCCATTTTGTGCGGGTGGGGGTGCCCCACCTGGTGGTGCCGGTGGACGACCTGGAGGCAGCCGCGGTGACCGAGTGGGGCCGGCTGCTCCGCTTCCACCAGATGTTTCAGCCCGCGGGCGCCAACGTCAATTTCGTCCGCTTCACCGGACCTAAGCAGCTCTCCATCCGCACCTACGAGCGCGGGGTGGAAGACGAAACCCTGGCCTGCGGCACCGGCTCGGTGGCCGCCGCCCTGGTGGGGGCCTGCCTGGGGCGGCTGTCTTCGCCGGTGGAGGTCCTGACCCGGGGCGGGGAAACCCTCACCGTGTTCTTCCGCCCCCAATCCGGGGCTTGCCGCGAGGTCTACCTGGAAGGCGACGCCCTGGTGGTTTATCAGGGCGAACTCTGGTTAGAGGAACTCAAGTAAGGAGGTTGCATCATGCTCAAAGGAGCCATCACCGCCCTCGTCACCCCCTTCAAGAATGGCCGGATCGATGAAGAGGCCTACCGGGCCCTGATCGAGCGCCAGATCCGCGCAGGTATCCATGGACTCGTTCCCTGCGGCACCACCGGCGAATCTCCCACCCTGACCCATGCCGAACACAAGCAGGTTGTTTCGATCTGCATCGACCAGGTGAAAAAACGGGTTCCGGTGGTCGCCGGCGCCGGCTCCAACAGCACCGCCGAGTCCCTGGAACTTACCCAGCACGTCCAGGACGCCGGCGCCGATTATGCCCTGATAATCACCCCTTACTACAACAAACCGACTCAGGAGGGCCTGTATCAGCATTATAAAACCATCGCCTCCCAGACCAGGATTCCCATCGTGGTCTACAACGTGCCGGGCCGCACCAGCCTCAACCTGCTGCCGGAGACCATGGCCCGGCTCTCTGGGCTCCCGAATATCGTCGGCCTCAAAGACGCCACCGGGGACCTGAAACAGGGCGCCAAGACCCTGGAGCTGTGCGGCGATAAAATCACGGTGCTCTCCGGCGACGACTTCACCGTATTGCCCCTGCTGGCCATCGGTGGCCAGGGGGTGATCTCGGTGGTTTCCAACGCGGCCCCCGCGGATATGGCCGAGATGTGCAACGCCTTCTTTAAAGGCGACCTTGCGGCCGCCCGCAAACTCCACTTTAAGATGTGGCCGCTGATGGAAGCCATGTTTTACGAGACCAGCCCCACGCCGGTGAAAACCGCCCTGAAAATGATGGGCCAGATCACCGGCGAGGTGCGGCAGCCCCTGTGCCCGCTCTCCCAGGCCAACGAAACCAGGCTGCGCCAGGTGCTGCTGGCGTATGGGTTGATTAAATAGTGGTTTGGGAAGGCAGGAAAGTAAGCAGGGAAAAATAACGGCTACTGCTCACTGCTTACTGCTTACTGCTCACAGGAGGTTATCATGATCAAGGCCATCGTTTCCGGCGCCGCGGGGCGCATGGGCGGCCGGATCATTCACCTGTTGGAGGCGGAGGCGGGGATCACCCTGGCCGGCGCCTGCGAGCAG
>JBKQKO010000016.1:0-27067 GCA_052147455.1 Desulfobaccales bacterium | reverse complement strand
GCCTCGGCCTGAAGGTGAAGTGCGGCCACGGCCTCAACTACCGGAACATTAAACCCTTCCGGGGCCGGGAGGAATTCGCCGAATACTCCATCGGCCACGCCATCATCGCCCGGGCCGTGCTGGTGGGAATCGAGCGGGCGGTCCGGGAAATGATTGCTCTGATTGGCGGGTGATATGCAGGGGCGACCCGTTGGATCGCCCTTCAGCTATCAGCTAAAGCAAAAGATCCAAAGCAAGGTTTTAAGGAATTGGTGGGCAGTGCCCACCCTACATTAGTTGCTCCGGAAAGTCTTCAAGTAGGGTGCGCACTGCGCACCATAACTTTATTCTCGTTCCTAAGCTCCTGCCTGGGAACGGGAATTTGCCCCAAGCTTCGGCTTTGGCTAGAAAGAAAGCCCTGGAAATGGAATTAATCGACCTGCACGTCCACTCCAACGCCTCCGACGGCACCTATGCGCCGGCGGAGGTAGTGCGCCTGGCCAGGGAAGGGGGCCTCAAGGCCCTGGCCCTCACCGACCACGACACCATTGACGGCCTGGCCGAGGCGGTGGCCGCGGGCGCCGCCTACGGGGTGGAGGTCATCCCCGGGGTCGAGGTGAGCGCCCGCTATCCCGGCGGCACCATGCATATCCTGGGGCTGGACATCGAATACGGCAACGGGCATCTGGGTGAACGGTTGGCGGTCTTACAAGAAGCCCGGGCCGAACGCAATCCCCTGATCATCGCCAAGTTGAATGCCCTGGGGATCCCCATTACCCTGGAGCAGGTGGCGAAGATTTCCGGCCAGGGCCAGATGGGCCGGCCCCACATCGCCCGGGCCCTGATGGAATCCGGCTATGTCAGGTCCATCCAGGAGGCCTTCGACATCTACCTGCGTTACCAGGGCAAGGCCTACGTCCCCAAGTTCCGCTTCCCCCCGGAGCAGGCCATCGCCATGATCCGGGAGGTCCAGGGAGTCCCGGTCCTGGCCCATCCCTTTACCCTGGGGTTGGGCTCCGCCCGGGCGCTGAAAAATACCCTGGAGGACTTAATGGCCCAGGGCCTGGCCGGCATTGAGGCCATCTATGCGGAGCACACCCCGGAGCAGGAAGCCCTCTACCTGCGGCTGGCCCGGGAGCTGGGGCTGCTGGTCAGCGGGGGCTCCGACTTCCACGGGGACAACAAGCCGGAGATCGTCCTGGGGAGCATGCCCGGCCAAGAGCGGCTCAGCTATCGGCTGCTTACGGCCCTGAAGGTTTGGCGCCGCCGGGAATACCATCTGGCATAAAGGGATTTTAAGTCAAATCTGCCGCGGCCAGATATCCAGGCGGAACACCAAGATAGAAGCCACCAAGGCCGGGGGCCGGAAGGCCCGCGGGAGTTGTGGCTTTTTTTGTTGGCCGGGGGGAGAAGCGGATGAAGGCAAGCCGCTGCCGACGGGTGCAGCGGTGGTTTTTGGCCGTTATCCTGGAGCCGGGGTCTGGGGCGGGGGTGGCGGCGTCTCCCCTCTTTCCTCCAGGTGATGGCCGCAATGGGGACAATAGGCGAAATCCGGCCCCAGTTCCCGGGAGCACTTGGGGCAGGGGAAGGTTGGCGGGATCGGCGGCGGCTGCCAGGGAGCGGCCTGGGGCGGCGGTGGTATGAGATCGGGAAAGGAGGTCTGGCACTGCCGGCTTAGCTCAGAGCTGGCCTCCCGCAACTTGGCCATCAGGCGCCCCAGCTTGGCTGCATATTCCGGTAGTTTTTGGGGTCCGAAGAGGATGAAGGCCAACACCACAAGGATGATCAGCGTTTCAAAATCTATTCCCATCTCGCTACCGGAAAATTAAGTCTTGGTTATGGGGTTGCCGCAATGGGGACAAAAGGCGAACTCCCCCGGGAGATCCTTGTGGCATTGGGGACAGGTGGCGCCGGGCGCCGCGGGCCCGCCGGGAATCTCGGTCTTGGGAGGCGCCGCATTGGGGTCATCGTGGGCCATCTTAAAACTCCGGATGGCCTTGCCGATACTTTCTCCCAGTTCCGGTAAACGCCGGGGGCCGAAAAGCAGGAGGGCGATGACCAGGACGATGAGCAGGGTGGAAAAATTATAGCCGAACATGGGGCGGCCTCTCTAGAGCCAAAAATTTAGTGAAGTTGATTTAATTATAAGCAAAAATTAACCTAAATGGCAAGGGCCGGAGAAACCCCGGGAAAAAAGGGAACGTGGCGGTTACCAGTTAACGACCTAAAGATGAAGGACATTTTTAATTAAAGGAAAATCTGAGACATGACCCTAACCACTAACCAGCGGATCCTGCTATGATTGCCACCTTATTCACGCCACCGCAGCCCCTGGCGATGCGCCTGCGTCCCCGGAGCCTGGACGAATTTGTGGGCCAGCAGCATCTGGTGGGCCCCGGGCGCCTTTTGTGGCGGGCTCTGAAGGCTGGCCGCCTCTTCTCCTCCATGATTTTCTGGGGCCCGCCGGGAAGCGGCAAGACCACCCTGGCGAAGGTTATGGCCCGCAGCCTGGACGCCCAGTTCGCCAGCCTCAGCGCGGTGATGGCCGGGGTGGCAGACCTGCGCCGGGTGGTGGAAGAGGCCCGCGGCTGGCAGGAGCAGGGGCGGCGCACCATCCTGCTCATCGACGAAATCCACCGCTTCAACAAGGCCCAGCAGGACGCCCTGCTCCCCCACGTGGAGGAGGGGCTTCTCACCCTCATCGGCGCCACTACGGAGAATCCTTATTTCGAGATCATCGGGCCGCTGCTATCCCGGGCCCGGGTCTTCATCTTTGAGCCCCTGCAGGAGGTTGAGATTCTCGCCCTCCTGCGCCGGGCCCTGGCGGACCGGGACCAGGGATTAGGGGCCCTGGCGTTGACGGTGACCGAAGAGGCCCTGCTCCATTTCGCCCGCCTGGCCGGCGGTGACGCCCGGCGGGCCCTGAACGCCCTGGAACTGGCGGTCCTGAGCAGTGAAGTGGATGAGCACGGAGTCATCCATGTGGACCTGGAGGCGGCCCGGGAATGTCTGCCCCGGCGGGACCTGGTCTACGACCGGCAGGGAGAGGCCCACTACGACACGGTGTCGGCCTTCATCAAGAGCGTCCGGGGCTCCGAGGTGGACGCGGCCCTCTATTGGCTGGCCCGCATGTTGGAGGCGGGCGAAGATGAGCGCTTCATTATGCGGCGGCTGCTGATCCTGGCCTCGGAGGACATCGGCCTGGCCGATCCCAACGCCCTGGTGCAGGTGGCCGCGGCCTCCCAGGCCCTTACCTGGGTGGGACTGCCGGAAGCGCAGTACCACCTGGCCCAGGCCACCATCTATCTGGCCCTGGCCCCGAAGAGCAACTCCACCCAAGCCTATTTCAAGGCCCGGGCGGCCCTGGAGGACAAGGGCGCCACCCGGGTGCCCGCCCCCTTGCAAGACAGCCACCGGGACCGCCAGTCTCTGGGCCACGGCCAGGGCTATCTCTATCCCCACGATTTTCCCGGTCATTTCGTGCCCCAGGAATACTTGCCGGAAGAGCTGGCCGGGGCGCGGTTCTATGAGGCTGGCCAGGAGGGGGTGGAGCCGGACCTGGTGGCCCGCTGGCAGGCCTTCCGCAAACGGGGGGAAAAACCTCCGGACAGCCACGAACCCGGAAAGAAATAAGACTTCAGATTTTCAGGAGGCAAAAACGGGGCCACCGCGGCCGTCAACTGGACAAACGAACTTACCATGACTATCTTTTAATCAACTTGAAAAAGGGAGGAGCACACTCTTGTCCAAAGGAGGTGCTACCAGGTGCCGGGTCTTAGTTGCCGACAGCGAACCCCACATCCGCCAGCTCTGCCTGGAGGAATTGCAGGATGAGGGCTATGAGGTGCTGGTGGCCGGCAAGGGCCGGGAGGTAGTGCGTCTGGTAGAATCCTTCAAGCCTGACGTGGTTATCCTGGAAGTTCTGCTACCGGATATGTCCGGATTGGAGACCGGACGGATCATCAAGGGCAGCCGTAAGGAGACCAGGGTGATCCTCTACTCCCACGCCCTTCCTCCCCATGATCTTTCCACTTGGGGCGCCGATGATTTTGTGGTAAAATCATTTGATCTGGATCCTCTCAAGGCTGTGGTGCGGCGCTTGCTGCCTTCCTGAAGGACGCCAGCCTGTGGGAGGTTGGACAATGGCTATCATGGAGATCAGTGTGGTCCCTTTGGGCCTGGGGCAACCCAGCGTGGGCGACCACATCGCCGCAGTGGTGAAATACCTGGAAAATGAGAATATTCCCCACGAACTCACGGACATGGGCACCGTGGTGCACGGCCAGCCGGACACGCTGCTGCGGGTGGCCCAGGCCCTGCACGAACTTCCTTTCAAACAGGGAGTCAAGCGGGTTATGACCCACATCTCCATCGACGACCGCCGCGACAAAGAAGTCTTCCTGGGCGACAAGAAAAAATCCCTGCGAGCGCGACTGAAATAAGGAATATGGCGACCAAACAAGATTACTACATCATTTTGGGAGTGGCGCGCAACGCCTCCATCGACGATATCAAGAAGTCCTACCGGCAGATTGCCCTTAAGAACCATCCGGATCGCAATCCCGGTGACCACAATGCCGAAGAGCGGTTCAAAGAGGCGGCTGAGGCCTACGAGGTCTTGCACGACCCGGAAAAGCGCCGTCTCTACGATATTTATGGCCATGAAGGGGTCTCATCCACCGGGTTCACCGGCTTCCGGGATTTCGGCGACATCTTCCGGTCCTTCGGCGACATCTTCGAAGACATGTTGGGCATGGGGGGCTTCGGGGGCATGGGCCGTATGGGCGGCATGGGCGGCGGCCCCCGTCCCCAGCCCGGCACCGACCTGCGCTACGATCTGACCCTTGATTTTCTCGACGCCACCCTGGGCAGCGAAGTGACGGTGGAGGTGCCCCGGGTGGTGAACTGCCGCACCTGCGGTGGTTCCGGGGCCAAACCGGGGACCAGGCGCGTCCCTTGTCCCCAGTGCGCCGGCCGGGGGGTGGTTTCCCGCAGCCACGGTATCTTTCAGATCACCACCACCTGTCCCCGTTGTCAGGGGATGAAGGAATTTTTCGCGGAAGCCTGTCCCGCCTGTAACGGGGAAGGGCGGCTGCGGGAAAAGAAGAAGATCAAGGTGAAGGTCCCGCCGGGCATGGACAGCGGCACCCATCTGGTGATGTCCGGGGAGGGTAACGACGGCGCCTACGGCGGGCCGCCGGGTGACCTCTATATCGTCCTGTCGGTCCGGCCCCACGAGCTTTTTCGCCGGGAGGGCTACGACTTGCATCTGGAGGCGCCCATCTCCTTTGTCCAGGCGGCCCTAGGGACCCGCCTCACCATCCCCACCCTCAAAGACCACCGGGAGCTGGTGGTCCCTCCGGGGACCCAACCCGGTGAAAGCATCCGTCTCAAGGGAGAGGGGGTCCCCTATCCCAAAGGCTCCCGCAAGGGCGACTTGCTGGTGGAGGTGCGGGTGCTGGTCCCCCACACCCTGACGCCGCGGCAGCGGCACCTGCTGGAAGAACTGGCCGAGGAAGAAGTGGCGGAGGCCCAGGCCCAAGCGGCCCAGGGAAATCCGGGCCAGGACCACGAGGACGGGCTTCTTCATAAATTGTGGCACTCCTTTACCGAACACAAGCCGAAGTGATTCCCCCAGGAACATTTTGATGGCACGTTTTGCAGGACGGTCTGCGAAGCAGCCCTCTGCGCTCATAAAAGCGGATGGTCTCGACCTTGACTCCCGCAGCCTTTGCTAAGGCGCCGCTAATTAATTCCTTCATTATTTTCCGCAGCTTTAATATAAGTCCCGTACCATGGTGCGGAGTCACAAGGTTTATCCAAAAATCTGCTCAGCAAAAACCTAAATTAAAACTGGGCCTGGGCAACCTTGCCGACTTTCCCGCCCATGTTTATTTTTAAGATACCTCTCGGCAAAGCAGGCTATTTATATTGACAAGCGCCCCTATTTGAGTAATTATTCACAATCGGATTTGGCTCCATGCGGACCAGGCGGGCGAATGGCCATTGATTTCAATATCTTGATCGGTGGGGCGGCAGGGCAGGGGGTGCACGCCATCACTACTCCCCTGGCCAAGGCCCTGGTGCGCCAGGGCTGCCAGGTGCTGTTCGTGCAGTCCTATGAGTCCCGCATCCGCGGCGGCCATCTCTTCAACCGCATCCGGGTGGCGGATGCGCCCCTGATCTCCTCCCGGGAAGGGGTGGACCTGCTGGTGGCCCTGAACCAGGAGACTGTCCAACTGCACCAGGGGGAACTGGCCCCGGATGGGGTCATCATCTATGATGCCTCCCAGGTCCGGAACCTGCCCGGCCGGGGGCTGAAGCTTCCCCTGGAGACGGCTACCCTGCTGCCGGAGAAACAGGCCGCGGAGATCGCCGTCAACGCCGGCGCCAGCGGCGCCATCCTGGGGCTGCTCCAGGTCTCCCTGGAGCCCTTGATGGGCCTGCTCCTGGAGGCGTTTGCCGCCAAGGGCACCGAGGTGGTGGGCTGGAACCACCGGGCCGCCTTCGCCGGTTACAAGCTGGGCGCGGCCTTGGGCAACGGCCATTCCCTGGCGGGGATCACCTTGCCTCCGGCGCCCCGTCTTTTGATCAGCGGCCATGAGGCCCTGGCCCTGGGAGCCCTGGCCGCGGGCCTGCAATTTATCAGCGGCTACCCCATGACCCCGTGGAGCAGCGTCTTCAACGCCGTGGGGCAACGGGCCGCCCGCTGGGGGGTGGTGGTGGAGCAGGCGGAAGACGAAATCGCCGCCATTAACCTGGCCCTGGGGGCCTCATTCGCCGGGGTCCGCTCCATGACCGGCTCCTCCGGAGGCGGTTTTTCCCTGATGGTGGAAACCCTGGGACTGGCGGGGTGCAGCGAGACGCCTCTGGTCATCGTGGAGGCCCAACGCCCCGG
This sequence comes from Desulfobaccales bacterium, assembly GCA_052147455.1. Lineage (GTDB taxonomy): Bacteria > Desulfobacterota > Desulfobaccia > Desulfobaccales > 0-14-0-80-60-11 > JAPLJC01. The sequence goes on along the minus strand of JBKQKO010000016.1, from coordinate 20,190 downwards.
CCCCAGCACCGGGTTGCCCACCCGCACCGAGCAGGGTGACCTGAGCTTCGTCCTTTATGCCGGGCAGGGGGATTTTCCCCGGGCGGTGCTGGCTCCGGGCACTCCGGCCCAGGGCTTCGCCCTGGCGGCCCGGGCCTTCAATCTGGCGGAGCGCTACCAGTTGCCGGTGGTTCTCCTCACCGATCAATACCTTGGCGACGTCCACTTCACCCAGGAGGCCAGTGATTTTCCCGAGAAGGTGGAGATTGAGCGGGCCCTTGAGCTGGGGCCGGCGGCGGCGGTCTATGAGCGCTACCCCATCACCGCCGACGGCGTTTCGCCCCGGCGCCTACCGGGTTTCGGTGCGGAACTGGTGGTGGCCGACTCCGACGAGCACACCCCGGACGGGCACCTTACCGAAGACCTGCTGGTACGGGTGCAGATGCACGACAAGCGCCTGCGCAAATTGAAAAAACTGGGGGGCGAGCTCAACGGCATCTCCACCTCCGGCCCGGCGGCGGCCCCCCTGGCCCTGGTCTGCTGGGGCTCCAGCCTGGGGCCGGTGACGGAAGCGGTGGCCCGGCTGAATGAGGCCGGCACCCCGGCCCGCATGGTGCACCTCTCCGAACTGTGGCCCTTCCCGGCGATGGCGGTGGCCACGGCCTTAAAAGGCGCCAACAAGCTGGTGATGGTGGAGATGAACGCCACCGGCCAGGCTGACCGCCTGCTGCGTCAGGAGACCGGGATCGCCGCCGATCATCTGGTCCTCAGGTACGACGGCGAGCCCTTTACCCCGGAATATATCCTGCGGGGTCTGGAGGGCCACGCCTGATGCTGCCCCTGGATCTTTATCACGGCCTCCCGGCGGCCTGGTGTCCGGGCTGCGGCAACTTCGCCATGCTCAAGGCCTTCAAGCAGGCCCTGGCGGAATTGGAGATCAAGCCGGAAGGCCTCCTCATGGTCTCGGGGATCGGTCAGTCGAGCAAATTTCCCCATTACCTCAAATGCAACACCTTCAACGGCATCCACGGCCGCACCCTGCCCCTGGCCACCGGGGCGCGGCTGGCTAACCACGAGATGGCGGTGGTGGCCGAAGCCGGCGACGGTGACTGCTATGGCGAGGGGGGCAACCATCTGCTGGCCACCCTGCGGCGCAACCCCAATCTCACCCTGGTGGTGCACAACAACCAGATTTACGCCCTCACCAAGGGCCAGGCCTCACCCACCACCGACCAGGGCATCAAGACCCTGCTGCAGCCGGATGGGGTGGCCTACCCGCCGCTACACCCCCTGGCCCTGGCGGTGAGCCAGGACTGTTCCTGGGTGGGCCGGGGCTTCGCCGGCATGGAGGAGCATCTGACCGGCCTCTACAAAGAGGCCCTCAGCCACCGGGGGTTCGCCCTGTTGGAGGTGCTGCAGCCCTGCGTCACCTTTAACCGGGTCAACACCTATAACTGGTTCCAGGCTCGGGTGTACCGGGTGGAGGAGGAGGCGGGCTACGACCCGGAGAACGAAATTTGGGCCTTCCAAAAAGGCAGGGAGTGGGGGGAGAGAATTCCCATCGGAGTGATTTTCAAACGGCCTCGCCCCTTGCTGGAGGAAAGCCATCCGGTCCTCGGGGCCGGTCCCCTGGTGCGACAACAACTTGAGCGTTTTGTAAAGGAGCTTTTAGCCGACTTTTTCTGAGCAGTCTCCGGGGGGAACTTTATGCCGAATTTTCCGGGAAGCGCGGAGCTCCTGGCCAAATTTTTCTAAAAGGAGATAGCTCATCATGACCGCTGACAAAGAGATCAGCTCCTGGGACATCCTCCGGGAACCGAATCGCATCATGCAGGAGAAAGATTATAGTTCCGACTGGGAGCTGTTAATTTATCTGCTTACCTGGGCGGTGGAAATCGGTCTCTGCTTCACCTTCGCCATTACCTATACGCGGGGCTGAGCGGCAAAATCGACATCTGCAAAAATGTTATAGATTTTTAACAAAAATAATTGAAATTAATCATTAACGTACTTAAAATATAATAAGGGGAATTTTGGCCACCATGAGGAAAGTTCCAGTGGCCGGCGGGGGCAGGCGCAGGGCAGGAACCCACCATTTTCCTGGGGGTTACCAGAGGCACTGGCGTTGAGGGTGTCGCAGAGCCTATGACCCTTTTGGCAGAGGCTCAGGGAGGTGTGGGAGAGCTATGATTAACGAATTGTTGGCTCCAGGCGGCAGCCTGGAAATGGTGGAGGGAGTCTTTAAGAACGGCGCCGACGCCGTGTACGTGGGGGCCAAGGGCTTTAGCCGTCGCAAGTGCCAATGGGAGTTGGAAGACAGCGACATCGCTGAGGCGGTGCGCCTGGCCGCCAACTACCAGGGAAAGGTGCGGGTGGCTTTAAACGCCGAAATCCAGCCGGAGAAAATTCCCCTGGTGGTAGAAAAGGTGGGAAAGTATGCCGACTTCGGTATCGAAGGGGTGATCGTCAAGACCCCGGCGGTGATGCAGGCGGTGCACCGGCAGTTTCCGCAACTGGTCATCCACGCCAGCGTCGGGTGCAATATCCAGACCCAGGAGGAGATGGCCCGCTTTAAATCCTACGGAGCCAGCCAATTGGTGGCCTCCACCGAGATCAATACGGTGGAGAAGCTGAACCGGTTCAAGCAAGAGGCGGACGAACTGGGATTAAAGACCGAGGTGCTGGTCCACGGGAACCGCTGCATCGGCGGGGTGGGCAATTGCATGTTCCACGAACTCATTGCGGATTCCTATGTCCGCAAGGTCTACCGCGACGAAGACGGCAACGAGATCGTGGAATACGAAGGCTGGCCGGACCGCAGCGGCAGTTGTTTCCGGATCTGCCTCCTCAGCGAAGACCAGCGGCGCCGGCTCCTTTCCCGGCGGGGGCAGCCCCCGGAGAAGATTGAAGCCATCAACGACCGCATCCGGTTGCAGCCCAACGTGGCCTTCGCCATTCTGGGAGAAGAATTGAAGGCGTACCTTGACCTGGGGCTGGCCTCCATCAAGGTCCAGGGGCGCGAGTATGCGGTTTCCATGATCTCCAAGATGATCTGCTGCTACCGCCAACTCATCAACGCCCACGCCCGTGGGGAAGACATCAATGGCACCTTTTACCGGCGCATCCAGGACCGCCTGGCGGCCCTGGTGGCGGAGCGGGATCGGGCCCGCCTGGAAAAGACCAGGGAACTGCACAAGAATATTGTCGGCCTGTAACCAATCAGGTTAACCAACCTGGAAATTTTAGTTTATTTCGTTGGGAAGCCTGCCCTATAATGGGGCAGGCTTTTTTTATGGTTCGTGCGGCAGCCATGGGCTTTTTTGGCGGCGGCAGATTCGCCAGACCGGTTGATCGGGGCTAACCTGGCCGCGCTTAGCTTGGCCCCGAATGCCTCCTGAGCACCCTTAAAGAAAAATGGACCGGGAATCGCGTCTGATACGGAACATTGTCGAATTTCGCGCCAGTTATCCTGACTTGCGCGCCGGGGACGCGGTGCTCGGCCCCCTGGCCCTGCGGCCCGGCGAGGAGTTCAAACTGCTGGACCTGGCGGAGCGGGGGGTGGCCCTGTTCCCCCCGGCCCTGGCCCAACTCCTGGCCCGCTCCAAGGCCGCCCAGGCAGAGGCGCTGGGGGAGTTCATGGCGCCCGGCACCTTTGTGGCTTACGGGCTCGGCGATCTGGCCGCCAATCTCTCCCGGTTTGCCAGCCGGCACCGAGGCGCGGTGGTCAGTAAGCGGGACCGAGGCCACCTGGGACTGGGGGTGGGCTGCTGGTCTTCCCTGGAGTCCCTCTCTAGCCTGGCGGGGCTCCAGCCGCTGCCCTATCCCCTGGTGGTGCAGCCCCTCCTGGAAGGGGCCCGGGATTTGCGGGTGGTGGTGGTGGCAGACTATGCCGAAGCCTATGAGCGGCTCAACCCCCACAGCTTCCGCAAGAATCTCTACCAAGGCGGCGCCTCCCGGCCGGTGGATCTGGTCCCGGCCCATCTGCTTTTCTGCCGCCGGGTCATGGCCCGGGGAAAATTTCCCTACGCCATCCTGGACCTCCTGGTCGGCCCGGATGGTGAAACTTATCTTTCGGAAATCAACCTCAGGGGAGGCCTCATCGGCGCCCGCCTCAGCCAGGCGGAGTTTCTCCGGCGGGTGGCCGCCCTGGCCGAGGAATTTTGCCGACCATGGGCCGACTCAGTGAAGAGCCCTATTTAAGAAATCGTCTTCGGGTCTTTGAGGACCGGGCCGGCGCCGGCCGGCTGCTGGCGGAGCGCCTCCTGGCCCACCGCGGCCGGAAGCTGCATCTGTTTGCCATTCCCGCCGGCGGCGTGCCGGTGGCCGCGGAGATCGCCCGGGCTCTGGCCCTCCCTCTGGACCTGCTCATAGTGCGCAAGATCCAGCTCCCCTGGACCACCGAGGCCGGTTTCGGGGCCCTGGACCCCGAGGGGGAAGCCATCTTCAATGAGGAGCTGCTCCGGCGGCTGCCCCTGACCCAGGAGGAGATCGCCGCCCAGGTGGCCAAGGCCGCCGCGGTCAGCCGCCGGCGGGAACAGAGGCTGCGGGGCGGCCGGCCCTACCCGGAGCTGGCGGGAGAGCCGGCCATCATCGTCGACGACGGCCTGGCCTCCGGCTTTACTATGCGGGCCGCGGTGCAATTCCTGAAGCGCCGGGGCGCTGGTGAGATCCTGGTGGCGGTGCCCACCGCCTCGGAGCGCACCGCGCTAGAGCTTCTGCCCGAGGTGGATGAACTCCTCTGCCTCAACGTCCGCAGCGGCTGGTCTTTCGCGGTGGCCGACGCCTATGTAAACTGGTATGATCTGGATGACGAGGAAGTGCTGGAGATTATGGCCTCGTTGAAATTGGAAGCATAAATAAATGAAGGCAAGAGAATGCTGATTATGAGCATTGAGGATTTTAGGCGCCCTTTTCCTAATGGGAGATTTAGGGGTAATGTTTTTCATTTAAGCACCAGAAGCTGAAGGGAAGTCATTTCTTTTGTCATTCTGAGGGAGCCAAAGGCGACCGAAGAATCTCTAAATAGGAGATGCTTCGCTGCGCTCAGCATGACAAAAAAAATGTAGGGTGGGCACTGCCCACCAGTTCCTTAGAAAAGTGGGGTAATAATCGGTTTTAATGTCCTGGTAACTATGAAGCAAAACAATAATTGTATAAGTTCCAACAAGCTGCCTTTCATCCCCCTGGATTCCCTGGCCTTCGACATCGACGGGGTGGTGGCCGACATCATGACCACCTTCCTCACCCTGGCCCGGGAGCGCTACGACTGCGGCCATCATCTGCGCTACGAGCACATCACCACGTTTTCCCTGGAGGACTGTCTGGATCTGGAGCCCCGCATCATTGCCGAACTGATCCGGGAACTCATCGACCGCCCCCACCAACTGGCAGTGGAGCCCTTCCCCCAGGCAGTGCCGGTCCTCACCCGCCTGGCCCGGGAGACGCCCCTGTTGTTCGTTACCGCCCGGGACCGGGCCGACCCCATCCGGACCTGGCTGCAGCGTACCCTGGCCCAGGTGCCGCCCCAGGATATCCGGGTGGTGGCCACCGGTGATCCAGACAGCAAACTCCATTACCTCCGGGAACAAAAGATCCGGTTCTTCGTGGAGGATCGCCTGGAAACCTGCCTGCTTTTGTCCGATCACGGGATCACTCCCATTCTCTTCGCGCAACCCTGGAACCGCCGGCCCCACCCATTTTTAGAAGTGGCGGACTGGCCCGCCCTGGCCAGCCTTCTCTTCGAGGAGGGCGAGGGGGCATAGATGAGTAGGGGGGGGATTGTGAGTGGGCCGCCGGCCCTTACCCCCTCCCCCAATCCCCATAATTTAAAGAGTGGGGGCGCCCCGCTGGGTCGCCCTTTAACCCTTTCTTCTCCATTAAGATAAAATTTTTTTATGACTCAGGCCTAGCCCTGATAGTCGGCGGCCACAGGCCGCCCTATAAAATCCTCTCACCCTACCCGCTCATAGGGCGGGCTGTGCCCGCCGCCTTAACCGCTCACTTTCCATGTCCTTCCCTCCAGCCCTTCCTTTTTCTCCCTCATTAAGATAAAATTTCTTATGACTCAGCGGGAGGCGGCATTAGCAGGGAAGATCACTCCGGCCATGGAGCAGGCGGCCCGGCGGGAAGGATTGTCCCCGGAGGTGATTCGCCAGGGTCTGGCCCAGGGCACCCTGGTGGTGCCGGCCAATCCCGGGCATTTAGGGCTTAAACCGCTGGCCATCGGCCAGGGGGTGCGGGTCAAGATCAACGCCAATATCGGCACTTCCCCCCACGACTGCGACCTGGAAAAGGAGCAGGCCAAGCTGGCCGCGGCCCTGGAGTTCGGGGCGGACGCGATCATGGACCTGTCCACCGGCGGCGCCGTGGACGATATTCGCACCGCCCTGCTGGCCCAATGCCCGGCGCCCTTCGGCACCGTGCCCATCTATCAGGTCATGAGCCAGGTCAACAGCCTGGAAGAGGTCCGGGGCGACGATCTTCTGGAGATGGTGCGCCACCATGGCCGCCAGGGGGTGGACTTCGTCACGGTGCACTGCGGCGTCACCCGGGGCGCCCTGCCGCTGCTTGCCAGGCGGGTCACCGGGGTGGTTTCCCGGGGCGGGGCCTTTCTTACCGCCTGGATGCGGCGTTCCGGCCGGGAAAATCCTTTTTATGAGAGATATGACGAACTGCTGGAGATTGCCCAGAGCCACGATCTCACGCTCTCCCTGGGGGATGGGCTGCGGCCCGGATGCCTGGCCGATGCCACCGATCGGGCCCAACTCCACGAACTGAAGGTTTTGGGTGAGCTCACCCAACGAGCCTGGGCCAAGGGGGTCCAGGTGATGGTGGAAGGCCCGGGTCATCTACCCTTGAACGCCATTCGCAAAAACGTGCGTCTCCAGCAGAAATACTGCAACAACGCTCCCTTTTACGTCCTGGGGCCCCTGGTCACCGACGTGGCCTCGGGCTACGACCACATCTCCGGGGCCATCGGCGGGGCTTTGGCCGCCACCCTGGGGGCGTCCTTTCTGTGCTACGTCACCCCGGCGGAACACTTGAAATTGCCGGAGGTGGAGGACGTCATCGACGGGGTGGTGGCCTCCCGCATCGCGGCCCACGCCGCGGATATCGCCCTGGGACGGCCTGGCGCCGCCGATTGGGACCTGGCCATGTCCAAGGCCCGGCGGGCCTTGGATTGGGACACGCAAATCCAGCTCTCGGTCAATCCCGCCAAGGCCAGGCGCTACCGTGACCTGAGCCAGGCCCGGGAAGATCAGTGCACCATGTGCGGCCGCTTCTGCGCCATGAAGGTCTTCGACGAGAAGTTTGAAGGCTGAAGGATTCCTGGTAATTTTTTCTAGCTTGTGATAGTTTTGGTCAAGATTCCTCCATAAAAATGGAAGCCTGGATCCGGCCAATCGGCGGACTGGGACTGCAAGGAGGGAATGATGGACAAGATGGATTGCCTTCCGGGACAGCCGCGGGGGGCTTTTTTATCTCAATCGCCGGAGACCATGAAATTTTCCGCGGCCCTGGACCATATGCACCAGGAGCTGGGCGGCGTGCTGGCCCGGATTACTCCGGAGATGGCCGAGACCCTGATCAGGGAGCTTGAAGCCGCGCCCCGCATCTTCGGGTGCGCCAGCGGCCGCTCCGGCTTTATTCTCCGGGGCTTCTTGATGCGGCTGATGCACCTGGGGTACGCCGTCTATTTCGTGGGAGAGACCACCACCCCCCGCATCCGCCCGGATGACTTGCTGGTGGTGATGTCCGGCTCGGGGGAGACGGCCCAGCCCCGGGAGATGCAGCGCCGGGCCAACACCGTGGGGGCCCGCACCCTGGGTCTCACCGCCCATACCGACTCCATCATCGGCCGGGAAGCCCAGGTGGCCATCACCATCCCCGGCACCACCAAGCTGACTCGGACCCAGGAGACCGCCTCGGTCCAATGCCCCGGCAGCCTCTTCGAACAGGCCGCCTTTCTGTTTCTGGAGGCGGTGGTCCTCCTCCTTTACCGGAGGCGCTCCGGCCACGACTACGTAGAAATCCTGGACCGTCACGCCGATTTGGAGTAGTTAGTTACCAGTTACCGGTTGTCAGTTATCAGTAAATCTGGGAACTGGGAACTGGGAACTGGGAACTGGCAACTGGCAACTGGCAACTTATTCTTCTTTCTCAACAAAGAATCCCAAGGATAATCACATGCCTCCCATATTGCAATTGGCGCTGGATTTTGTGGACCTGCACCGGGCGGTGCAGGTGGCGGAGTTGGCGGTGCCCGCCGGGGTGGATTGGGTGGAGGCCGGCACCCCCTTGATCAAGAGCGAAGGCCTCGATGCGGTGCGGGAGTTGCGGCGCCTCTTCCCCGGCAAGGTCATCGTGGCGGACATGAAGATCATGGATGCCGGGCGGGTGGAGGTGGAGACCGCGGCCAAGGCCGGGGCCCAGATCGTCGACGTGCTGGGGACCGCCACCGACGCCACCATTGCCGAGTGTATCCAGGCCGGCAAGAATTACGGGGCCAAGATCGCGGTGGACCTCATCGCGGTGGCCGATCCACTGGCCCGGGCCCGCCAGGTGGCGGATCTGGGGGCGGACTACATCTCGGTGCACGTGGCCATTGACGAGCAGATGCGGGGCGGGGGAGATGACCCCTTTGCGGTGTTGGCCGCAATCAGCGGCACGGTGCGGGTGCCGGTGGGAGTGGCCGGAGGAATCAACTCCGAGACCGCCGCCCAGGCGGTGGCCCACGGGGCCGCCTACGTCATCGTGGGGGGCGCCATCACCAAGGCCAAGGACCCGGCCGCGGCCACCCTGGAGATCCGCCGGGCCCTGGATGAGGGCGCGGTGATTCCCACCACCCTGTTCAAACGGGTGGGGGAGGAGGAGATCCGGGGGGTGCTGGAGTTGGTCTCCAGTTCCAATCTCTCCGACGCCCTGCACCGGGGCGGGGTTCTGGAAGGGCTGCGGCCTCTGTTTCCCGGGATCCGCCTGGTGGGCCCGGCCCTGACGGTGCGGACCTATCCCGGGGATTGGGCCAAGCCGGTGGAGGCCATCGACCTGGCCCAGCCGGGGGACGTGCTGGTCATCGACGCCGGCGGGGTGGGGCCTGCCGTCTGGGGGGAACTGGCCACCAATTCGGCCCTGCAGCGAGGACTAAACGGGGTGGTGATCGACGGCGCCATCCGGGACTCGGGCGACATCGCCAGGCTGGGTTTTCCGGCCTTCTCCCGCCTGGTGATGCCCAGCGCCGGGGAACCCAAGGGCTTCGGAGAGATCGGGGTGCCCATCCGGGTGGGGGGCGTCAAGGTGGAGAGCGGCGACTGGGTCCTGGGGGATGACGATGGGGTGGTGGTCCTGCCCCGGAGCCTGGCGGTGGAATACGCCAACCGGTCCATGGACGTCCTGGAAAAGGAGAATCGCATCCGGGAGGAGATCAAGGGAGGCAGCACCCTGGCCCAGGTGACCGATTTGCTCAGGTGGGAGAAGAAGCTGTGAAAGAGACGCACTCCGGCTGGCGCATCACTTCCCTTCCCGGCAGCGTTTTTTAACCTCCTTGCGGCAGAGCTCCCAAATGACGCAGCCCCTGCGGAACTTGCAGTAGAGGCAGGGGTCGGTGCAGGCCCGGCAGGCGTCTAAGCACTCCCGGCAGTATCCCAATTCATGTTTCTGGCACTGGACCCACGCCTCCCGGTCCGGGTGAAAACGGCAGTGGGCCATCGATTCCATAAGGCAATTATATCAAAGAATCAGCCTCTGATCCATCATCCTGGCACTCACCGGCGCCTGCCCCGCCGCGGAAAATTATTAGCCTGAGAAAAAATTTCCGGCTTCCCCTGCAAAAACCAGATTTCTCCTATTATTTTAGAGAGCTGGCCGGATAAGGGGCCCCGGCGGGTCGCTCCTGGTGACCGCGGGCCGGTTCGCCTTGCTGCTGGAAGCTGCTCCTGAGAGGACTAGTTCATGCCCGAGGATCAATTTGCCGCGGCCCGGGACCGCATGGTGGCACAGCAAATCCGGGCCCGGGGGGTGGCCGACCCCCGGGTGCTGGCCGCGCTGCGCCAGGTGCCCCGGCAGCGCTTTGTCCCTGAGCACCTCTGGAGCCAGGCCTATGGTGACTATCCCCTGCCCATCGGGGAAGACCAGACCATCTCCCAGCCTTACATCGTGGGCCTCATGACCGAAATCCTGGAGATCCAGGAGACGGACCGGGTCCTGGAGGTGGGCACCGGCTCCGGCTACCAGGCGGCAGTCCTGGCGGAGTTGGCCGCCGCGGTCTTCAGCATCGACCGCAGGGGCGGCCTGGCGGACCAAGCCCGATTGCTCCTGGACTCCTTGGGTTACCGGAATATTCGCATCCGGGTGGGGGACGGCACCCTGGGCTGGCCGGAGGAGGCCCCCTTCGACGGCATCCTGGTCACCGCCGGGTCCCCACAGGTCCCCAGGCCCCTGGTGGAACAACTGGCCGTGGGGGGACGGCTGGTGATTCCGGTGGGGGACAGGTTCACCCAAACCCTGACCTGCGTGCGCCAGACCGGGGAGGGGTTGAAGTATGAATACCACGGCGGCTGCCGCTTCGTGCGCCTTATCGGCAAATATGGCTGGGATGGCGGGGAGGCGGTGATCAGATCAGATTGAAGGGGGGGTCTTGGTTGAGGTGCTCCCCAAAAATGAGACTGTTATAATGAGAGGCCTCGAAACCAGGAGAGACCTTCATGCGGCAGTCTCGGTTCACAGTGGAAGAGATCGTCCGGATCATTGCGGAGTCGGAGTTACCTACCTCCAGCATTGCCGGTACGGCTCGCAAGTACGGCATTAAAGAGGCGACCCTATACCGCTGGCGGGCTAAGTACAAGGGTTTGGGCAAATCAGAGGCCAGGCGCCTCAAGGTCCTGGAAGATGAGAACCGGCAATTAAAAAGGCTGGTGGCGGACAAGGAACTCATCATCCAGACCTTGAACGAGATCCTTAAAAAAAACTTTTGACTCCCGCCCAGAAGCGGCAGGTGATCCTGGAGCTGCGGCAACAAGGCCTCTCCCTGCGGCTGGCCCTGGAGCAGCTGCGGCTGGCCCGGGCCACCTTTTACCGGCAATGCCGGGGACATCCGGAGGAAGACGGACTTAGAGACCGGATTCGGGAATTGGCCCACGCTCAGGTTTCTTTTGGCTATCGGCGCATCACTGCGGTGCTCCGGCGGCAAGGCTGGCGAGTCAACCCCAAGCGGGTTTATCGCCTGTATCGGCAAATGGAACTGCAAAAACCAGTTAGCAAAAAAGGACGGCGGGGGCTGAAGCGGCCGGTGCCCTTTGAGCCCACTGAGGCTGTGACTCCCGGCCAGGTGTGGGCGGTGGACTTCGTTGAAGACAGGTTGATCTCCGGGCGGAAACTGCGCATTCTCAACGTGCTGGACATTTTCAGCCGCTACGCCCTGGGTTCTCTGGTGGAGCACAGCATCACTGGCGCCCTGGCGGCCCGGCACTTGGAAGCGTTGTTTCTGCGCTACGGCGCGCCCCGGGTGCTCAGAAGGGACCACGGCCCGGAGTTTGAGTCCCGAGTCTTTAAAAAGGTGCTGATGGCCTGGCGGGTCAAGGACGAACCGGTGCCCAAGGCCCAGCCTTACGACAACGGGCACCTTGAGAGCTTCAACGGCTCGTTGCGGGATGAACTGCTCGACGCCGACCTGTTTTACGTCTTGGGCGAGGCTCGGTCCAAAATGGAGAGCTGGTTGCACTGGTATAATGGGGAACGTCCCCATCAGAGCCTGGGATATCAGACCCCGCTGGAGGTCTGGGAGACGACCGCCCCTCTGGGGGCTCCGGTCGCTACGCTCCCTCCACCCCCAGAGGGGCTGCTGGGTAACTTGAGCCATGGTTGCTTTAAACCAACCCTCTCATAAAAAGTGTCTCACTTTTGGGGGCATCTCAGCTCCCCCCCGGGTGAAAGGGCTTGAGTTGTTGCCATTCTTCCAAAGAGGCTAATAGATTATAGTACAGGATGGGATTTTGGCGCACCGCATACACCCCCACCTTGTCCAGGGGAGCACCCTGAAAGCTGATGCAGTCTCCGCCGCCAAATATGCTTGGGCTGGCGATAGAATGTAAGAAATTATTAACCAAAAGGCCGCCATCCGTACCTGTAGGCAACCCCGAACCTGCGAAAATTGGAGAGGGCTTCACCCCCAATGCCAGAAATGTGAGATCGCAGGATACCTGCCGGCCATCATCTAAAATGGCCCGTCCAGGTTTCAGGCGGCTCAAATAAGGCCCCTCCCAAACCTCGATCCCGCGAGATTCGAGGGATTCCAAAGCGAGCCTACGCACTTTTTCCGGAAATTGGGAGAGAAGCTTCTTGCCAGCCAGCAGGGCTATTTGAGGTTTTTTTCCTTGATCGTGGATCAGCCTCCAGGAATTTCCGGCTATTTCTAAACCGGCAGGCCCACCTCCTACCACCAGCAGGCGCGGCACCCCCTTTTTAATGAGTTCCAATATTCGCACTCTGGCTTTCAACAGGTTATCGATGGGCTTAACCGAGAATACATTATTTTCTTCGCTTTTGATGGTCACCGGTTCCACTGGGATGGAACTACCGGTATTGAAAGAAACCACATCGAAATCAATTTTCTGGCCAGAGGAGAGGTGAAGAAGCTGCCTTCGGTAATCCACCTCGGCCACGGACCCGTATATGAAGGCCCCTCCGGCGGCTTCCGCCATCTTTTTGACGTTAAAACGGATTTCCCGAGCCTGATAGGTGCCGGCCAGCATCCCTGGTCCCATACCAGAATAATAGTGATAAGTGGCAGGGCTAATCAGGGTTGCCTGGTGGCCTCTATCAATAATATGTTTGAGTTTTTTCAAGCAGGTCAGGTGTGCATGCCCGCCGCCTACTAATACCAACTTCTTTCCCATTGGTTACCCCCAGATTCTTCCTTAGAAAATAATCACCTAACTTCCTCAATTAACCAATCCCAAGTTTCTGTTCTTAAAGCCGAATCCTCTCGTCGCCGCCGGTCGACGATCATGATCTTGTTATGGGCAATGCCGGGGACTGAATGATCAATATACGTCGGAATCCCCATGTGGCTGGTAAAATCTGCGGCGCTGTATTTGTCCCTGATATTCGATTTGTCCGGGATGATTTCTGTGTGGACTCCTCGCTTATGTGCGTCTACCAGAGCCTTCGCTATTGGTTTTGAGTTGAAAGATAGGCTTGTACCAGGATCTCGCCCTTGGCCTCGTTCAGGGCAGCCACAATGGCCTCAGTACACCCTCCCTGTGGACTGAAGTAAATTTGGACGGGTACATTCGTGAGGATGAAGTCTTTTGTTGGGGAATTGGATGGAAAATAAGCGAACAGAGAGAGGGCGAGTAGAATTGATAACAGGAGTGGGAATTTTTTCATAGTCGATCTATTTTGAGAAATTATCCTTTGACTAAACATGCCTACAATAGAGAAATGGAGGTCGCACAATCATCAAGTATTTCGAGGTAATAAATTTTCCTAATATTACCAAAGACCTGGTCGCTGGCTTAGCTTTGTCCACCTCTATTTTTTGAGAGCACAACTCAGGAATAAATTGATTCACATCATCCTTAATATAAGGGTAACATCATCCTTGATGTATAATAATATAAATATAATAGCTCCAATTCCTGCCATGATCCCTGTTGAGAACCTAATTATATTATTACTATTTGATATTCCCCTCTCTTGTAATATGATATCAATAAATGCCGGAATCATGAAAAAAGCCCCTTTCCACTTTGTATCAAATCCGCCAAACATTGAAACCGGTAATCCGATCGTCATACCTAATAGTATACCAAAACACCTTGAACAAATAGGTATTTTATAATTACATATTGTAAAACATCTCTCAGCGATCCGATGGCAGGGCCACCTATTTAATAAATTTAATATGAATGATGTCATAAAGTTATTCGTAGTTGAATATCTCATCAAAAACATCCATTGATAAATATTGGCTGTCGTCTACTCACCTTTGTATTTTTTAATTAGAGAATTGATCTTATCATATTTCGATTCCTCAAAATAATATTTTTGATTAGACAATATTATTTTATATTTTAGCCAAAGATTTCCTAAACAAATATCTGATTGACTAATATTGGATAAATTAACATAAGAGGCTTTCACAATTTTGTATTGCACTCCAAGTTTACCAGATAATATTTGAGTTATCTTATCTTTCATCAGGTTGCATTTTGCTTCTCCCCTACTTTTGTCATACCACACCCCTAACGCCATAAATATAAGAGATGGAACTAAATATAGGAAAATTCCAATTATAAACCCTATTAATCCAATCCAGCCACGGTAATATCTCAATGCGATCACAGCATCCTTATAAAAATATAAATTCCAGTAATCCATTCCGACCCAAAGACATGGGGTATTTGTTGTCTTTAATCCCGTTATTACTTCATAGTCACCTAAAATCAACTCATCTATTGGCGGTAATTTATCTTCAAGAGATTTATTAATTGATTTATTACAGTGTGGACACCAATCTCCCTGACCACCATCCTCGATATATGCTTTATGGACATCCCATTTCCCACAAGTGGGACACTGTTTTAGCCCTGCTTCAATATTTTTCTTAGTTTCTTCATTAACAGGCTGTCCCTCGGCTAAAAGATTATTTGACGAAACAAGTTTAGAGCCATCAATTTTACAAAACTTATCGTCATCTTCGTATTTAGTACCACATTTTGGACAGGTTGGGTCAATGATTAAATCGACTCCACATTTTGAACAAAATTTGGAATCGTCATTTTTAATCTCATCACAGACCGGGCACCTGGCCATGTTGATATCTCCTTATTTTTTTGACATATTTGGTTAATCGAGGTAAGTATTTCATTAATTTGCCAATTGATGATTTTTGTCAAGGAAATTGTGGATAGGAACCGGAGCCAGGGTAAGGCTGTACAGATAACCAAAGAAATACTCCAGGTGGACGGCAGTTAACTCACTTCGCCTGAAGCTGACGCTATCTATCTAGTCAATTTCGATGGTCATGCGACTTTAGTGGAAGCCGATATTCTGTGCGAAGGTCATTACGGGGTTATAAGGGCAAGAAGAAAGTGGCAGATTTTATCAAGCAGTTATTGGCTTAAGCGTTTAAATGTAATTCATTATGCACATTAGAATTTTTAGTCAAACTTAGAGGAGCCGATGAGGTTAATCCCAGCCCCTCGTTGGTTTTCTAAAATTATTTGGTTTAACGTTTTTCCCAAGAATGCCGTGACTATTTCATTGCTGGGACACAGAAACCATGGGCTCGTGAACCAAACGGTTATAAGGCAGCTTTTTAACTTTGGAAACAGGTTGAAAGAAAGTGTCCGCTGGAGCAGGCTCAACCACCAAGCCTTCCAAACAGGTTGCCACTCGGAGACAAAATTCGTTGGCGCTAACTGGCATGATAATGTAATCGTTGATGTCGATACTATAAGCCTCCAACGGCAAGGCCAAATCCAGGCGGTCGGTAATCAGCATGACTTTGATCGAGGGATTAATCTTCTTGGCTTGCCCCAATACGGCTAAGTTATCCTTTTCCCCCTGGGATAGTTTGGCGATGATCAAATCATAATTCTTTTTGACCAGGGCCTCCAAGGCAGCTTCTGGGCCCCTTAACGCCTTGATTGAAAAGCCTTTATATTCCAATACCCGACCCATAGTTCGAAAAGAATGAGAACCGTCACCCAACAAAAGAATTTTATATTTTGCCATGGGCTTGCCTCCTGGTTCGGGGTGGATCTGCAGATGGATTAGCGCCAAAGTGTGTTTAGCGAACTATAAGCTTAAAAAGGAGTTTTTCACAATCGGCAATGATACCTATTTGTTGGTAGGTAAAACTACCTATAAATAATAGATTTTGTCCTGCCCATCATCGGCCGGGCTACCGTTAAAGACCACTATTGACTTTGGCTCAGTTTTGTTGAAACTACCATAAATCAAGTTGACCATTGAGAGTAGGTCGACTCTTCCCAACAAACTTCTCAGCAAATCTCCCGCGCAATCATCGGAGCATTCCCAGCGGCCCGATTCTTGATGATCAAATTTACCAGTTCCCCTTTCTCTATGGCGGTCTTCACTAAGGTGTAACTACATCAGAATAATCTTGGCTTGATTAACGTGATTATGCAGCAGGCTTCGATGCCGGTGTCCAGGATCTCATATGTCTTGGCCTCGGCCAGGCGTAGCTGGTGGGAGGTCGCCTACGTACTCAATCTGTTTCCTTGGCGGGATTTAAAAGGCTGCCATAAAGAGATTAATATAAGTTCACCTGACTTGTGGGCTTAGATTTGTTATCCCATTCTATTTCCAACCGGCGCCCGCGGACAACGCGGGTCCGGCCAATATGGGTGATCATATCCGTAAGCCTTGAGTGTTTCGCGCACGCAGCGGCCCCGACCTTCGTGGCAATGACTGAAGTCGCCACAATCCTTGCATGGTCCATCTGGAACCAGACCTTGCTCCGGACGTGCGAGCTGCAAGGCTTTGGGAGAATTCCAGATTTCCATTAGACTTTGTCTGTTTAAATCGCCCAGGATAAAATTTTCATGCAAATATACCTCTTCGCAGATAGTTGCCCTGCCATCTGGAAGTACAACAAATCCCCGGCGATTAGCTGTACAAAGAATCCTTTTTTGAAAAGCATCTGATCTCTCTGTTTGACTACCAGAATAAGGATTGCCTAATGCACCATCGAAATTCATTTTCTTGTGAGGAAACTCAGCTTTAATTTCATTGAACTCATTCTCAAATTTGGAAATATCTTCTACACAACAAAAAAGAGAATCGTTATGCCGATATAACGACCGCTCATAGCAAGTGAAGTTGGATTTAAATACATGAGGTTTTTTGGCAAGATATCGGGCCAGGTTCGGAGCCTCATGAATATTATAAGGTGTCAAGACAGTATTTGTACGGACCTGTAATCCCGCTTCCCCCAAGTCATCTATCGTTTTAAGTATCTTCATCCCATAGCCAGGCTTCTTGGCTACGAGCATATCTATGATTTCAGGTCTATTGGCATCAATACTGATCTGTATGCTCGACAAACCTAATTTTGCCAGATGTTCAATTTGCTGTTTAGACAGAGGATATTTAGTGGGTATATCTATATGCATACCTTCCTCAAAGGCGCACTCGATAAGATCAGAGGCATCCCGTCTGCAAAAAATATCGCCCCCGGAAATATCGATTGTTTCCATGCCACATTCTTTCATCTCCTTTAATAATTTTTTGAAGAATGTTAAATCAAATTCTGGCCTTCCGCGAAATCCTTCCCGATCGGCATAACAGTAACAGCAATTGGTAATGCACTTCATTGTAGGAAGTACCAATAATGTGCAAGGTATCGTACATCTAATGTCCGACATGTTAATTATTTCAGCAGGCACTATAAAATCTCTGGGATCATAAAATCGGGCTGATCTACCCATAGGGCTGTCCGCGTCTATCAATAATGAGCTAACCGTCTGATCCATATTCACCGCATGAGATAGCAAAATATCAAGAAACTTTGTCACTTCGAGATCATCTATGCTGAACAAATATGCGATTGTTTCTTTAATCTCCTCAACCTCATGATGGCCATCAAATAATGCTAATGTTATTGCCTGCTGAGGGTAGATAAATGTAAAAACATCATCTGAAATGCTACCAGGTGCATTTAAGGAAAAGAGGATAGCTCTACCGCCATCTTGGCGCAATTTTACCTCTGGGTTAAGGACCAGAGCCATAATTATCTTCCTTTGATAATATAAGGATAGTTGCAGAACGGCAAATTAGCAAAATTGTACATAATCCAAATTATCATTTGGATGAAATTAGGGGAACTAAAAATCATTTCCCCTTATCTCTGGCTTTTATACAGCCAGGTCCTAAACTCCCACTCTACCCATTAACGTTACTTTTACAGCCAATTATACACCCTCTTGGATCACAACTGGGCACGGAAATGTCTGCGGGTGCAAAAGCTGAACCGGCATTCTTGAGTGAAAGTTCAGCAGCTTCTATCAAAGATTTAACTTGTCGGATTTTCTCACGTGTGATTACGACAGTTTCTGTAAAAGGTTTTTCTTCAGGTGACATTACGATCACCTCCTTTTTTAAGCATTTGGCTGAATTTGCTTCTTTGCCGTTCCTATCCATGAAATTAAGAATGAGATGCAAGCCTGTCAAGGATAAACCTATTTTTCCCACTGCCCGCCTGGTCTCTCAAATATAAATCTGTCCTTAGTTCCAGATGGTAGCGGTTGTCTCTTGGTATAACCTGGAAAAATCTATTCAGCGAATATCTTGGAGTTTAGATAGGCTTCATTTTCAAGGTACTGGTCTCCTCTATGGATCTTCTGGGCTGTGATCACCTGTGGTACCTTGAGAACGATCCGGTTACCCTCTTTTAGATGGCGGCGGTAATTTTCCAAGACGTGATAATTCTGGGTAGGTTGGCCATTCTCATCCAATAGTAGCCGGTAAAAGGTGAAATCGATCTCCAGCACCGGAAAATGTTCAAAATACTCTTCCACGCTATCTACCGGCAGTACCTCTTCGATAAAAGTTTTCCCGGCGATGATTTTAGTGCGTTTGGTTATCCGCCCGGTATAGCGATCTGGAGAGTAAATTTGGCCAATCCAGCCTGAGTAGCGGTCACTGGCTATACCTATGAGGAGCTGGGGATGAAGGCTGCGGAAATTGAAGGTTTGCAGATTGGCTTCGGGTGGGGGAGACATAGATTTAGTGTAGATGAAAAGCGGGTGGCGTTCAAACGGATAAATTTTTCATTTTGAGGGGCATGGATATTCAGAATATATCTGCAATTTTTGAGGGACTGGGGATAAGGGGCGATATTGGCAAGATAGTGCGCATTGACCTTCATCTTGTCCCCCGGATTAGTTACCTGCGGTCTTACCTGAGAGAGGAAGCACATCTAGGAGATTGGTTTGGATTCTAACCGGATGTCGCACCACTTCGGCTATCTCGACTTTGCACATAGGAGCGCCTCCTACTCCGCCGCCTCGTTCACCGCCTGGCGCATAATCCGGTAGATCTCCGGGGAGACCGAAGTAAACCGGAGGGTAGCAGTAAGCGAGCCGTCGGCTCGGGGCTGCACCTGGGTCACCTTCCGTAGACTTTCCCTGGGATCGGTGTCCCATCCGGCTCAAATAGTTGCAGGCCCCGCCACTTATATCATGGTGGAAAAGCTGGGCAAGTAATGAGTCATGATTATTTTTCTATTTCCTTCATGATAAATCCACTCTTTTAACTCCGCTGAGTTCCACGATTTCCTGCATCAATTGACGATTGAGCGATAGGTAGGGTGATACGTCACGTCCCTGGAGGAAAAAGTTGGCAGTCACTTCTTTCTTTTCCAGATCTTTGGCGTACCCGAAATTAGATATGTTAATATCGTACTTCTCAATAACTTTCTGGATAGAGTTAAACTGGTCGGGAATATCCTCGGAGACCACGGTAACTTCTTTATACCAATCCTTCTTCAGCCTTATTTCAAAACGCTTCAGCACCATGAGAGAAAAGACCGTCAAGCCTGTCACGAGCAGACCGAAGACATAAAACCCGCCACCGATGGCTAGCCCGATAGCACAGGCTACCCAGATACAAGCCGCGGTAGTCAACCCCCGGATGTGGTCCTTATAGCGCAAGATAACCCCGGCGCCGAGGAAGCCAATGCCGCTGATGGCCTGGGCCGCGATCCGCCCCTGATCATTCATTACCCACTTGGGAGGCAGGCCGTAGGAGATGGTGTAGTATTCGGAAATGAGCATTATGAGGGCCGATCCTAGGGAGATGGTGAGATATGTTCTGATGCCGGCGGCCCGGCCGCGAACCTCCCGTTCCAGCCCCAAAATCCCTCCCAGGACGGCAGCCAGGACCAGCCTGAGAACTAGTTCTGGATAGTTGATCATCCCATTATCCTCCTGTTAGGTTTAAGAATTAATGGTTAAGGGCCAGTGATGAACGATTTCACCTTGACTGGGCCTGCTCATCGAAAGAGGAATCTGGTGAGATGGAGGTTGTAATGGAAATATTCCGCTTCGGGGAGATCTCCGTTCCAGTTGTAAATGAGCAGCGGCACATCCGACTCGTACAATGAACCGTGGGCGCGGTAGGTGTCCGGCAACTCCTCACTCGGAGTTTCGAGGTCCCCGAAGACCGTGGCGCGGTCACCCAGCACCA
>JBKQKO010000015.1:0-6498 GCA_052147455.1 Desulfobaccales bacterium | reverse complement strand
GGGATTTAAAATAACCTCCTGAAATCCCCCTAAATCCCCCTTTTCCAAAGGGGGACTTTAATACCCTCGGAACTTAGGTTTTCTTGATTTAATGACATACTATTTACAAAATACAACAATAGAGGCCTGGGCTAGCAGCCGCTCATGGCGCGGGTTGCGAGGACCACATGAGCGCCAGCCCCGCCAGAATTATTAGAAAAGTGGCCAGGTCCCCCCAGCGCAGCCACGCCAGATAGAGGCCCCGGGCCGGTCTGCGGTCTTTCCGGGCACGGCGCCGCATCAATTTGTGAGCCAGCCACAGGACGAACCCCAGCAGCGCTACCGCCTCCCCGGAAGAAAGATGAAACCCACCGCCCATTGGGACCCGTTTCCTGTTATCTGTTTTCTGTTGGTGTTTTTGGTTGTCGTTGCAGGGTAACTTGAGAGACCCGGCAAAAATCCAATTGTGCCTAAGTTAAGATTAAATGCCGATGATGATTTACGCTAGGATGTTATTAATGGGAGCGGCAAAGAGATTAAATTCCCCCTCACCCGGTGTCGTCCCCCAGCGGGGGAGAGGGGGTAAATGCTGTATTTAATCTTTAATATTCTCCGGTCCGGAAACCTGAAAGGCATTGGCGGCGGCGGAGCCCTGGCCGGCCGCGTCTCAGGCGTCCAATATATATCAGGAGAACGAATTAATGGCGCCTGAGACACGCCCTGCGGCATAAATAAATTGGCGGAGAGAGAGGGATTCGAACCCTCGGTGGAGGTTTCCCCCCACACTCGCTTAGCAGGCGAGCACCTTCGGCCTCTCGGTCATCTCTCCGGACTTGCAAGGATGGTTTTCTGTTTTCCGTTTTCCGCTTTTTCTTTTGTTTTAAGATGTTGTTCTGATAACCTGAGCTAAGATTAAATAGCGACAGCGATTTACTATTAGTTGTTACTTTTATCCCCTCTCCCCCGATGGGGGAGAGGGTTCGGGTGAGGGGGAATTTAATGTTGCATTTAATCTTTAATATTTTCCTTTAATTTACAGAAAACAGAAAACTGAAAACCGAAGCTTTACCTGGCGGAGGGAGAGAGATTCGAACTCCCGGACCTCTAAAGGTCTGCGGTTTTCAAGACCGCCGCCTTAAACCGCTCGGCCATCCCTCCTGCCCCAAATTTTTACCATCCGCTCCCCGGGATGTCAACTTAGCCGGTCAGGAGGGCCGGCGCCACCTCTGGCTTTTCGCCAGGGTCTCTCCAACTCCTCTATTGGGGACGTTTATCCACCACCCGCTGGGCCTTGCCTTCGCTGCGCGGCAGGCTGTGGGGCTCCACCAGCTCCACCCGGGGGGTTACCAGGAGCTCGCTTCTCAGGGCCTCGGTGATGCGTTTCTTTAAGCTGCTCAGGTACTTGAGGTCCTCTTGAAAAAAATTGGCCTGCACTTCCACCTTGACGTGCAGCAGGTCGTTGAACTCCTCCCGGGTCACCTCCACCAGGTAGTGGTTGCCCACTTCCGGCATAGCCATCAACACCCGGTCGATCTGCAGGGGAAAGATGTTGACCCCTTTAACGATGAGCATGTCGTCGGTGCGGCCCTGGATGCGGGAAAGACGCCGGAAGGCCCGGCCGCAGGGGCAGGGGTCCTCTTCATAAGAAGCCAGGTCCCGGGTGCGGTACCGCAGCAGGGGCATCCCCTCGCGGCTGAGGTTGGTGAATACCAGTTCCCCCATCTCCCCGGGCCCCAGGGGCTCCAGGGTCTGGGGGTGCACCACTTCCAGCAGGAAGGCGTCCTCCCAGAGGTGCATGCCGTTCTGTTCCGGGCATTCGAAGGCCACCCCCGGGCCGTTCATCTCCGAGAGGCCATAGGAGTTGTAGGCTTTGAGGCCGTAGGCTGTCTCGATGCGCCGCCGCATGTGCTCCGAATGGGGTTCGGCCCCGATGAAGGCGATCCTGAGGGGCAGATCGCGAGGGTCCAGGCCGTGCTCGGCGAAGCTTTTTAAGAGATACAGGGCGAAGCTGGGGATGATATGGATGACGGTGGTCCCGAACTGCTGCAAGAGTTGGATCTGCCGGGCACTGTTCCCGGCGCCCGCCGGAATGGTGAGGGCCCCCAGTCGCTCGCCGCCGTAGTGGAACCCCAGGCCCCCGGTGAACAGGCCGTAGCCCATCATATTCTGGAAGACGTCCCCCGGCCGCACCCCGGTCATGTACATGGAGCGGGCCACCAGATCGGCCCAGGTCTCGATGTCCCGGCGGGTGTAATAGATCACGGTGGCCTGGCCGGTGGTGCCCGAAGAGGCGTGCAGCCGGACGATTTCCGTCTGGGGGACGCAGAGCAGGTCCCGGCCCCGGGCCCGCAGGTCGTCCTTGCTGGTGAAGGGAATCCGGCGAATATCTTCCAGGCTGTTGATCGACTCCGCCTTCACCCCGGACCGGGCCAGGCGCTCGCCATAAAAGGGGCTGCGGGCCGCCCGGCTGACCGTCTGCCGCAGGCGCTGCAGCTGTAGTTCCTGCAAAGCGGCGCGCTCGAGGGTCTCAATGCTCCGGTCCCAATACATGCCTTCTCCCCATCGTCGGGTTGCCCCCTAGGTTTTGGTGGGCAGTGCCCACTTCCGCTGGTTTGACAAAAGGTTCCGCCCCTCATGTTTTATGCGGAGGGAGACCGCCTGTCAAGACTGGCCGGCGTATGATTCCGCCTTGCCAAGCCGGAGAAAACCTCCTATCATATCCCCCAAAGAGGGCGGCCATGGCGCAGAAAGACATCCCCCAGGAAGTCGTGGACCGGGTGCAGAAGCTCCGGGAGCAGATCAATTACCACAATTACCGCTACTATGTCCTGGATGACCCGGTAGTCTCCGATGCGGAATTCGACCGTCTTCTTGAGGAGCTCATCGGTCTGGAGGAGCGCTATCCACGGTTGCTGACCCCGGATTCACCCAGCCAGCGGGTGGGGGCCGCGCCCCTGGAAAAGTTCGAGACCGTGCGCCACCGGCTGCCGATGATCTCCCTGGATGATGCCTTCAGCGAGGGCCAGGTGCGGGAGTTCGAGGCGCGCCTGCAGCGCTTTCTGCGCGGCCGGGAGACACTCCAATACGTCCTGGAGCCCAAGATGGATGGTTGCGCCATTGAACTGGTCTATGAACAGGGGCGCTTCCGCGTGGGATCTACCCGGGGCGACGGGGTTCGGGGGGAAAACGTCACCCAGAATCTGAAGACCATCCATACCATCCCCTTGCAAATCCTCACCCGGGAAGAGCCGGCCCCGGAGCTGCTGGAGGTCCGGGGGGAAGTCTACATGGATCTGAGTGAGTTCAAGAAGCTCAATGAGCAGCGCCTGTCCCAGGGCGAGACGGCTTTTGCCAACCCCCGCAACGCCGCGGCGGGCTCCCTGCGCCAACTGGACCCCAGCATCACCGCGGCCCGCCCCCTGAAGATCTTCTGTTACGGGGTAGGCGAGGTGCGGGGCCGCAGTTTCGCGTCCCACTGGGAAGTGCTGCAGACCTTGAAAACCTGGGGGTTTCGGGTCTCGCCGCTCATCGAGCGGGGTGAGGGGATCGATTCGGCCATCGCCTACCACCGCCGGCTGGAGCAGCAACGCCACGGCCTGCCTTACGAAATCGACGGCATGGTCATCAAGGTGGACTCTCTCTCCCTGCAGGAGAGGTTGGGCGCCACGACCCGCAGTCCCCGCTGGGCACTAGCCTACAAGTTTGCGGCCACCCAGGAGACTACCCGGGTGCTGGACATCGTGGTCAACGTCGGGCGCACCGGCGCAGTCACCCCCATGGCGGTGATGCAGCCGGTTGCGCTGGGCGGCGTCACCGTCAGCCGGGCCACCCTGCACAACGAAGACGAAGTGGCTCGCAAGGACGTGCGGGTTGGTGATTGGGTGCTGGTCCAGCGGGCCGGCGACGTCATCCCCGAGGTGGTCAAGGTCATCACCGAGCGCCGCAGCGGCCAGGAGAAACCCTTTCAGATGCCCAAGCTCTGCCCGGCCTGCGGAACCCCCCTGGTGCGGCCCCCGGGCGAGAAAGTGACCCGCTGCCCCAACCGCGATTGCTTCGGGACCCAGACCCGCAGCATCATGCATTTCGCTTCCAAGACCGCCATGGACATCGACGGCCTGGGAGAAAAGATCATCCTGCAATTGGTTAAGGTCGGTCTGGTGAAGGACGCTAGCGATTTGTATCAACTTACCGAAGGCGACCTCGTCCCCCTGGAGCGCTTTGCCGAAAAATCGGCCCAGAACATCATCAGCGCCATTCAGGGCAGCAAACATCCCCCCTTCTGGCGGCTGCTCAACGCTCTGGGGATCAGGCTGGTAGGGACAGCTCAGGCTCAGATCCTTACTAAAGATTTCAAGAAACTGGAAGACTTAATGGAAGCCAGTGAAGAAAAACTGGAAGAAGTGGAAAAAATAGGTCCTAACAGGGCCGCCAGCATCCGGGAATATTTCGACAACCCCCGAAACCGGGAAATTATCCGCAAGCTCCGTGAGGCCGGAGTAAAGGAGCTGCCGCCGGAGGCGCCGGCGACCGGCCCCCTGGCGGGCAAAACCTTCGTTTTTACCGGGGCTCTGGCCCATATCTCCCGGGAGGAGGCCAAGGCCCAGGTGACTGCCCGGGGCGGCAAGGTGAGTTCTTCGGTGTCCGCCAAGACCGACTACGTGGTGGTGGGGGCTGATCCGGGCAGCAAGCGCGCCAAAGCGCTGGAACTGGGGGTGCCCCTCCTGGACGAACCGGCCTTCGCAGAACTGATCGGCAGGAGGTCATGATGGCGGACAAGGCGCGCATCCATGTCCTGATTGAGGGCCGGGTACACGGGGTCTACTTCCGGGCCTCCACCCGGGATGAGGCCAGGGCCCTGGGTCTGGCGGGCTGGGTCAGGAACCTGGCGGATGGCCGGGTGGAGGCCCTCTTCGAAGGTGAGCGGCAAGTCCTGGAGATCATGCTGGCCTGGTGCCGCCAGGGTCCGCCCCATGCCTACGTGGATCACCTGGAGGTGGAGTGGCAGCCCTACCTGGGGGACCTGGCGGATTTTCAGATGGTTTATTGATGGGCTAAACTGAGCCAGCGGCGGGAGGGTGCTACCAAGTCCGGTAGCATAGGCGTCCCGCCTGTGGGCTAAATTTATAGTTTATTTCACACAGGCCAGAGGCCCATGCTACCATGTCCGGTAGCATAGGCGTCCCGCCTGTGGGCTAAATTTATAGTTTATTTCACACAGGCCAGAGGCCCATGCTACCAAGTCCATGCTGCCCAGGTGTCCCCCCTGTGAAACAGTTCAAAATCACCAGGAGAAATCTGCCTCATTGGCAGGAGCCTGGCCAGGTGTATTTCGTAAGTTGGCACTGCCGGGCAGGAAAGAAATTATCGCCTGAAGCGCGTGCCATTAGCCTGGAGGCCATTCGATATTGGGATGGCAGCAAATGGAAGGTTTATGTCGCCGTCGTCATGCCCGACCATGTTCATGCCTTGGTTCAGCCTGTTACCCTTTCTGAAGGCGGGACCATTGACCTGGGGGAAATTCTTCATAGCGTGAAGAGTTTCAGTGCGCATAGAATTAACCGGCTAAGTGGGTCCAAAGGACCCCTCTGGCAGCAAGAGCGCTATGATCGAATTGTCCGAGACGAGACAGAATTTTTGGAAAAATGGCAATATATCAGAAATAATCCAGTAATACAGGGATTGGCGGCGGGCCCGGAAGATTATCCTTGGCTTTATGAAAGAGTTTAATTCACACAGGCCGGAGGCCCATGCTACCAAGTCCGGTAGCATAGGCGTCCCGCCTGTGGCGAAATTGAAAGTTTAGCTCACACAGGCCAGAGGCCCATGCTACCAAGTCCGGTAGCATAGGCGTCCCGCCTGTGGCGAAATTGGGATTAGAGGTGGGGGGAAATGGCGGAAAAAGAAATGATGCCTGCCCCGGAGGAAATCCTGGTTCCCTGCGGCCGGGCCTTTATGGTGTATTATGTGGCCATTGTCATCTTCCTGCTGGGACCGCGGTTCAACCCCGATGTCTGGATTTTCGGGGTGTTCCATTTTTCCGTGGCGGTGGGCACGCTCCTGGGCCTGGTCCTCATCGCCCTGGTAATCTATCTGAAGTTGGGCCGGGAGTACTGCCTCAGCCAGCGGGGGCTGGCGACGCGGTGGCGCTGGCCGTCGCCCCGGCAGCAGGAAATCACCTGGGAGAACCTGGGGGACGTCCGGTTGCGCCGGGGGCTCACCCAATCGATCCTGCGGGTGGGCAATCTCGTCATCGAGGATAAATCCGGCGGGCCGGAGATGTTCTGGTTCGGGCTGGCCAACCCCAAGGAAATCCAGGAGGAAATCGAAAGGAGACGCCTGCGCTATCGATCTCAAATTTGATTCAGATTTTGGGGAATAGATTTTATAGGAATTGGTGGGCAGTGCCCACCCTTGTATCTTAGGTTAAGATACGCTTTATTGAAGTTCTGGTCATGGTCGCGTTGGCAAATGGACATTGTGGTTTGGACCACCCCTGGGGCAGGCCCCGGGGCCTGCCCC
>JBKQKO010000014.1:0-8323 GCA_052147455.1 Desulfobaccales bacterium | reverse complement strand
GGGGCAGGCCCCGGGGCCTGCCCCAGGGGTGGTCCAAACCACAATGTCCATTTGCCAACGCGACCATGACCAGAACTTCAATAAAGCGTATCTTAACCTAAGATACAAGGGTGGGCACTGCCCACCAGTTCCTTATGATAAAAATGGACACCTGCCTGAGATCCAGGGTGTTTTAATTTTTTGCCAGGCCGCGGCAGGCTGGCCGCCACTCCAGGAGATTAACATGTTCCAGGAAATGAGACGGCAAGACCGGGGACTGAACCGGCCGGAGGCCGAGGAAATTTTGGCCAACGGCACCTTTGGGGTCTTATCCATGAACGGTGGCGACGATTATGCCTATGGAGTCCCTTTCAGCTACGTCTATCTGCAAAATAGCATTTACTTGCATTGCGCTTTGGAAGGCAAGAAATTGCGTCATATCCGCCGGGATAATCGAGTCTCCTTCTGCGTCGTCCAGGGTGCCGACCCCTTTTTTAAATTGCCCGATACCTTTAGCATGAAATATAAGAGCGCCATGGTTTTCGGAAAAATTTACGAAGTCGATAATACCCAGGAAAAATTGCAAGGATTAATCGCCCTGGTGGAAAAATATTATCGCGGCAACCCGGAACAAGTAGAGGTGGGGAGGGTGAAGGCCGCCAATTCCCTGGATAAGACTGCGGTCCTGAGGATAGATATCGACCACCTGACGGGAAAGGTCAGGAGGGAGAAAGGCAAAGGATAAGGCCAGAGCAGGGTTTAGGGATTAGGGGTTAGGGCCAAAGGGGTTTTACCGGTCTGGCGCCTGACAAAAAAATGGGCGGTGATTTCGCGCCATCTGGCCTGTTCATGGAACTTACAAGCTTGTCCCCTATCCCCCCCTGGGGGGAGAAGGCAGGGTGAGGGGGGATATGGATGGATGACGAAACCACCCCTCACCCGCTGTCGTCCCCGGGCATGGGAGAGGAATTTGGTTACATCAGGGCAATACATTGTTTTCATTGAAATTACAATGTTCTAGAGTTTAACTGCGAGATGGTTGATAGCTGAAAGCGGACAACTACTTGCCAGACGAGTTGGCGGAAGTTAATATGGGGCATGGGGCGCCTCTGGGTTTGGCGGGAAGAGCTGGCCGCAGACTTTATTGCCGAGGCCCGGGGGCTATTGCGCTCCGGGGGGCTCCTGGCGCTGCCGACCGAGACCTTTTACGCCCTGGCGGTCAATCCCTTTGACGAGGCCGCCCTCACCCGGCTGTTCGGGGTGAAGGGCCGCCCCCCGGAAAATCCCGTCCTGGTGCTGATCGCCGGCCCGGAGATGTTACCCCAGGTGGCCCTCCCGGCGCCGCCGGCCTTCCGCTTGCTGGCTCATCTCTGGCCGGGTCCCTTGACCCTGATATTGCCGGCCAGGCCGGATTTGCCTCCCTTGCTCACCGGCGGCACCGGGGCCATCGGGGTGCGCCAGCCTGGGCAGCCCCTGGTCTGCCGTTTGCTGGGGGCCCTGGGGTTTCCAGTCACCGGCACCAGCGCCAACCGCTCCGGACAACCTCCCCTGACGGAGGCGGCCGCGGTGGCCAGAGAATTGGGGGAAGAGGTGGACCTGATCCTGGAAGCCGGCCCCACCCCTGGAGGCCGGCCTTCCACCATCGTGGACCTGACCGTGAGCCCGCCCCGCCTGGTGCGGGCCGGGGCGATCAGCACGGCCACCCTCAAGGAAGCCCTTCCGGAGATTTTTATTTAGGGGACCCGATGGCAAAAGAGACGGCGGTAGTGGGCATCGATCTGGGGGGCACCAACCTCCGTCTGGCCCTGGTCTCCCCCCGCGGCGAGATCCTGGCCCGCTGGGAGCGAGCCACGGCCACCATGCCCGATCGGGACGCCCTGATCTCCACCCTGGCCCTGGATCTGGCGGCCTGCGGTGAGGAAGCCAGTTGCCGCGGCATGCAGATCCAAGGGGTGGGCCTGGGCATCCCCGGCCGGATTCTCTCCCGGGAAGGCCGCATCGCCTTTTCCCCCAACCTGCCGGTCCTGAACGACTGCCCCCTGGGGCCGCTTCTGTCGCCGTTCCTGGCCTGGCCGCTGTTTCTGGAAAACGACGCCAACCTCTTTACCCTGGGGGAACACTGGCTGGGAGGCGGCGTCGGCCACCGGCACCTGTTGGGCATCACCCTGGGGACCGGGGTGGGAGGCGGCCTCATCCTGGATGGCCGCCTGTGGCAGGGCTCCCAAGGCACCGCCGGGGAGATCGGCCACATTACCCTGGAGCCGCACGGCCGAAAATGCCATTGCGGCAACCGGGGCTGCCTGGAGACCCTGGCTTCGGCCTTTTGGACCGTGGCCTGGGTTAAGGAGCAACTGGCCCAGGGGGTCTCCTCCTGGCTTCAGGATCTCTATGTCATCGATCCCGACGCCATCCAGGGGGAAACCCTGGTGGCGGCTGCCCTCAACGGGGACCCTCTGGCCCTGCGGGCCTTCGACCGGGTGGGACGCAGTCTGGCCCAGGCCATCGCGGCCGCGGTGCACCTCCTGGGACTTTCCCGGGTGATCATCGGCGGCCGCTTTGCCCGGGCCTGGGAGGTCTTCCAACCGTCACTGCTCGAGGAGCTGCACCACCGGCTTACCCTGTTCCCGCCGGAGGCGGTGAGCGTCGCCCCGGCCCAACTGGGAGACGACGCCGGCCTCCTGGGCGCCGCCCGCCTGGCCTGGGAGCTGTCGGCGCAGAGATGAGAGCAGTGGCTGGAGGGCCAGGGCCGGCAGTCCTGGCCCCCTCCCAACCGGGGTAAGGGCCGGGGACCCTGACCTCCGGCCCGATTTCCCGGGCCATAAATTTAATATTTTTTAATGAGGTAAAAGGGCCTTAATTCCGAATTTTCCGTATTTTTCGTAAGGGTCCCGCACCCGCCGCCAAAGATCAGCAGTTTCACGCCGCCCTCCCCATCCCCACCTTCCCGGTGACTCATTTGTAGCTCCAGCCGATCAGGCAGAAAAAGCCTCCCAGCAGCGAGTCCAGAAAGGTCATAGCAGCAAGATCAGGGCCGAAGCAGTATTGTCCGGCGGAGATTCACAAATGACTGGCGAATGAAAATTGAAAAATGTAGCCGCAAGCCTTAAGCCAGAGAAGACGGGGGCAGTCCGGAAATGCCAAAACTCCCTCTCCCCTGTGAGGGGAGAGGGGTGGGGTGAGGGGTGGCTTCAAAGACGGATCATTTCCCCCTCACCCTGCCCTCTCCCGCAATGGGGGAGAGGGGTTAAAGAAGAGAACTCAATAAGTTAATCAAATAAGATTTGGGAGCCTAGATTACAACGGCAGATTAGCAAAAACCTTGCCGGACACTATCAGGGCCGGGGGGATAAAAACCAGGCTGGTGGCGTAATTTACCCAGGTCTCCCTGGAGATCAGCAAAAATGTAACTACTTATTGTCCTTGTCGGGTGATAAGCGCTTATATTGACATTTATGTAGCTTTATTAGGCTAATTTTGCACATTTGTTAACCATACCGGCCTTTATCTGGATAACTCATGGAAATTATTGGTAATCAAAAGTGGCACGCCATTTGCTGTTGAATATATAATTTTAGATAAAAGGAGGAATTGGTGGCATGAATTCGGGTGATATCGCCTTTATGTTGATGTCCGCGGCCCTGGTAATGCTGATGACCCCGGGTTTGGCGCTCTTTTATGGGGGTATGGTGCGCAGCAAAAATGTCCTGGGCACCATCATGCAAAATTTTGTCCTGCTGGGGGTGATCAGCATCCAATGGGCGGTCTTCGGTTACAGCCTGGCCTTTGGCCCGGATGTGGGGCACTTCATCGGCAACCTGGATTGGCTGGGGTTAAACGGGGTGGGTTTCGAACCCTTTAAGGCCTATGCCGCCACCATTCCCCATCAGACCTTTATGATCTACCAGTGCATGTTTGCCGTCATCACCCCGGCCCTGATCACCGGCGCCTTTGCCGAGCGCATGAAATTCAGCACTTTTTTGGTCTTCATGATCTTATGGGCCACCCTGGTATACGATCCCGTCGCCCATTGGGTCTGGGGTGAGGGCGGCTGGTTGAAGAACCTGGGGGCCCTGGATTTTGCCGGAGGCACGGTGGTGCACATCAACGCCGGCATCGGCGCCCTGGCTGCGGCCCTGGTGATGGGGCGCCGCAAGGGTTACACCGGCCATGGCGAGGGCACCGAATCCTTCATCCCCCACAACCTGCCCATGACCATCCTGGGGGCGGCACTGCTGTGGTTCGGCTGGTTCGGGTTTAACGCCGGCAGCGCCCTGGCGGCCGGGTCCCTGGCCAGCTCCGCCTTCACCGCCACCCATCTGGCTACTGCCGCCGCCACCCTGGCCTGGATCGCGGTGGAATGGATCTTCCGGGGCAAGCCCACCACCCTGGGCGCAGCTTCCGGGGCGGTGGCGGGGTTGGTGGCCATCACCCCCGCCTCCGGCTTCGTCGGCCCCATGTCCGCCATCATCATCGGCATCCTCGCCGGGGTTATTTGCTACCTGGCGGTGTTGGCCAAGCCGAAATTGGGCTATGATGATTCCCTGGACGTGGTGGGAGTGCACTGTGTCGGGGGGATCGTGGGCGCCTTGGCAACCGGGTTGTTCGCCTGTAAACTGGTAAACGAGGCCGGGGCCGACGGGCTGTTCTTCGGCAATCCCGGGCAATTGTGGATCCAGTTCATCGCGGTGGGGGCTACTCTGGTCTATTCCTTCGTGGTCAGCTTCATTCTCTTTAAGGTCCTGGACCTCACCATGGGCCTGCGGGTAAGCGTTGATGAAGAAGTTGCCGGTCTGGACCTCAGTGAACATCAGGAAACGGCCTACAACCTGTAATTAAGGAGGAAAAATGAAAAAGATCGAGGCCATCATTCAGCCTTTCAAGCTGGAGCCGGTAAAGGAGGCCTTGCACGCCCTCAGCGTCCAGGGCATGACCGTCACCGAAGTCAAGGGTTTCGGAGCGCAAAAGGGCATCCGGGAAGTCTACCGGGGGCTGGAATACCAGGTGGATTTTATCCCCAAGGTGAAGATCGAGGTGGTGGCGCCGGATGCCATGGCGCAGGTCATCGTGGAAACGATCGTCAAGGTAGCCCGCACCGGCCGCATCGGGGACGGCAAGATCTTTGTCTACCCGGTGGCGGAGGTTATCCGCATCCGCACCGGAGAGACCGGGGAAAACGCGGTTTAACCGGGCTGCGGTCCAAGAATTAACCAGTTTAGGCAAGGGGGCGGCTCACCCTGGAGGCGAGCCGCCCCCTTTGATTTGTCAAATCCCAGATTGTCAACCTTCATAATTGTATACCATAAGTGTCATTGTTGATTCATAAAATCTGGTAGCCCAATAATCAAAAACGATTAAATATTACACAAAAGGTAAATTAATTATTAGTTATAAACATATTTGTAATATTTAAATTAAGGTCAATAAATATAACTAATTGATATTATTATTAAAACAGTATGGCACAACAATTGCTTACCCTTCCCTCAGGTAAAAGGCGCCCTGTTCATTTTCAGTTAAAACCATTTCATGAGGGAGGAATAACCAAGTGCAATCGAAACGATTCATCATTTATCTGCTGGTATTCATCCTGGTGTCCCTGGCATCGCCGCTGCTGGCGGCCGCCGCTGACGAAGCGGCCGCGCCCGCGGCGGCGCCAGTGGCTCAAGCTCCGGAGCCCAAGCCCGACCCCGCGGGAATTGCCACGGGGAACAAGGATAATGCTCTCGACGCGGCCGGTAATGCCTTTGTCGTTTCTGAGCCGACCGACACCAAAGCCCCTGACTATGCAGACAAGAAAAAGGAATTCGACGAATACCAGAAGCAGGCAGCCAAAGAGCCTTTAGCGGTCAAGCTCGCCAACGCGGTCGGGCACAACCATGTTGCTGTCAACTTCAACTGGACTCTCCTCACAGGGTACCTGGTCCTCTTCATGCAAGCAGGCTTCGCCCTTCTGACCTGCGGGTTGGTGCGCAGGAAGAACGCCGGCCATCTGATGATGCTTAACTTCGCCGCTTATGTCTTCGCCTTTTTAGCTTACTATGTGGCCGGCTACGCCTTCCAGTATGGCGCCGCCGCCGTGAATGCGGCGCCGACGAATCTGGGCGGGACGCCAACCCTGGACCGCTTCCTCTTAGGAAGCGGCCTGTGGGGCTTTTTGGGCGGCAAAGGCTTTTTCCTGAGCGGACCGGCCTACGACGCTGGCAGCAATTGCCTCACACTCTTCGAAGTCGTATTCATGGAGACGGCCGGGTATATCATCGTGGGCGCCATCTGTGAGCGGATCACTTTCTGGGCATTCATCCTCTGCGAGATCTTCATGGGCGCCCTCTTATACCCCATATTCGGATGTTGGGTCTGGGGCGGCGGCTGGCTCTCTCAGTTGGGTGCCTCCTTGAACTTTGCCCATGGCTACGTAGATTTTGCGGGCTCGACCGTGGTCCACGGCGTGGGTGGCTTCGCCGCCATGGCGTTGGCTCTCATCCTTGGTCCTCGCCTCGGCAAGTATGGGCCGGACGGCAAACCGAGAGCCTTTCCAGCTCATAACCTTGCCTTTGTGGTGATCGGCACCTTCATTCTCCTGTTCGGCTGGATGGGTTTTAACCCGGGCTCCACCCTGGGCGCCACGGACCTGCGCATCTCGGTGATTGCAGTGAACACGAACCTCTCCGCTTGTTCGGCTTCGGCGACGGCATTGATCTTCTGGTACTGCCTTTTCGGTAAACCCGACATCTCGATGGCGTGCAACGGCATGCTCGCGGGTCTGGTTGCCATCACCGCGCCTTGTGCGTTTGTTAGCCCGAACTCAGCCATTATTATCGGCATTCTTGCCGGCCTGCTCGTCTGCCTGGGGGTTCTCTTTAACG
The DNA here is from genome assembly GCA_052147455.1 of Desulfobaccales bacterium. Lineage (GTDB taxonomy): Bacteria > Desulfobacterota > Desulfobaccia > Desulfobaccales > 0-14-0-80-60-11 > JAPLJC01. The sequence continues at coordinate 1,481 of JBKQKO010000014.1, read as the reverse complement.
AACGGGTGATCAAGGTTGACGACCCGTGCGGGGCAATCTCCGTGCACGGCTATTGCGGCTGGCTGGGTGGGGTTTGTGTCGGTATCTTCGCCGATGGAACGTACGGCGCGGGCTGGAACAATGTCGGCGCCACGACCTACCTCGGGACGGCCGGCCAGGGGGTAACCGGCCTGCTTCACGGGGACGTGACGCAGTTCTTTACTCAGATCGGCGGGGCCACGCTCATGGTGGTATATGCATTCGGGTTTACCTACGTGGTATTCAAAATCATAAATGCTATCTATCCGCTGCGCGTTCCTGCAGAGGTGGAGAAGGAAGGCCTCGACGTGCCGGAATTCGGTATGCCTTGCTACCCTGAAAGCGTAACCGCGGAATGATGGCAGGACGTGCTCGGCCTGCCTGCATAACCCTGGAGGCGGCAGGCCGAGTAGGCTTCACCCCGGCGAGTTCCTGTCACCAGTTGGCACCAGCGCTTTATAATGGCCCGGACTTTCCCGAAAGTCCCATGATCCAAAAAATTGCTGACTTCTGCAAAGCGTATAGGAGAAGCGTATGAAAAAGATAGAGGCGATAATTCAGCCTTTCAAATTGGAAGCGGTGAAGGATGCCCTGCACGCCATCAGCGTGAAAGGTATGACGGTGACCGAGGTTAAAGGCTTCGGGGTGCAAAAGGGCATCCGGGAGGTTTACCGGGGGTTGGAATACCAGGTCGATTTCCTCCCCAAGGTGAAAATTGAAGTAGTCACCCCGGATGAAAAGGCCCAAACCGTGGTGGAGACTATCGTGGCCAACGCCCGCACCGGCCGGATCGGGGACGGCAAGATCTTCGTCTACCCGGTGGCGGAGGTCATCCGCATCCGCACCGGGGAGACCGGGGAGGCCGCGGTTTAAGCCGAGGGGCGGGGGAAGGGGCTCCTCCGCCCTATTTTGCCAATTGACCTCTCCCGCTGGCTCACCGGTGCCTTGGGAGCAAATTAACAAAAAAGTGAAGGCCCCAGAGCTCCGTTTGGCAACTTGCTAAATTAAATTTAACCCGGAACCATGCTTGTTAACAATCAACGGGTATCAAATTTTAAAGGGGGAAACCTGGATGATTAGACATCTGCTTAAGGTTTGTGGCAGTAAGGGAAAGGTCCTGGTCTGCCTGGCTTTACTAAGTTTTCTGGGAGGCCTGGCCGCGATGCCGGCCCTGGCGCAAACTCCCGCCGGCCCGCAAGCCTCGCCGGAAACTCCCGCCGGGGGCGCTCCGCCCGAAGTGAAAAAAGAGGAAGCTCCCACCACCGCCGGCCCCATCCTCACCGACACCACCATCCCCATTGACACCGGCCATTTCAGCCTCTCGGTGCTCTCGGCCTTGTCCATCTATCCGGGGTCCTTCAACCAGAATTGGCGGACGGTGAGCGCCAGGGGCGATTTTTACACCTACTTTATGCCGGTGAAACTCACCTATGGTCCCATGAAGAATATGGAGGTCTATCTCA
>JBKQKO010000013.1:0-11892 GCA_052147455.1 Desulfobaccales bacterium | reverse complement strand
CCGGCTGACTTTCCCGTGCAACTGGCTCACGCCGTTGACCGCGCCACTGCCGCGCAGGGCGAGATAGGCCATGTTGAAGGGTTCCTGGTCGTCGCCGGGATCAAGGCGTCCTAACGCCATAAAATCGCGATATGACAGCCCTAACTGATTCTCCGCATATTGGCCCGCATACTGCCGAATCAAGTTCGGCGGGAAGCGATCAAAGCCAGCTTCCACCGGGGTGTGGGTCGTAAAGAGATTGCCGGCCCGGGTCACCTGGAGCGCTACCTCGAAGTTTTCCCCGGTTTCCCGCATGCAATCCAAGGCTCGTTCCAGGATGGCGAAGGCCGCGTGACCTTCATTCAGGTGGCAAACTTCCGGATTGATCCCCAGAGCGCGCAACATGCGCCAGCCGCCGATACCCAGCACGAGTTCCTGTTTGAGGCGCATTTCCAGGCCGCCCCCATATAATTCACTCGTTATGCCCCGCACAATGGGTGGGTTGGCCGGGTCGTTCAGGTCCAGGAGATATAATTTCAGGCGGCCCACTTGCGCCTGCCAGGTGCGCACCCAAACTGTGTAACCGGGAAGATGGACTTGCAGTCTGACCCACTCGCCGCTGGCATCACGCACTGGGGCGATCTGTAGTTGTGCAGGATCGTTAATAGGATACAGGGGCAACTGAGACCCATCAGCAGCAATGGCCTGTCTAAAATACCCGTTCTGGTACAACAACCCGACGCCGACGACCGGCACCCCGAGATCGCTGGCGGCTTTAAGCTGATCGCCGGCCACGTTGCCCAAGCCGCCCGAGTAAATGGGCAGGGCCTCGCCCAACATGAACTCCATGCTGAAATAAGCCACCGTGGTCAACGGCGCCTGAGCCTGGGTCTTTTGAAACCAGGCGGCCGCGCCGCGGGAAGTGCGCATCTCCTGGACCAAGGTTTCCACCCGGGCCCGGAACTTGACATCCGCGGCCAATTCTTTCAGCTTACCCGGCGCCACGGTTTGGAGAATGACCCACGGATTGCGGGTGAGGTCCCACAATTCCGGAGCCAGCGGACGCCAGATCTCGTCGGCGCCATGATCCCATGACCACCGCAAATCCAGGGCCAGTTCGAGGAGTTCTTCCATGCCGGCAAGTCTGAGTAGTTCGTCAGCCCTGCGCAGTTCGTAAGCAAAGATGGGTTCAGACATTTAACCCTCCCGTTGATAATCCGTCTGGTAAAATCAACAAGTGCCAGACCATCCCTTCCCGCCGAAATCCGCCGCTGGGGTCCGTGGGAGCCGTATGGCCACGATTTTCCTCCCCAGGCGGCTGCCACACTCTTATGATTCAATCACCAGATCCCGGGTGTGTCTGGCGATCATCAGGTCTTCGTTGGTCTTCATGACCCGAACGGTGACCCGACTGTCTATCCGGGAAATGATCGGGAAATTGCCTTCATTCAAGCCCTTGTCCAGGACAATGCCGAGAAATCGCAGGGGGGCACAGATTCGCGCCCGGATGATGGCAGAGTTCTCACCAATGCCGCCGGTAAAGATCAAGGTGTCAAGTCCAGTCAAGGAGGCGGCCAGGGCTCCGACGAATTTCCTCGCCTGATAGCAGAAGATCTCCACCGCCAGGCGTGCGTCGGCCTGGGTGCCCGCTTTGGCCAAAAGGTCGTGCATGTCGCCACTGATTCCTGATAGCCCTAACAGGCCCGCTTGATGATTGATCAGGTTATTCACCGCCGCCCGGGTCATGCCCTTCTCCTGAAGCAAATAAACGATTACTCCGGGGTCCAGGTCTCCCACCCGCGTACTCATCACCAGGCCCCCCGCCGGCGTCAGTCCCATGGTAGTATCCAGGCTCCTGCCGCCCTCGATGGCCGCCATACTGGCGCCATTGCCCAGATGGGCAATAATTATCTTGCCAGACGCGGCCGACGCACCCGCCACCTTAACCAATTCCTGGGTAACATATTCATAAGAGAGTCCATGGAAACCATAACGCCGCAAACCTTCCATGCTCAGGGACTTGGGTAGGGCATACCGCTGAGCTATTTCCGGCATCCGCCGGTGGAAGGCCGTATCGAAACAGACAATCTGCGGCAGGGCCGGAAAATGACGATGAACCTCCTCCAGCCCTTTAATTTCATCGGGGAGGTGATCAGGGGCCAGGGGGATCAGCAGTTTTAAATCCTCAATCAAGGCGGAGGACACCAGTTGGGGCTTGACGTGGGCCGGCCCCCCATGCACCAACCGGTGGCCTACGCCGTGAAGCTCCTTGCCGATTTCATGGCCTTCTAGCCAAGCAGAGAGGGTTTTAAAGGCAGCCCCATGATCCGGCAAGTCCAATTTCTGGGCGGTAAGTTGACGGCCTGCTTGATCTTTGGCCTGAAAGAATCCCTGGCTGAGCCCGATTCTGGCCAATTCCCCTTCTAAGACCAGTCTCTCGATTTCCCCAAGCACATAAAGGGAAAATTTGATGCTGGAAGAGCCGCAGTTGATGGTTAAAATGTGGCTGTCCGGCGCCATTGCCATGCCTTTTCAGTGATTTCCAAGGGGTGGGCGCTTTCGAATCAAAGCTGATGCTGGTTTTAAAGCCAAAAGAACGAGATATCCTAATGGAAACAATGAGTTATGTGCCTGGCCGCCCGCGCAGTGATTCTCGCAAGTGCGTTCGATCGCCCAGCACCTTTAGTAACGGTCCTTGTTTGGTCATTTCCACGATGCTTAAGGCGGCCACCGTCAGGCTGATGCGGTCGCGATAACGGCCCACATCGATGCCCAACAGGGAACACAGCATGATGCGCGTCGTGGCTTTGTGAGATACCACCAGGACATTGCCCGAGGGCAGCGTCCGTTCAATCTCATCCAGCACCAGCGAGCTGCGGCGGGCTATATCCACCCCCCGTTCCCCCCCGCTGGGCCCATACCAACCCGGGTCGGCCAACCAACTCACATATTCATCATGGAACTCGCGGTTCACTTCCTCAGGGGTCTTGCCCTCCCACTGGCCGTAGGCGATTTCTCTGAGCCCATCCTTCAGTTGCGGGGTAACTCCCAAGGCTTCGCACAAAGGTTGGGCCGTAGCCACGGCGCGTTTCAGGGGACTGCAAAAGACGGCCTCCCAGGCAAGGTCTCTATAGGTAGCGGCAAAATCTCGGGCCATTTCATGCCCTGCTGGGGTCAAGTCCGGATCAAGGGTGCCGCAATAGCCGCCTGTCTGGCTGGCGGTGGTTTCCCCGTGTCGAAGAAAGTAAAGAATAAGGCCCATGGTCATTTGTTTCCTATGCCCGGCGTTGCTGGGTCATCCCGACATCGATCAAGGTTTCTCCATCTCCTGGCGATACTCCCCGCGGCGCGCCATACTGTTGCACTTAGCCCGGTGATACAGGGCCCTTTGGGCGGCGGCCTTATTGGTTGCCTCTCCTTTCCAGGTATCCAGGGCGGGCTGCTGGATAGCCCGCGAGTAGGAAAACGTCAGAACCCAGGGCATTTTGGACCGCCACCGCAGATTCATGGCATTCAAGCGAGCCGAGGCCAGTTCAGGGTCCTGGCCACCGGACAGGAAGGCGACGCCGGGGACCGCCGCCGGGACTGCCCGGAGCAGGCAAGATACCGTGGCGTCCGCCACTTCTTCCACCCCAGCCTGCTTGGGACAAGCTTTGCCGGGAAGCACCATGTTGGGCTTCAAGATCATGCCTTCCAACAGCACCCGCTGTCGGTACAGTTGGCAGAACACCGTGTGCAATGCGGCCGCAGTCACGCGGGCGCACTGCTCCAGGGTGTGGTCACCGTCCATGAGCACCTCCGGCTCGACTATGGGAACCAGACCGGATTCCTGACACAGGGCGGCATAACGCGCCAGGGCGTGGCCGTTGGCTTCGAGACATCCACAACTGGGAATGGACTCGCCGATGGTGATCACTGCCCGCCATTTGGCGAACCTGGCCCCCAGCTGCCGGTATTCCGACAAGCGCTCCCGCAGGCCATCCAGGCCTTCGGTAATTTTCTCCCCCGGATGACCGGCCATATCTTTGGCGCCGGTATCCACTTTGATGCCGGGAATAATTCCGGCCTCAGTTTGGACCTTAACAAAAGACGTGCCGTCATTTTTGGACTGGCGTATGGTCTCGTCATATAAAATGGTCCCGCTGATGAATTCCCCCAACCCGGGCGTGGTCAAAATCAATTCCCGCCAGGCCCGGCGGGCCTCCTCCGTTTGCGGTATCCCCAATTTGGCAAAACGCTGGTTACAGGTCGAATTACTCTCGTCCATGGCCAAGAGGCCCTTGCCGGCTTGCATCATGGCTTGGGCCGTGGTGGTGAGCTCTTGTTCATCCATCGCTGCTATCTCCTTTGACTATGACCGTCCCGGGTCCTAAGGCTTCTTTCCGAGACCGGCGGTCAAGACCTATACCCGTTTCTGAGGTCCCAACTTAGAGGGGCCACTTCCAGTCGGTAATGTCTGGTTGATCCACGCCGAACTCGTAGGCGTGCTGCTTACACGCAATCTGCTGGTCCAGCAGGGCCTCTCGCACGCTGGACCCCGTCTCACAGAAACGGGGTATCCGGTCGATGGCGTCAATGGCCAGGCTATAGCGGTCGGTTTGGTTGCGGATAGCCAGCTCCAGGGGCGTATTGATGTTTCCCATCTCCTTGTAGCCGCGCACATGGATGTGGTGCTGGCCGGGCCGGCGGTAGGTTAACCGGTGAATCAGCCACGGGTAAGAGTGGAAATTGAAGACCACCGGCTTGGTGGCAGTAAAGAGGGCCTCGAACTCACGATCGGTCATCCCATGAGGGTGTTCGCTGTTCGGTATCAGCTTGAACAGGTCCACCACGTTCACGAACCGAACCTTTATGTCCGGCAGGTATTGGCGGAGCAGGGCGGTGGCGGCCAGGGACTCCATGGTCGGCACGTCGCCGCAGCTCGCCATGACCACATCGGGCTCAACCCCCTGGTCGTTGCTGGCCCAGTTCCAGATGCCGGCGCCCTTCGTGCAGTGCGTGATGGCCGCCTCCATGTCCAGGTACTGCAGGTGTACCTGTTTATCCGCCACGATGACATTGACATAGTTAACGCTTCGCAGGCAGTGGTCGCCTACGGAAAGCAGGCAGTTGGCGTCGGGCGGCAGGTAGATGCGCACCACGCTGGGGCTCTTGTTGGCGACCACGTCCAGAAAACCGGGGTCCTGATGGGTGAAACCGTTGTGGTCCTGCCGCCAGACCAGTCCGGTGATCAGCAGGTTGAGTGACGCCACCTTGGCCCGCCAGGGAAGCTCGTTGCATTTTTCCAGCCACTTGGCGTGCTGGTTGAACATCGAGTCGATTACGTGGATGAACGGCTCATAGCTGTTAATAAACCCGTGCCGGCCACTCAGGAGGTAACCCTCCAGCCACCCTTCCACCGTGTGCTCGCTGAGCATCTCCATGACCCGGCCCTGCAAGGCCAGTTCGCCTCCGTCGGCGTCCTCCGGGAAGTACTCCCCCATCCAGACTTTCTTGCCAACCTCGTAGAGGACTTCGAGCCTGTTAGATTGGGTCTCATCAGGCCCGAAAACGCGGAAGTTCTGCAGGTTCGCCCGCATGACCTCCCGAAGGAAAACGCCCAGGGTAGGGACGTTCCCAGCCAGTGTCCCCCCGGGGTTCTTGACCTCGACGGCGAACTGGCAGAAGTCAGGCAGATCCAGGGGCCGGCGCAACAAACCGCCATTGGCCACGGGATTGGCGCTCATGCGCCGGTTCCCCTTGGGAGCCAATGCTTTCAATTCGGGGATCAGGCGCCCCTGCTCGTCAAAACGCTCCTCCGGCTTGTAGCCGCGCATCCACTCTTCCAATAATTTCAGGTGGGCCGGATTGGTGGCCACGTCCGTGATGGGGATCTGGTGCGCTCGCCAGAAACCTTCCAGATAGTGCCCGTCCACCTCCCGGGGCGCGGTCCAGCCCTTGGGGCTTCGCAGGATGATCATCGGCCAGCGCGGCCGGAAGGCCTGGCCGGTCTGTCGCGCCTCCTCCTGGAACTTGCGGATCTCCAGGACGCAGTGTTCCAGGGTGGCGGCCATGGCCTGATGCATGCTCTCGGGGTCGCTCCCCTCCACGAAATAAGGAGTGTAGCCATAGCCGACGAACAGGGCCTCCAACTCCTCGTGGCTAATGCGCGCCAGGATGGTGGGGTTGTTGATCTTATAGCCGTTGAGATGCAGGACCGGCAGCACCGCCCCATCGGTGATGGGGTTGAGAAATTTGTTGCTGTGCCAGCTCGTGGCCAGGGGACCGGTCTCGGACTCGCCGTCGCCCACCATCACCAGGGTGATCAGGTCCGGGTGGTCATAGACCGTCCCAAAGGCGTGGGAAATGCTGTAACCCAACTCACCGCCCTCGTGGATGCTGCCGGGCGTTTCCGGGGTGGCGTGGCTGCCGATGCCACCGGGAAAAGAAAACTGCTTGAAGAAGCACTGCATTCCTGCGATGTCTTCACTCTTGTCCGGGTATATCTCGGAGTAAGTCCCCTCGAGATATGCCTGGGACAGGACCGCCGGGGCCCCGTGGCCGGGGCCGGAGATATAGATGGCGTTCAGGTCGTACTTGTTGATCAGCCGGTTGAAGTGAATGTAGGTGAAGCACTGGCCGGCGTCCGAGCCCCAGTGGCCCAACAGCCGCGGCTTTATATGCTCCACTTTGAGCGGCTCCCGGAGCAAGGGGTTGTCCCTCAGGTACAACATCCCCAGGCACAGGTAAAGGCTGGTCTGCCAGTAGGCGTCGATCTGGCGCAGTTCCTCCATGCTCAGCGGGGTCCCTTCGACTGTCGTGCGAGCCGGCCCATAGGCGCTGATGCTCTCGCCTCCGTGAACCGCCCTCGGTTGCTGGTCGGTAGTGGTCATAACTGCCTCCTCATTTTCATGACTTTGTCTTCGGGCCAGGGGTATCCTCGGTTTGCCAGCCGCCGCCCAGGGCCCGGTAGAGGGCGATGACGGCCAGGAGCATGTTGGCCCGGTCCTGGGTTAACTTGAGTTCGGAGTCAAATAGCTGCCGGTCTGAATCCAGAACTTCCAGATGCGGAGCCACGTTGCAACGTAGCATAAGAAATCTCTTAGAAACCAAAGGTGATAGTCCAGCAGCCGCTCAGGAAGTGAGTATGGCATTCAGAACCCCTCCCCCCACTATGAAGTAGAAGAAAAATGAAACCAGGCTATGAATGAGCACTGTGTGCCGCATCACCGAGTTTTCCACGTTGACATCGCTCATTGAGTAGGTCAGGGCCACGGTAAAAGCAACATAAAGGAAGTCTTGATAGGTGGGGGTCTCGGTGCCCGGAAAACGAAAACCGCTACGCCTGCCTTCTTTAAAAGGGAGCCCATGGATATCCTTGGCTTCGTAAAACAATCGGGCGTAATGCACTGCAAAGGAGGTGTGCAACAGGACCCAGGCCAACAAGACGGCGACCACGCTTAGCTGAACCATGAGACGAGAATGCCCCAGCGGATTTTTGCCAACCGCAGTAAGGAGCTGGCCCACTATCCCGGTGCCCAAAATCGATAAAAAGACAGTTAACATCATCAAGTCCCTCCGGTCCAGCCTAACATTGGAGACGCGCTCCCGCGTCATGGGCCCGTCGGCACTGACAAGAACAATGGCCTGGAGGATTAAAAAACTGCTAGTCGCCAGAATCCAGCCCAACAGAAGTGAGAGTTGCCACGTCCAACCCTCAAGCCGATTGATCAGAATCCCCAACCCGACTCCCAAAGAGGCGCAGATAATCGCCCGCTTTCGACCATTCAGGCTCCACGCAAATTTAAACAAATATTCCCTTATCGTGCCCATGCTATGTCCTCTGGCAGTGCCGTGGTTATTATCCACTCAAAGACGATCGCCCATTTTTCTTTCTCCTGCGAGTTATAGCTTTCCCTGTGGATTTATTGTTTTTACATAGGCATCCTGATTTTGCCAGCCGCCGCCCAGGGCCCGGTAGAGGGCGATGACGGCCAGGAGCTCGTTGGCCCGATCCTGGGTTAATTTCAGTTCGGAATCGAAGAGCTGCCGGTCTGAATCCAGAACTTCCAGATACGGGGCCACCCCTCCATAAAAACGGTCGTTCGCCAGGCCCTTTTGCTCCCTCAACGCGTCAACCTGTTGTTCTGATTCGAGGACCACTCCCTTAAGCTTCCTCACAGCCACCAGGGAGTCGGAGACCTCCCGGAAGGCTTGCTGAATGGACTTTTTATAAGCGAGCAGGGCCTCCTGTGTCTGGGCCTCCGCGGCCCGGACGCCAGCCCGCAGCCGACCCGCATTAAAGATGGGTTGGCTTATTCCTGGCATCGCCAGATCCCAGAAACTGGCCGGCCCGGTGAACAGGGTTTTTAAAGCTGCGGACTCCCACCCGGAGGTGCCGGTAATCCTGATGTTGGGAAAAAGCCTAGCCTTGGCCTCGCCGATATTGGCGTTGGCGGCCACCAGGGATTGCTCGGCAGAGCGGATGTCAGGGCGCCGCTCCAGGAGAGCGGAAGTTAGTCCCGGGGGTACGGCGCCGGTTAAATCCTGTTCCAGAAGGGACTTACCCCGGCTGATGGGCCCCGGATTTCGCCCCAAAAGTATGCTGATCTCGTTTTCTTTCTGTTCGATAGCCCGCTCCAGGTCGGGAACTTCGGCCCGGGCCCCATGCACCAGGTTTGCGGTCATGACCACTGGGGTTCGGCTATCATAACCAATGTCATATCGGTCTTTCACCAATTTGAGGGAATCTTCCCGGTTTTTCACGGTGCGGTTGCTGATTTCGAGTTGCTGATCCAGGGCTCTGAGTTCGATGTAAGCCCGGGCCACGTCGGTAACCAAGGTCTGGATGACGAATTTGCGGTTTTCCTTAGAGGCGAAAAACTCGGCCCGGGCGGCTTCGGTGGCCCGGCGGATGCGGCCGAAAAAGTCAATTTCCCAGGAGAGGTCGCCGGCAATGAAGCCCGCGGTCCGCTCAAATCGAGGTATGAATGGGAGAACTCCCCGCTCCGAGGTGCGGATGCTCTCCATCCCGCCGTCGGCTCCCACTGAAGGGAAGAGATAGGACCGTTGGGTGGTCACCTCCTCCCGAGCTTGCAGAACCCGTTGGGCCGCAATCTGCACATCATAGTTTTCCTTCAGAGCGATTTCGATCAACTTCTGCAGTTCCGGGTCCTTGAAAACCTCAAACCACTTCAAGTCTCCGAAGGAGGCCTCGGCCGGCGGCGCGGGGATACCCGGTCCCTGGCCCCGGAAACTGTCCGGCACCGGATAGGCGGGCCGGCGGTAGTCCGGCCCGACGGCACAGCCGCACAGCAGCAAGAGGGTCAGAAGGATGGTCAGGGTGGTCTTCATAACTTTCCTCCTACGTTCTCAGGTCGAGGCTTCCAGGGATTTACGGAAGCGAACCAGAGCCAGCCCGAACAGGATGGAGCCGATGACTGCCAGGGCAAGGAATTGCGGCCAGACGATATCCAGGCCCGCGCCGCGATAGAGGATGCCCTGGGCCAGCATGACGAAATGCGTGTTGGGTGCGGCCAGCATCAGGTATTGCACTATCTTGGGCATGCTCTCCCGGGGCGTCAGTCCGCCCGCGAGGGTCATCAGAGGCAACAGCACGAGGATCATCAACATACCGAATTGCGGCATTGTCCGTGAGATGGTGGCCATGAGAATTGCCATGGAGGTGGTGGCGAACAGGAACAGCAACGTGCCGGCCAGAAAGAGCAGCACAGAGCCGGCAATGGGTATGGACAAGACCCAGTGGATAACCACGGTTATGGAAAAAGCTGAAGCGATAATTACCACCAGCGCCATGCTCCAGACTTTGCTGACCATGATCTCAAAAGGGGTAACCGGCATCACCAGCAGATGCTCGATGGTGCCGTGCTCCCGTTCCCGGATCAGGGCGGCGCCGGTGAGCACGATGGAGAGTATGGTGATCATATCGATTAAGGCAATGACCCCTCCGAACCAGGGTCTATAGAGGTTGGGGTTATATTTGACCCGCAGATCGAGATTGACCGGCAGCGCGGCCGCTAACCTGTGCCTCTGGAGGAAAGTATTAACCTCACCGTTGACGATGTCTTGAACATACCAGTTGCCGGTAAAGGCCTGGGTCATCCGGGTGGCGTCGATATTGAGCTGAATTCGGGGCCGGTGCCCCGCCAGCACGTCGCGCTGGAAATCCGGGGGGATGTCGAGAGCAAAGGTGTAGCGCCCGGCGTCCATGCCGGCGTCCATTTTGTCCCAGGAGATCAGTGCCGGGGGGGTAAATAACGGTGGATAGAAGGCGGTGGCAATGCGGCTGGATAATATCGACTGATCTTCGTCCACGATGGCGATGGAAGCATTATGGAGCGTTTCCGGCAAGGCCCGGGTGGCTACAAATATCGACAAAGTAAAGGCATAGACAATCAGTGCAACCATCATCGGGTCGCGGCGCAGGCTGCGCAGTTCCTTGACGCCCAGGTTAAAGATGTTGTCGAGGCGCATACTAACGCTCCTGCTTTTTAAGGAGAACGGTGGACAGGATGATGAGCACCGGGATGGTGATAATCAGGGGGATAAACGAGTCGTACAGCCCAGGCAGAGAGAGTGCCTTGGAAAAGGTGCCCCGGGCAATGATCAGGAAATACGTGGTGGGATAGATCTTGCCGATCAGGGCGCCCGCCCCCTCCAGGGACGACACCGGATCCATCAGCCCCGAGTAATCCACTACCGGTATGATAGTGAACACCGCCGTGGCGAACAGGGCCGCAATCTGGCTGCGCATAAAGGTGGAGATCAACAGGCCAAAAGCGGTCGCTGCGATCACGTACAGGAAGGCCCCGGCCGCCAGAGTTAAAAAGCTGCCCTTCAAAGGGACGCCGAAGAGGGTGACTGCAAGCAGCACCAGCAGCAGAAAACTAATCATTGATACCACCACATAAGGAATCTGCTTGCCGAGGAGAAACTCCAGGCGGGTGACCGGCGTCACGTAAAGATTGACGATGGAGCCCATCTCTTTCTCGCGCACCACGGAAAGGGCGCTCAATACGGCCGGAATAAGCATCAGCAGCAGGCCGATTGCCGCGGGGACTATGGAAACTACGCTTTTGACATCAGGGTTATAGCGAAATCGGTTTTCGATGGTGAACGGCGCTGCGACAACGCCAGAGTCCTGAGTCTGGGAGGCGCGCGTGGTCAGCCAGAGTAAGTGCATTCCCTCCAGGTAGCCGCTTATGGTCTCGCCCCTGAGCGGCATGGCGCCATCGACCCAGGCGCCCACAGACACCGGCGTCCCCCGGGAGACATCGCGGCCGAAATGAGGTGGGATTTCAAGGGCCAGGCTGAGTTCGCCGGACCGCAGGCGCCGCTCCAGCTCATCGTAATCCCTTATCGGCCGGTGTTCGACGAAATAGCGGTGCGTTCCCGCAATATTCAGGGCGTAGTCGCGGCTTATTGCTGTTTGGTCACGGTCCAGCACCGCATAAGAGAGATGCTCGATATCAAGGCTGATGCCATAACCCATGGCAATCAGCAGGATCACACTCCCCATCAGGGCCAGGGTCAATCGGATCGGATCCCGGCTTAATTCCAGGCCTTCAAGCCGGGTGTAGCTGTAAAGGCGGCGCAGATTCAGCCACTGGCGCTTGCCGGCAGTGACCAGGTGCTCCAGGGGCGGAGTCACCGCCGCGGCCGGAGCAGGCGGGGGAGTGGCGGGTAAGGTCTTTTCCCTATCCTTTTGATCTTCTTCCAGGAAGGAGATGAAGGCCTCCTCCAGCGTGGCTGAACCGCGTTTTTTTATCACATTCGCTGGGGTATCGCTCACCAGCACGCGTCCGGCGTTCATCAGCGAGATGCGGTCGCAGCGCATCGCCTCGTTCATGAAATGGGTGGTGATGAAGATGGTGACTTGGTCATTCCGGGACAGGTCGATGATGCTCTGCCAGA
>JBKQKO010000012.1:0-13188 GCA_052147455.1 Desulfobaccales bacterium | reverse complement strand
GTCCTGGCCAATGTCCGCGGCACCGTGCAGGCGGACATTTTAAAGGAAGATCAAGGGCAAAACTCCTGTATCTTCTCCGTCCCCTTCGCCCTGCGTCTCATGGGCGATGTCCAGCAGTATTTTATCGATCATCAGGTCAGGAATTTCTATTCGGTCAGTATCAGTGGCTACCACATTGCCGAAGCCGGGGCCAACCCGGTATCCCAACTGGCCTTTACCCTGGCCAATGCCTTTACCTATACGGAATATTACCTCAGCCGCGGCATGGCCATAGATGACTTTGCCAGGAACCTCTCCTTCTTCTTCTCCAGCGGCATGGACCCTGAGTATAACGTGATTATCCGGGTGGCCCGCAGGATCTGGTCCATCGCCATGAAATACAAATATGGGGCCAAGGAAGCGAGCCAGCGGCTTAAATGCCATATGCAAACCTCGGGACGTTCCCTGCACTCCCAGGATATGCAGTTCAACGACATCCGCACCACCCTCCAGGCCCTCATGGCCCTGACGGATAACTGCAATTCCCTGCACACCAATTCCTATGACGAGGCCGTCACCACCCCCACCGAGGAATCGGTGCGCCGCGCCATGGCGATTCAGTTAATCATCACCAAGGAATACGGCATCTTTAAAAATCAAAACCCGTTGCAGGGCAGTTTTATTATGGATAAATTGACCGACATGGTGGAAGAGGCGGTCCTGAAGGAATTCGACAGCCTCAGCCGCCGCGGCGGGGTGCTCGGCGCCATGGAAACCTATTACCAGCGGGGCAAAATCCAGGATGAGTCCCTCTATTACGAGCTTAAAAAGAACACCGGGGAGTACCCGATTATCGGCGTCAACACCTATATCAGCCCCAATATCCTCGGGGAAAATTACTGTCGGCCGCCCACCCAATTGAGCCGGGCGACCTATGAGGAAAAGCAGACCCAGTTAAACAATCTCAATGAGTTTAAGCAAAGGAATCGGGAGAAGGCCGCAACGGCCCTCGATTCCCTGGAAAAGCAGGTTCTGCGCGGCGGCAATATCTTTGCCGAGTTGCTGGAAACCGTCAAAGTGGCCAGCCTGGGCCAGATAACCCAGGTGCTGTACGAGGTCGGCGGCAAGTACCGGAGGAATATGTGATCAGGCGGCCCGTCGAGCCGCCGCAGCCACGAGGAATCGCCAGGATTCAAGAAAGCGGGGAAAAGCTATGCAGTATGATCTGACCGAAGAGCAGCGGATGTTGCAGGACATGGTGCGGCGACTGGCCAAGGAGCAGGTGGAGCCGGGCGCGGCTAAACGCGATATCGAAGGCAAGTTTGACTGGGAGATGGTGGCCCTGCTCCGGGAAAACGGCCTTATCAGCGTAGATTTTCCCGAGGCTTATGAAGGGATAGGGGCGGGGATGCTGGCCCTGGCCATCACGGTGGAGGAACTGTCCCGGGTGGACGCGGCCTGTGGGCTGGTGCCGGCCGTGCAGGAACTGGGAAGCCTCCCCATCATGCTGGCTGGCTCTGAGGCGCAAAAGCAGCAGTTCCTGCCCAAACTCGCCTCCGGTGAGCAACTGGCTGCCTTTGGTCTGACCGAACCCGCGGCCGGCTCCGACGTGGCCCGGTTGCGCTGCCGGGCGGTCAGGGACGGCGACTCTTACGTGATCAACGGCACCAAGACCTTCATCTCCAACGGCAGTGTGGCCGATATCATCACTCTCTACACCATCACCGATCCCGGCGTCTCGGCCCATAAGGGTTCCAGCGTCTTTGTGGTGCCCAAGGGCACTCCCGGCTTCTCCGTGGGCAAAAAAGAGGACAAGATGGGGATCCGCTGGTCGGACACCGTGGAACTCATCTTCGAGGACTGCCGGGTGCCGGCGGCCAACCTGCTGGGCCGGGAGGGCGAGGGCTTTCAGGTGATGATGAAGACCCTGGATTTTTCCCGCCTGGGCATCGCCGCCCAGGCCCTGGGCATCGCCACTGGAGCCCTGGATCACGCCGTGGCCTACGCCAAGGAGAGGGAAACCTTCGGCCGGTCCATTATCCAGCATCAGGGGGTGGGCTTCAAACTGGCCGACATGGCCATGCGCACGGAAGCGGCCCGGCAATTGCTCTATAAAACCTGCAGCCTTTTCGAGGAGCAGCCCAAGGACATGAGCCGCATCAGCCCCCAATTGATTCGCCTGAGCGCCATGTCCAAGTGCCTCTGCGGCGACGTGGCCATGTGGGTTGCCACCGAGGCGGTCCAGGTGTTGGGGGGTTACGGCTTCATCAAGGAATTTCCAGTGGAGCGGATGATGCGGGACGCCAAGATTACTCAGATCTACGAAGGCACCAACGAAATCATGCGCCTGGTAATTGCTAACACGCTTTAGGGCGGCGACAGGCTTGCTGGCAAGCCTTAATTAATTAATGCGGGGATAGGATAAAGACATGTTCGAGGCATATCCCAAGAAGGTAACCCTTGCCGATGGCTCCAGTCTCACCTTGAGACCCATGACCAGGGACGATCAATACGCGCTCTATAGTTTTTTTATCAGCCTGCCGGAGGAAAACCGCCGCTGGCTCGGCAATGATGTCACCGACCGCAAGCTGCTGGAGAAATGGGCCCGTAATCTCAATTATGACCGGGTTCTCCCCATTCTGGCGGAATACGACGGCAGGGTCGTGGCCAATGCCACCCTGCACTTCCACACCTTCGGCTGGGGACGCCATATCGCCGAAGTCCGGGTCACCATTACCCCGGAGTTCCAAGGTCGCGGTCTGGGGGATTTGCTCCTGCAGGAACTATCAGAGCTGGCCGCCAGCCACCAGGTGAAAAAGCTGCTGGCCAGAATTGTCACCACCCAGAGACCCGTCATCAAGTACTTTGAAAAAGCGGGGTTCGGCCTGGCGACGGAATTAAAAAACTACGTCAAAGATGTTCATCAGAAAAGGTATGCCGATATTGCCCTGCTGGTGAAGGAATTAAGCCCCGGGGACCAAATAGCATCTGAGTAAAGGAGGATCTATGCGCCAGGTAGTAATCGCCAGCGCGGTGCGGACTGCCATCGGCAGTTTTGGCGGCGCCTTGAAGGATCTGCCGGCCACGCAGCTGGGAGGCATAGTCATTAAAGAAGTTTTGCATCGCGCCCGGATTCGCCCGGAAAAAGTGGACCAGGTGATTATGGGTAACGTGCTGCAGGCCGGCCAGGGGCAAAACCCGGCCCGGCAGGCGGCCGGCAACGCCGGCATCTCCCAATACACCCCGTCGATGACCATGAACGCGGTCTGCGGCTCCGGCCTGGAGACCATCATCATGGCCACCCAGGCTATCCGGGCCGGGGATTCCGAGATTATCGTGTCCGGGGGCATGGAGTCCATGAGCCAGGCGCCCTTCCTGCTGAGTCAAACCCGTTGGGGCCAGCGCATGGGCCACGGCCAGCTCATCGACGTCTTGATTAGTGACGGCCTCTGGTGCTCCTTTGGCGACACCCACATGGGCGTCACCGCCGAAAACGTGGCGGAGAAGTTCCACCTCAGCCGGGAAGAACAGGACGCCTTTGCCCTGGACAGCCAGCGCAAGGCGGAGCAGGCCATCACATCCGGACGCTTCCGGGATGAGATTGTTCCGGTGGAGGTGCCCCAAAAGAAGGGGCCCCCCCTCGTCTTCGATACCGACGAATACCCCAAGTTCGACACCACCATGGAAAAACTGGCCAAGCTGCGGCCGGCCTTTCGCAAAGACGGCACCGTCACCGCGGGCAACTCTTCGGGGATCAACGACGGCGCCGCCGCGGTGCTGGTCATGTCTGAGGAAAAGGCCCTGAAGATGGGCATCCGGCCCCTGGCCAGGATCGTCTCCTATGACTGCCAGGGCTGCGAGCCGGAATTGATGGGCCTGGGACCCATTTACGCAATCCGCAACGCCGTGTCCAAGGCCAAAGAGGCCCTGGACAAACCCTTCGATCTGGTGGAACTCAACGAGGCCTTTGCGGCCCAGAGTATCGCCTGCGTGAAGGAATTAAACCTGGACCCCAAGATCGTCAATGTCAATGGCGGGGCCATCGCCCTGGGGCATCCCATCGGCTGCAGCGGCACCCGGATCATAGTTACCCTGCTCTACGAGATGCAAAAGCGGCAGGCCCAGGTGGGGTTGGCCGCTCTCTGCGCCGGCGGCGGCATGGGCTTTACCATGATCGTCGAGCGCAGTTGGTATTTCTGATTCATCCCAGCAAACCCCGGGAGACCGCTATGAATAACCTCGCAGACATTCTGATTAAAAATTTTCCCAAGAAAATCAATTTGGAGGATGGCACCGCCATTACCTTGCGTCCTTTGCTGAAAGATGATGAGCCGGCCTTCCTGGCCTATTTCCAAAGCCTGGCCCCGGAAGAGAGAGTGGAATTGAAAGAAGAGGTGACAGACCCCAAGGTCATCGAAAACTGGATGGAAAACCTGGACTACGACATGGTTATGCCCCTGATTGCCCTTGATAAGGACCGGATTGTCGGCGGCGCCTCGCTGCAATTCAACCTCAGCGCCTGGACCAGGCACCAGGGCGAGGTGCGTCTGTCCACCAATTCCCAATACCGGGCCAAGGGCCTGGGGACCCTGCTGATGCAAACCCTGGAGGATGTTGCCGTCAAAATGGGTTTGGAGCAGCTTACCGCGGAGATTCCGCCGAAATTGGCCAAGGCCTTTTATTTGTTTGAAAAATTGGGATTTGAAAAGGCTGCGGTCTTGGAAGGCTTTGCCATGGATAAGGACGGCCAGGAATCGGATATCGTCTTGATGATCAAATCGCTGGCGCCGGCTGAAAGCGAGTTCCACCATACCTGAGGCAGGCGGGTTGCGCCTTGGAGATTTGCTCTGGCGCCGGCCAATGGCGATTATCTCCGCCGCTGCCCCTGGAAAATTTCTGCGGCCGGAATCCTTTCCGGTTCAGGAGGTCGTGATGTCCTACAATACTGTGCTGTTCGCCGTCCAGGACGGCATCGCCACCCTGACCTTCAACCGCCCCGAAAGGCTGAATGCTCTGAATGCCGAAACCATGGCGGAGATTGGCGCGGTCTTGGATCAGACGGCCCAGGACCCGAAGATCCGGGTCTTGCTGATGACCGGCCAGGGCCGGGCCTTCATCGCCGGGGCGGACATCAATGCCTTTCTCAAATTCGATCCCCTGGCGGCCAGACAATTTGCCGATGTTGGCCAGGTAGTGGCCGCTAAGCTGGAACAATTGCCCATCCCGGTGATCGCTTGCGTCAATGGCTTTGCCCTGGGGGGCGGCTGCGAAATGGCCATGGCCTGCGATATCATCTATGCCTCGGAAGAGGCCAAATTCGGCCAGCCCGAGATCAACCTGGGAGTCATCCCCGGCTTTGGCGGCACCCAGCGCCTGGCCCGCCTGGTGGGTAAGGGACTGGCCAAGGAGTTATGCCTCACCGGCCGCATCATTGACGCCGCCGAGGCCAGGGCCATAGGGTTGGCGGCCCGGGTCTTCCCAGCCGCCAGCTTCATGGAGGAATGCACCAAGGTGGCCCGGAGCCTGGCCGTCAAAGGGCGTCTCTCTTTGCGGGCCGTCAAACAGACCATCGACCGCGGTTTTGACCTGGATTTGAAAAACGCCTGCGCCCTGGAGGCCGATGCCTTTGCCCTGTGCTTTGCCTCTCCGGACGCCAAAGAAGGCGCCGCGGCCTTTCTGGAAAAGCGCCCCCCCAAGTTTTTATGAAATTTTTCGATCTAGCCGTCTCTTTTGACTTTGCTGAAGAAAGGAGAACTACGTGGAGGTCTTAGTCTTGCTTAAGCAGGTGCCGGATTCGGAAACGGTGATCAAGATCGGGCCTGACGGCAAATCCATTGTCACGAGCGACATCAAATGGGTCATCAATCCCTACGATGAGTATGCGGTGGAGGCGGCCTTGCGCCTCAAGGACAGCCAGGGCGCCAACGTCACCATTCTGAGCCTGGGGCCCCAGCGCGCCCTGGAGTCCATCCGCTCCGCCCTGGCCATGGGCGCCGATCAGGGTATCCTGGTGGATGACCCGGCCACCGAGGGCAGCGACGCCCTGGGGAAGGCCCGGGTCCTGGCCGCGGCCTTGAAGCAGCTCCCCTTCGATCTCATTGTTTGCGGGCATCGGGCGGTGGATGATGATGAGAACCAGGTGGGCATCATGGTGGCCGAGCTTTTGGATATCCCCCATCTGGCCCTGGCAGTGGCCCTGGAAGTGGCGGAGGGCCGGGTCAGGATCGAGCGGCCCATCGAAGGGGCGAAATTAAAATTGGAGGCCCCGTTGCCGGCCCTGGTCACCTTGGGCGGCGCCCATGCGGTCTGGAATCCCCGCTATGCCTCGCTGCCCGGCATCATGAAGGCAAAAAAGAAACCGCTGGAGATCAAAAAGCTCGCAGATCTGGGCCTGTCCCCGGACCAGGCGGGGGCCGGGGCCGCCAGGGTGAAGGTCGCCTCCCTGGAGCTGCCGGTCCCGCGGCAGGCCGGAGTCATGGTGCCGGGCGATACCGCCGGCAAGGCCCGGGAGTTGGTGCGCTTGCTCCATGAAGAGGCCAAAGTTATCTAGGCTGACTGGCAAAAATGTGGGGGGGGCACTGCCCCCTATTACTTAATAATAGGAATGCCTGCTTACTGAGATCCAAAAACGCCGGGCGGCGCCTTTTCCTTACTGACTGACCTTTGCACCTGAGAGGGCCTTACCCGCTCTCAGGTTGGGAGATCTGGGAGGCAACATTATGGCACAGGGAGTATGTGTAATCACCGAATTCAGAGGCGGCGCCTTTCGGCGGGTCTCATTTGAGGTGGCCAGCGAAGGCCGTCGGCTGGCCGCCGCCCTGGGTGAGCCCCTCACGGCCATTGCCCTGGGGGACGGGGTGACGGCCGCGGCGGCCGCTTTAGGCCACTATGGGGTGGAGAAGGTTTACGCCGTCGACCAGGCACTATTAAAAGATTACCTGGCCGAAACCTATGCGCCGGTGGCGGCCGAGATCCTGCAAACCTTGCAACCCAAGGTGGTGCTCTGCGCCGCCTCGGTGGACGGCAAGGATCTGAGCGCCCGGCTGGCGGCGCGCCTGGGCGCCGGCCTGGCTCAGGATTGTACGGACTTGAAGATCGAAGGCGGCGCCCTCCAGGCGAAACGGCCGGTCTATGCCGGCAAGGCCCTGGCCTGGTATGAGTGGGCCGAGGGCTCCTGGCCCCAGATGGCCTCCTGCCGCCCCAATGTGATGGCTTGCCTGCCGCCGGATACCTCCAAAAGCGCCGCGGTGGAAATCCCGGCCGTAACTCTGCCGGCTGCCGCCAAGTGCCGGGTGCTGGGTGTCGAGGCCGCCGCCGGCAAGGTTGACCTCGCCGAGGCGCAGATCATTGTCTCGGGTGGCCGCGGTATGAAGGGGCCGGAGCATTTTGCCATCCTGGAAGAGCTGGCGCAACTCCTGGGCGGCGCCGTGGGGGCTTCCCGCGCCACGGTGGACGCGGGCTGGCGCCCCCACGCGGACCAGGTGGGCCAGACCGGCAAGGTGGTCACCCCGACCCTCTACATTGCCTGCGGCATCTCAGGGGCCATCCAGCATCTGGCCGGCATGGGCTCCAGCAAATTCATCGTGGCGGTCAATAAGGACCCCGAGGCCCCCATCTTCAGCAAGGCGGACTACGGCGTGGTGGAAGACCTCTTCCAGTTCGTGCCGGCCTTGATCGAGGAATTGAAAAAACGCAAGGCTACCTGTTAATCAGTAGTCCGTTGCCAGTGGCCAACCGATTTTTTAACTGACTACCGGCTACTGGCTACTAATCACGCGGGAGGCGTTATTAATGCAACCGGGGTATTTTCCCGCCAATCTCCTCTTCGGACTCCTGTTTATTGCGGCCATTGCCTTTTTTCTGTTCACCGCCTATAAGCTCTACCGCATCTTGCGGCTGGGGCAGCCGGAAGACCGCTGCGACCACCTCAGCCGCCGCCTCCTGGGCGTGGGCGCCTTTGTCCTGGGGCAGCAGCGGGTAGTCAGAGAACCGGCCGGCTGGGGACACTTCTTCATCTTTTGGGGATTTATTATCATCACCGTCGGCAGCCTGGAGACCTTTGGGGTCGGTTTCTACCATGGTTTTGCCTACTGGAAGCTTTTGGGCCAGCCCCTTACCGCGGTCCTTTACCTGCTGCAAGACCTGCTGTGCGCCGGCGTCGTCATCGCCCTGGGCGTCTCCCTCTACCGGCGCTTTGTGGTTAAACCGGAACGGTTGCGTTTTGACGATCAGCAGGCGGCCAACCTGGATGCCAGCATCATCATCGGCATGATTCTGGTGTTGATCGTGTTCCTGTTCGGGGCTCGGGCCGTGGAATACCGGCTGGCCCAGGTTGAGCCCGGCCGCTACTTCCCCCAGGCCGCCTTCATTTCGGTGGCCCTCTCCGGGATGGTTGCCGGCCTGCCGCAGTCGAGTCTGTTGGACTGGTACAGCCTTTTCTGGTGGGGCCACACCCTGGTAATCCTGGGCTTCCTGGTCTATATCCCCTTTTCCAAGCACCTGCACATCCTCGGCGCCATCCCTAACATCTTCTTCCGCCGCTTCCGGCCCCTGGGTGAGCTCACCAAATTGGACCTGGAAGACGAGACGGTGGAGACCTACGGGGTTGCCCGAATCGAGGAATTTACCTGGAAGCAGCTCCTGGATCTCTACGCCTGCACCGAATGCGGCCGCTGTTCCGAAAACTGTCCCGCCAACCTCACCGGCAAACCCCTGAGTCCCAAAGAGACCATTCATCATCTCAAAAAGCACCTGCTGGCGAAGGGTAAACTGCTGCTGGATCAGGGGGAGGCCAAGGATGAGCAATCGCGGCAGGGGGCCGCGGCGGAGCTGAGCAAGGCCCTGGTGGGCGAGGTCTGCCTCCATGACGAGATCTGGTCCTGCACCACCTGCGGCAACTGCATGGAACACTGCCCGGAGTTCATCGAACATATCCAGAAGTACGTGGATATGCGCCGTTATCTGGTGCTCATGGAGAGCAATTTCCCGCCGGAGGTCCAGACGGTGCTGCGCAACTGGGAGACCAACTCCAACCCCTGGGGCCTGGCCTTCGCCACCCGGGGCGATTGGGCCAAGGGGCTGCAGGTGCAAACCCTGGCCGAAAATCCGGAGGTGGATTACCTGTTTTACGTGGGCTGCACCGGCAGTTTCGAGGAGCGCGGCAAAAAGGTCACCGCCGCCATGGTCCGGCTCCTCCACCAGGCCGGGGTGAGTTTCGGCATTCTCGGGGCCGAGGAGAAGTGCTGCGGCGAGACGGCCCGGCGGATCGGCAACGAGTACCTGTTCCAGTCCATGGCCGGCGAACTGGCGGAAATCATCAACGGCTACGGCATCAAAAAGATCATCACCACCTGTCCCCATGGATACAACTGCCTGAAGAACGAGTACCCTCAGTTCGGCGGCAACTGGGAGGTTTACCATCACACCGAGTTTCTGGCCCGGCTCCTCGGGGAAGGCCTCCTGCCGCCGCCGGGGCGGCTGGATAAAAGGCTCACCTTCCACGACTCCTGCTACCTGGGCCGCTATAACGGCATTTATGAAGAACCTCGCGGGGTTTTAAAAACGATCCCGGGATTGCGCCTGCTGGAAATGGAGCGCCACCATGCCAAATCCTTCTGCTGTGGCGCCGGCGGCGGCAGGATGTGGATGGAGGAAACCCTGGGAGTGCAGAAAATCAACGAGGCCCGTACCGATCAGGCCCTGGCCCTCGATCCGGAGCTCATTGCAGTCTCCTGCCCCTTCTGCGCCATTATGCTGGAGGACGGCCTCAAGGCCCGGGAAAAAGAAGAGGCGGTCAAGGTTTACGATATCGCTGAACTGCTGGCCCAGGCGTTGGCAACGGATTGATCCCGATGGGGGTAAGCCGCAGATGCAGGGTGGGCACTGCCCGCCAATTCCTGGAGAATCTGGCTTTTAAGGGTTTGTTCTCGTTTACAAGTTGAACTTGAGAACGAGAACCAAAATGTTGCGCCGCAGCGCTGGAACCGCCGGACGCGGCAGTTCCACCCTGGCAGATGATCAGTATTATTTTTTTGGGAGGCGGGCAGACCAGGCCCTACAGGGCCCGAAACCTTTCTGAACGGAGCGACCCCGGCCGGCCTTTGGCCGCCATCACTTCCCGCACCAGTCTATCCCGGTCTTCCGGCAAATCACCCGCCAGGGCCAGATAATTGGAAGCGTGATTGGCCCGGAAGACACATTTCCTTTCCAGCGGGCCGATATTTTCCAGCAATATCTGGAACTCCTCCAGGACTTCTGCGGTGGAGAGCAGCTGAAAAGTCCCCTGGGAAACACTTTGCTGCATCGCCGTCCCCGGCGGCAGCAGTAACGTCAGACAGCCCAGGTAGTGGGGTGAGATGGCCGAGATCATTCGGCCGGTTGCGGTGGCGTGCTGCCGCGTCAGTTCTTTCCCACCCAGGCCGATAATCACGGTGCAGGATAGACGAAAGCCCGCGGCTATCGCCTTCCGGCAGGCAAGAATGGACTTCTCCGCGCTGAGGCGCTTTCCCACTCTGCGCAAAACCTCGTCATCGCCTGATTCGAGTCCAACGTAAAGAAGCGTGACGCCGGATCGGTAAATCGACTCAAGTTCAGCCGGGGTCTTGCTGAGAATGTCGCGGGGATGGGCGTAAAGCGAGACTTGTTGCAGGCCGGGAAAGAGATCATAGGCCAGCTCGCTGAGTTCTACCAGGGCGCCGGCGGGCATGATAAAGGCGTTTTGGGCCAGTAAAAAAATCTTGCGCACCCCCGATCCCAGCATCTGCCGCGCCGTCGTCAGGTCCTGTTTGATTTCAGCCAGCGGCCGGATGGAGAAATTAGGGGAGACTGAGGAGACGCAAAAACTGCAGGTTGCATGGGCACATCCGGTAGTGGCCTGAATCAACAGGCTGCCGGCTTCGCTGGGGGGCCGGTAAACCGGTTCGTCATAATGCAGAGACATTTCTATCCTCCGAGATAATAACAGCAAACCGGGAGCCTATGGCTATTAGGCCGGTGAAACCCTGGCGGAGCCGCCGGCCTGGTCATCCCGGGCGTATCGCAGAATCTTCTTTTCCCAAGGCCTGAAACTCTTGGCGGCGTCCGGATGACAGCAAAAACGTTAGTAAACTGTTTCTTAAATTTTACCTTTTCTCTACAGCCATGCATATGCAAATTATGGGGCCTGGGGAAAATCGTCTTGACATTTCTTGCCAGGATTGGCAGTATGTTTTCATAATACCAATGAGCCGGGGGAGAGTTATGCGCGCCAAGAAGCGCCACCGCCGCGTCATACGCTGGCACACCATCCTGTTTTTCTGCCTGCTCCCGGCCCTGCTGGCCGCGTGCGACCGTGGCGACCTCCAATTTCCCACCGAGTACCAGGCCGTCTTCCTGGACAACGGCCAGGTCTTTTTCGGCCGGCTCAGGGATGACGGCTCTTCCTACCTGACGCTCCGGGACGTCTTCTACATCAAGCGGCAGGCCATCCCGGATAAAAAGGAAGTCCAGAGCCTCCTGGTGAAAAGGGGCAGCGAGTGGCACGCCCCGGACTTCATGCGGATCAATTCCCGGCACGTAGTGCTCATCGAACCGGTGGCCCCGGACTCCCAGGTGGCTCTACTCATCCGGGAAGTCCAGGCGCATCCGGTCGCGGCGGCGCCTGCTCCTCCTTCCGCAGCAGCTCCAGCTCTGCCTGCGACCCCGGCGCCGGCGCTCGCGGCTCCCGGAACACCGGTAAACAACAAGCTTCCCGCGGCCCAGAGATAATTGGTTTTAGGCTTATTTGAGGAGGGTGGGGATATGGAAAAAAAGACTCCGAGAACTCACCTTTTCTGGTGGCTCCCGGGAGCCGTTTTCCTGCTGGCGGTGGTCCTGGCGCCGGCTCCGGCTGCAGCCGATCTTACCGTGGACACCATCGACTCCAACAGCCCTTACATGATGAGAGGTGACCTTTGAGTCAGCGCACGGGGGATGAGGTTATGAAGCTGATGACTGCAAGGCAGAGTGGGCAGCGGGGGTTTTATTTAATCGCGGCGGTCCTGGTCCTGATGGTGGTTCTGACGCCGGGCCGGGCGCGGGCTGCGGACCTTAACGTCGACACCACCCTGGGTAATTCGCCCTATTTGATCCCCCCCAATCCCAGTAGTTTCACCAATGAAAACGTCGGCACCGTCGCCGGGGGGACAATAGACCAGTCAGGAGTTACCAACACGGTGGCCAACGAACTGACGCTGGGGGTCCCCGCCGGAGTCACAGGCGTGTATAACCTCAGCGGCGGCGCCCTCTCGGTCGGTACCGGGGCGACCCAGGGCGAAATCATCGGTAATTCGGGCAGCGGCACCTTTACCCAGACGGCCGGCTCCAATACGATGAGCGATTTCCTCATCGTGGGCAATTTCCCCGGGGCCACCGGCACTTATGCCCTGAGCGGCGGCAGCCTCTCAGTCGGCAATGACGCGGACGTTGGCTTCGAGGGCAGCGGCACCTTCACCCAGAGCGGCGGCTCCGAGACGGTGGGCATGGTCCTCACCGTGGGCGTTAGTAGCAGCGGCACCTACACCCAGACGGGCGGCACCAATATGGTGGGTTCCCTCTACATGGGCGATTTTCTTTCCACTGCCAGCGGCAGCTACTCGTTAAGCGCCGGCAGCCTGTCGGCCTCAAACCAGGAGATCATCGGGGGGGAGGGCAGCGCCACCTTCACCCAGAGCGGCGGCACCAATTCGGTAAACCTCCTCGTCCTGGGCTCCGGCGCCACCAGCAGCGGCAATTACTCGCTGGGCCCCGGCGGCAGCCTGACGGTTACAGGCGCCCTGGGCCAGGAGATCATCGGCGATCTCGGCAGCGGCGCCTTTACCCAGACGGGCGGCACCAATGCGGTGACCAACCAATTCTACCTGGGCGATGGCATCGGCGGCAGCGGCACTTATAATCAGAGCGCCGGCAGCCTCTCGGCGGGCGGCGGCGAGTATATCGGTGAAATCGCCAGCGGCGCCTTCACCCAGAGCGGCGGCACCAATACGGTGTCCAACAGCCTCACCCTGGGCGATCAAACCGGCAGCAGCGGCACTTATAACCAGAGCGGCGGCAGCCTTTCGGCGGGATTTGAGGTGATCGGCGAGAGCGGCAACGGCGCCTTCACCCAGAGCGGCGGCACCAATTCGGTGACCAACGGCCTGATCCTGGGCGGCGCTGTCGGCGCCAGCGGCACTTATACCCTGAGCAACACCG
>JBKQKO010000011.1:0-5714 GCA_052147455.1 Desulfobaccales bacterium | reverse complement strand
GCCTGGTGTTGGAGTAGATGATATTGAGCATCCTGAGGGGTTCGGATTCTAAGGTGGCCGAGTATTTGTGCATCAGAATCCGGGAAAAACCTTCTATGGCCCGGACCGGAGTCTTGAGGTCATGGGATACGGAATAAGAGAAGGCTTCCAGCTCCCGGTTAACGAACTCCAACTCGGCGGTGCGCTCCTTGACCCGCTGCTCCAGTTTTTCGTTAAGTTTACGGATTTCTGCTTCCGCCCGCTTGCGCTCAGTTATGTCGAATAAGGTGGACCGGCTCATCAGGTAATGACCGGCCTCATCTCTGACAGCCGTCGCGCTCAAGGACACGGGCATGACGGTCCCGTCCTTGCGGATCAACTCATATTCGAGATCCCGCGTCCAGCCTCTCTCTTTGAATTCAGGGAAGCTTTTCTGATACACCTTCAAACTGTCGGCCGTAATGATGTCAGAGAACTTCATCCGTCCCAGGATCTCATCTCGCCCATAGCCCAGCCAGGTCAGCTCGGTATCGTTAATCTGCACAAAAGTGCCCTCCTGGTCCACCGAGTGATAGCCGCAAGGCGCGTTATTGTACAGGTCCAGCACCAGCGCCGCATGCTTCGCCACCGCCTCTTCTGCCCGTTTACGCTCGGCAATGTCCCACCAGAGATCACCCAGGAGGGATACTACTTCGACATCCTGCTCATCGTAATCCGATGGTTTGTTCCCCACGCCGATGATGGCCACGACCTTATCACCTCTAAGGATCGGCACCACCAGTTCCCGCACCACCGGAGCATGGCCGGGAGGCAATCCTTTGCGGTGGGGCAGCGCGGCGTAATTGTTATGAATAACTGGGCGGCGCTGAGGCACGCACTCCGTCCAGACTCCGGCCTCGGCAATGTCATAATGCCGGCCTTTGCCATTTGCCGTGCACATGTTCCGCAGCGTGTTAGTGGACCAGGTTTGGAGGGAAAGCGTTTTTTGATCGGCATTGACAAGGTGATAAAAGCCTATGGTGCTGCCGGTAAGCGCCTCCAATTCGTCCAGGGTCGCCTGGGGAAATTCTTCCTGGGAATAGGACTCGGCAAACTTGAGCAGCCTAAGGCGGGCATGCAGGATAGTCTCCGCCCGCTTCCGTTCGGTGACGTCCCGATTGGTTTCCATAATGGCCGCTGGCCGCCCCTGGTCGTCCAGTTGGAGCGCCAAACAACTGGCCACCACGATAGCGAGGCCATCGGCCTTGGTATGCTGCAATTCTCCTTCCCACCGGCCACTCTTGATAACTTCGCGTTCAATTTCCGCCAGGGGCTTGGGAGAATGGGTCTTAAGAAGGGCATGGATCGACTGGCCCATGGCCTGGTCTTTAGTCCAACCATAAGTCTCTTCGGCCCCCCGGCTCCAAAAGATCACCTGGGAGTCCAAGTCTCGGACGATGATGGCGTCGTGGGCCAGATCCAGGAGTTCGGCCTGCTTGCGCAATTCGGCGGTGCGATCCTCTACCCGCTGTTCCAGTTCCGCATTCAGCCGGAGGAGGGCCTCCTCGGCCCGCTTGCGCTCGGTGATATCGACGGCGTAAAGGCGCAGCGTCTTGAATTGCTCGCCAAAATAGATGCTCTCGAAAAAAACAGCACCGTTAACAACCACCTCCCGCTGGAAGTGCCTTGCGCCGGTCTGTTTGGCTTTTGCTAATATTTCTTGCAGATCGTCTGGAAGAAATTTGCTCAGGTCTGCCGCCTTCCCCCTCTCCCCGAGAACCCCCAGAGCCGCCTGGTTATAAAAGGTAATGCGGCCATCGATATCCATCTCCAGGATGGGCTGGGGATTCATTTGGGGAAACGAAGCCAGGTGCTGGACTTCCTCCTCGGCCCGCTGTGCTTCGGTCTTGCCTGCGTCGACCATGACTACTCCCGATAGACTGACAGCATTGCAATATAGTTGCTGAGATAAATTTATACTCGATCAATTATCAATTTTCAAAGAGAATGTGCAAATGTCTAGGGATGTGGGGGAATACCTGAGAGTGAGAGGGTTAACTGAGGATTAAAGGTGGTTGCTGATAACTTGCCATGAGCAAAACTTCTCAAAAATATCAACCAGTTGAAGATATGATCCGCATAGTGCAACCATTCACAATGATCTCTAGGAGCGCATTAATAGCAGATATTGATGGTTTCCTTCTTTATGCAAGTGGCGCTTGGGAGGCAGGGTGAACTCCCGGCTGCTCTGGGCCAGGACACGGAGTCGCTCCCCCTTGAGCTCCAGCACGACGCCGCAAAGGATACGCTTTTCCTCAAAAAATTCTACAATGCTGCCAGGTTCCATGTGGGGCAAAAATTACCGGAATCCCCGGAAATGTAAATGAGGATGGTTCTTGGTTTTCTGTTTCCTGTTTTCTGTTTTAGCGCTATTGTATCTTTGAGTGGTCAGTTTTCTGATTGAACCTTTTTGGTTTTCACAGAAAACCGACCACCGAAAACAAAAGAACATGCGTCTAGCCATTATTGCCGATATCCACAGTAACCTGGAGGCCCTGGTGAGCGTCCTGGAACGGATCCGCCAGGATGGGGTGGAGTCCGTCTTGAACCTGGGAGACCTGGTGGGCTATAACGCCAGCCCCAATGAATGTCTGGCCATGCTTCGCAGCCGCGCGGACATCAAAAACCTGGCGGGCAACCACGACTTGGCTTTACTTTCGCCGGAGCGGGCCCAGGCCTTCAACATCATCGCCTATCAGGCCCTGATGTGGTGCCGGGAGCAGGTGCCCCGGGAAGAACTAGAATTTCTCCAGGGCCTGCCCTTAACCCTGGAGACCCAGGGCTTCTGGGCCTGCCACGGCACCCCTACCAGCCCGGACACTTATATCGCCTACCACTTCCAGGGCAAAAGGGTTTTGCGGAACCTGAGCCAAGGGTCCGGCGCCCGGGTCTGCTTTTTCGGCCACACCCACCGCCGGGCCTTGTGGTATCGGGATATCCGGGGGAAAGTGGCCCTGCAAGAAATTACCGCCCCCAAATTAGCCCTATTCCGGGAGGGCCACTATCTCATCAATCCCGGCAGCGTCGGCCAACCCCGGGACGGCAACCCGGAGGCCGCCTATGCCATCTTCGACGATGAGGAGTTCTCCATTCATTTCAAGTCGGCGCCTTATGATATTGCCGGAGCCCAGCGGCGCATCCTGGCGGCCCAACTGCCGCCTTACCTGGCGGAGCGCCTGGCGCTGGGAAAGTGAGTGGTAAGCAGAGAGCAGTAAATTTCCGTAAAATTATGGAAATGCCTTTTATACCACTTCGCAATCAATCGGTGGCACAGCTTTCCAGCCTGTGCCGGCGCAGGCTAAAGCCTGCGGCTACAATAATTAGGAAACTGGAAACTGACTACTGACTGAGGGCTACTGACAACTGAAAGGGGAAAAGATGGCGTCTTACCAGAAGGTGGGAGTGTTGAAGGACGGCACCCGGGTGACTCTGCGCCCCATGGTGCTGGAGGACCGGGACGGGCTGCTGGATTTTTTCCGGCGCCTGGATGAGAAAGACAAACTGTTCCTGCGCAGTGATGTCCGGGACCAATCGGTCATCGACCACTGGGTGAGCAACATCGACTATCAGAAGGTCTTTCCCCTCCTTGCCGAGGTGGACGGCCGCATTGTCGGGGACGCCACCCTGCACATGCGCAAGGTGGGCTGGAAGCGCCACCTGGGCAACGTCCGGGTGGTGGTCTCCAAGGACTTCCAGGGCCGGGGCCTGGGCACCCTGCTAATCAACGAGCTCGTGGAGCTGGCCGAGGAATTCGGCCTGGAGAAGCTGATTGCGGAGATCCACCTGCAAGCCCAGGCATCCCTCAAGGTCTTTAAACATGCCGGCTTTACCAGCAAGGCGGTGTTCGAAGACCTGGTCAAGGACCTCGAGGGCAAGAATAGCGACCTGGTGGTGATGGTCTGCGACGTCCAGGCGAGGGAACGCCGCTAGCGTGGTGCTTCCGGCACAGGGTCGCCCCTTCGATTACTTCCCGGAAGGATTTTGGCCCCCTGAGGCCATCATGGGTTTCCCCGGGCCCCGTCCAGGCTGAAGCTCACCGAGGCCAGACGCTCCTTGACCTCGGGCTCCAGCCCCGGGCCGGGCCGGGCAGCAACTGCGAGATCAGCACGCCGGCGGCCGCGTGGGTTACTGGATCCATGGCTACCTGCCGGTCTGGGTGCCGTAGTGAGGGAAGTGGCGCAGCAGGTCCGCCTTCAGGGCCCGGGCGTGGGGGTAGCGTTCTTCCACATTTTTCTTGAGGCATTTCAAGATAATCGCCTCCAGCGGGGCGGGAATCTCCGGGTTCAGTTCCCGGGGCGGCTCGGGTTCCTGTTCCAAAATCAGGTCGATGAGCAATTTTTCCACCTCGCGGTAAAAGGGCAGTTCACCGGTGTACAACAGGTACATGAGCACCCCGATGGCCCAAATGTCGCTGCGCCGCTCGCTCTTACCCATGATCTGCTCCGGGGCCATGAAGGGACGGGAACCCACCATGGTGGCGCTGATGTCCTTTTCCCCCAAGATCTTGGCGGCCCCGAAATCCAGAAGTTTTAGAGCGCCGTCCGGCTGGATGATGATGTTGTTAGGCTTGATGTCCCGGTGCATGACCCGGTGGCGGTGGGCGTGGGAGACCACGTCGATGAGCTGCAAAATGATCCGCTCCACCAACAGCCGGGGCAGTTCTCCCCCCAGCATGTCCCCCAGGGTCTGGCCTTCCACATATTCCTGGATCAGGATCAGCTTGCCGTCATCCTCCAGCAGGTCCACCAGCTTCGCCACCCCGGGGTGGGGGGCCAGCCTGGTGCAGATGGCCGCTTCCTTGCGGAACTTGACGTTGGCGGCCTTCAAAAAGGGGATCTTGGCCACGTAGCGTTGCTGGGCCCCCAGGGCTTCGGTGTCCAGCACCAGCCAGACCTCGCCGAAACTTCCCTGTCCCAGTTTTTCGATCTTTTCGTACCTGCCCCCCAGCAGGGGGGTCAACTTGAGCAGGGCCAGGTGGTCCCGGGCGCTGGGCACCAGATATGCCACCAGCCCCTGGATGGCCTGGCGCCAGGGGGAGGGGGAGCCCACCGGCCGCACCTGGAAACTCCTAACCTCAGGGGAGACGGGCAGGGTCAGATCGTTCAACAAGACCGTCATGGGCTGGCCAGAGCGGTTAGTCAGGCGCACCTTGACGTGGCTGGCGTCCAGGGTCCGGGACAGAACCTGATGGAAGCGCTCCCGGTCCTCCGGCCCATAAAGCAGCTCCTCCACGGTCACGGGGCTCTCGCCGCGGTTGCCGGGGTAGCCCAGAAAGCGCCGTAGGGCCGGATTGAGTTGGCAGCCCTCTCCAGAGCGCTGGCAGAAGAACAAGGGATGGCTGGTCTCCCGGAAGAGCCGGGAAAATTCTTGGGGAGAATCCAGGAGGAGTTGCCGGTCTTGCCGGAGCCGCAGCACCACTCCGATGCGGGCCAGCACTTCCTCGGGTTTAAAGGGCGCCGCCAGGAACTCGTCGGCCCCGGCCTCCAAGGCCCAGGCTGCCGCGGTCTCGGAAAACTCGGGCAGGGCCACGATTAAGGGCACCTCCTGGGCGGCCTCATCTTTCTTGAACTGGTGGATAAGAGTGTGAATCCGGGGCAGGTCGTCCAGGAGAATCAGAAGAGCGGGGAGGCGGTCCCGGGTCTGAGCCGGGAGTTCTTCGGGCAGACAGCGGCGCACCGTGTAACCATGACTTATCA
>JBKQKO010000010.1:0-7630 GCA_052147455.1 Desulfobaccales bacterium | reverse complement strand
CCGGCGGATGATCGCCCACATCGACCTGAAACGCAAGGCCCTGGGCATCGACAAGGCCCGGGAACGGGTGCTCATGGACATGGACATGCGCCGCAAACTGGAAGCCGCCGCCGGCGACGAGCATTGAGGCAGACAGGGGCCGTTCCCTGACAAAAAAGGGGAACGGTCCCTTTCAGATAAGTTCCTTTACGAAAAAGGAAGAAGGAGGAAGCAACTGTGTCGAAAATTATTATTTCCGCCGCCATTCGAGGGGCCCATAAGATCGTTGACAAATGCGCGGCCAAGTTGGATGAAGCCCTCCAGAAATATGGCGAAAACCAGGAAATCGGTTTCCCCAATACGGCTTATTATCTGCCCATTATTTACTCCTTAATGGGCACCAAGATCGAGAAGATCAAAGACGCGGTGCCGGTGATGAAGCGCTGCAAGGCATTGCTGCCGCCGGTGCCGGCGGAAAAACATCATCTGCCCTATCTGGGACCGGGTCTGGACGCCGGTCTGGCCACCCTGATGGCCGAAGAAATCTTCGAGGCGCTGCGTTATCTCACCGACCCGGATTTCTACGTGGGCGGCGAAGAGGTCTATAGCAAGGGCGACACCAAGATCTGGCTGGGCGCCGCCGAAGACACCGTTTTCCGGAAACGGGGCATCGAGTTCGTGGACGGTTCCGCCCCGGGGTTTGCCGCCATTGTCGGCGCCGCGCCCTCGGTCCAGGAAGCCGTGGACCTGGTGACGGAATACCAGAAAAAGAACCTCTACATCTTCTGCGCCGCCAGATCGATTGACGGCAAGACCTCGGTGCCGGAACAACTCCTGGAAGGCGGGGTCCAGGTGGGCTGGCCCACCCGGATCGTGCCCTTCAGCCCGGATATCTCCGGGGCGGTCTTCGCCCTGGGCTTCGCCAACCGGGCCGCCATGGCCTTTGGCGGGGTCAAACCGGGGGCGGCTTTGAAGATGCTGCTTTACAACAAGGACCGCATCTTTGCCTTCGTCAACGCGGTGTCCCCCATTTCCGATGAATGGTATGCCAACGCCGCCGGCGCCATCAACTGGGGCTTCCCCACCATCACCAACCAGGACATCCCCCAGGTGCTGCCCACCGGTATCTGCACCTATGAGCACGTGGTGAGCAACGTGCCCATGAAGGAGTTGGGCCAGAAATCCATCGAAGTCCGGGGCCTCAAGGTCTCGGTCACCGAGATCGACATCCCGGTGAACTTCGGCGCGGCCTTCGAGGGCGAGCGGGTCCGCAAGGACGACCTCTATCTGGAATGCGGCGGCGGCAAGACCCAGGCGGTGGAGCTGGTCACCAGCAAACGCATGGATGAAGTGGAAGACGGCAAGGTGGAAATCATCGGCCAGGACATCTCTGACCTGCCCACTGACAAGATCCCGGCCCGGCTGCCCCTGGCCGTGCTGGTGGAAGTAGCGGGCCGCGCCTTTCAGCCCGACTTCGAGCCCATCCTGGAGCGGCAGATTCACCACCTGGTGAACTACGCCCAGGGCATCATGCACATCGGGCAGCGGGACATCGCCTGGTACCGCATCGGCAAGTCCGCGGTGGAAAAGGGCTTCAGCCTGAAGCACATCGGGGTCCTCCTGCACGCCAAGTACCACCAGGACTTCGGCGCCATCTTCGACAAATGCCAGGTGAAGATTTTCACCGACAAGGAGAAGGTGGAGGAGATTACCGCCAGGGCCCGCAAAATCTACCATGAGCGGGACGCCCGGGTGGAGAACATGCGGGACGAAACCACCGAGACCTACTACTCCTGCACCCTGTGCCAGTCCTTCGCCCCCAACCATGTTTGCGTGGTCAGCCCGGAGCGCACCGGCCTATGCGGCGCCTACAACTGGATGGATTGCAAGGCCTCCTTTGAGATCAACCCCACCGGCCCCAACCAGCCCGTTGAGAAGGGCGACGTCCTGGATGAGAAGATGGGGATGTGGCAGGGAGTCAATGACTTCGTCTTCAAGGCCTCCCGCCAGAAGGTGGAGAAATACAACTTCTACAGCCTGGTCTATGATCCCATGACCACCTGCGGCTGCTGCGAGTGCATCTCGGCGATCCTGCCCATGTGCAACGGCATCATGACCGTGAACCGGGACTATACCGGAGAGACCCCCTGCGGCATGAAGTTCACCACCCTGGCGGGGGTCATCGGCGGCGGCCAGGTCACCCCAGGGTTTGTGGGCCACAGCAAGTTCAACGTCACCCAGCGGAAGTTCATCAGGGGTGATGGCGGCCTGAAAAGGGTGGTCTGGATGCCCAAGATCCTGAAAGAGGAGCTGCGGGAACGGCTCCTGGCGCGGGGCGAGGAAGAGGGGCTCGCCGATCTCCTGGATCGCATCGCCGATGAAAGCGTGGGCGTCACCGAAGATGAAATCCTGCCCTTCCTGACGGAGAAGAACCATCCGGCCTTGAGCATGGATCCCATTATCGGCTAACCCCGAAGGGGGCCTGGGGGGTGCGCCCCTACTGGCCCCCTTCTCACTTGAAGGGCGGGTGGGGGGAAGCGGTCTGGCCGACCCCCCGCGCTGGCTACCAGCCGTGGATAAGGAGAGAGACGATGGCTTTAACAGGAATCGAAATCTTCAAACTGCTCCCCAAGACTAACTGCAAGGAATGCGGCTTCCCCACCTGTTTGGCCTTTGCCATGGCCCTGGCCAGCGGTAAGGCGGAGCTGGATAAATGTCCCTATGTGTCGGAGGAGGTGCGGGATAAGCTGGCCGAGGCCTCGGCGCCCCCCATCCGGCCGGTGAAGATCGGCATGAAGGACGGGGTCAAGACCATCGGCGGCGAAACCGTGATGTTCCGCCACGAAAAGACCTTCTTTAATCCCACCCTGATCGCCGGGCTGCTAACTACCGCCATGGCCGATGCCGAAGTGGCTGCGAAGATTGCCCAGTTCAATAAATTGCAGTACGAACGGGTGGGGCTTATGCTGCGCCCGGAATTGTTCGCCATTCTGGACGCAAACGGCGATGCCGCCAAATTTGCGGCCCTGGCAAAAAAGGTCATGGATGGCAGCGATGCCGGTCTGATCCTTTGCAGTGAGATCCCCGACGTGGTCAAGGCCGGGGCCGAAGTGGCCAAGGAACGCAAACCCTTGATCGGTATCGCCACCCCGGCCAACGCCGACGCCATGGGCGCCCTGGCCAAGGAGCTGGGCCTGCCACTGATCGCCAAGGCCAAGGGCTACGACGACCTGGCCGCCCTGACCACCAAGCTCACCGGCATGGGCCTCAAGGACCTGGTGATCGACAGCGGCAGCCGCGGCCTCCGGGAGGCCTTCCAGGACCAGGTGGTGATCCGGCGGGCCGCCCTGGGACCAAAGTTCCGGCCCTTCGGTTTCCCCACCATCACCTGCCCGGCCCAGATGACCGACGACCCCGTGATGGAAAAGCTCTACGCCGCGGTCTTCATCGCCAAATACGGCGCCATCGTGGTGGTCAACGACCTGTCCGCCGACGGCATCTTTCCCCTGCTGTTGCAGCGGCTCAATATCTACACCGACCCCCAGAAGCCCATGATCATCACCCCGGGCATCTACGAGATCGGCACCCCCGGACCTGATTCCCCGGTGGCGGTGAGCACCAATTTCGCCCTCACCTACTTCATCGTCTCCGGCGAAATCGAAGGCAGCAAGATCTCTTGCTGGCTGTTGATCCAAGATACCGAGGGTCTGTCGGTGATGACCGCCTGGGCCGCCGGCAAATTCTCCGGCGACTCGGTGGCCCACTTAGTCAAAAAATGCGGCATTGTGGATAAGGTCAAGACCCGCACTCTCATCATCCCGGGTTATGCCGCGGGGATCAGCGGCGACCTGGAGGAGGAACTGCCCGATTGGAAGGTCTCCATCGGTCCCCGGGAAGCCTCCCATATCCCGGCCTTTTTGAAGAACCTGAAGTAATTTTGGGAAGCTCCTCAAGATACCCGGGGAGAACAGCCGGGGGCTGTCTCCCCCTTTATGCCACTGCAAAGAAGGGGGTCACCTGATGAATAAATTTTACCGCATCGGCGAAAACCTGAACGTGGTGACCAAGGTCTATGGTCAGGCGATGAAGGAACGCAACCCCAAGCCCCTCCAGGAACTGGCCCGGAAAGAGGCTGAGGCCGGGGTGGATTTTATCGACGTCAACATCGGTCCGGCCCGCAAGGGGGGAGAAGAGTTGATGGGGTGGATCGTCAAGACCATCCAGGAAGTGGTGCCCAACATCCCCCTGGCCCTGGACACCTCCAACATCGCCGCCATGGAGGCTGGCCTCAAGGTCCATAAGGGCAAGGCCCTCATCAACTCCATCATGGCCCGGCCCGAGCGTATGGACGGCATGATGCCCCTGGTGCGAAAATACGATGCGTACATGATCGGTTTGTTGTGGGGGCCCGAAGGTATGCCCCGGGATGAACACGAACGCGGCATGCTCACCGCCGAAATTCTGGCCAAGGCCGCGGAATACGATATCCAGAACGAGGATATCTGGTTCGACCCCATCATTGCGCCGCTGAACATCCAGCAAAATCAGCTCATGGCGGGCCTGGAGTACATGAAGATGCTCCAGGATATGGCCCCGGGGGCCCGGTCCACCTGCGGCCTCTCCAATTCCTCCAACGGCGTGCCGGACGAAATCAGGCCCATCATCAACCGGACCTTCGTCATCATGCTGCAACGCTACGGCATGGCGTCCGCCATCGTGGACGCCTTTGACGATGATCTGGCCGCGGTGGTCGCCGGCAAGAAGCCCGAAGCCGTAAAAATCGTCCACGATATCATGGACGGCAAGTCCGTGGATATCCCCTCCATGTCCAAAGAGATGCAGAACTACGCCAAGACCGCCCGGGTCATCATGGGCCAGGTGCTGTTCTCCGACTCCTGGCTGGAAATCTAGTTAATGCAGGGTGCGCACTGCGCGCCATGGTGAAAAAAAAGCAGGGGCGGGTTTTAACCCCGTCCCTTTTTGCTTGTGGCGGCGCAGGCGTCTCGCCTGTGCTTGCTTCTCCATAATATTTGGTTGGTTATCTGCTCGCCTCATAATAAAACTCAAGGCCGGTCACTTCACAGTTACAAGAAGCCGATTGAGAATGAACAAATCCAAGATTAACGTTCTTGAATGTCTTGGTTTTGCCTGCCTTAACAAAATCATAAATTGTACCACTCGTAACATCTATTTCGGTACCACTTTTACTGCGATGTATGCATTTTATAGATAAATCTTTAATATCATAAGGGCACTTATTTTCTATTGTTATATCCACAATCATCACTTGCCCGAAACCAGCCTTATACCATTTAAAATCTTTAATCTTAACGGATTTCAAGGCTTCTGCTTTAAGTGGTCTCGGTTCAGGGGAAAATTGAGTAGTAGAAGATACGTTGGGGCCGCTCTGTTTAGTTTTATCCATCAATGAACCAATGCCAATGATGAATAATATAATTAACAATATACTACCGCACCCCCATCCCTTGTTTGCCATAAATCACCTCAGTCAAAAGTTTCAAGACCGAGAAAATTGGCTAAATTTTATTCGAAATGTATTGAGGTTATTTTTGCCTCTGCATTTCCCGGTTTCCATTCGCTGGGGACGGATTTACCTTGATAAAATTTGCGAGGTTCCAATTGCCAGATATACCCAGGTTTAAGAGGACCGTGGTTATTATCAAATGATGTGGATTGAGTGTTAATTGGATAGTCTTTTTCCTCTGCAATTGTTTTATTTTCGGTATCTTTAAAATAGACTGTTACTGCAACCTCATCTAAGGTCTTGTCGCCTTTATTTTTAAGTTTGAAAACCACGCCTGGCATCTTTCCCTCTAAAATATCATGAGCCATTGAGGCTTTGAAGTCATACAATTCTAAATAATTATCCATGTATTCTTTCTCGAGTGCGGTCCGCATTTCTTTCTTAATATCCGGTTCTGTTTGTTTTGGAGCACTTTCTTTTGTCACCTCAATCTTGTCGTTGGCGTTGTTACCTATGGATGATATCTCGTAGAGCGGAATGCCATATTTAAGGAAAAGCATTTTTTGATTAAGCATTACAATGGTATTTTGTTGGCTTGCGACCTTCATTGCGTTAACAGCCTGGACTAATCCGCCTGATCTTTGCAGTTCATTATCATAAGTATTCAGACTACGTTCTTCCTGTGAAATTTGGTTCTTTAATTCTTTTAACATAGGACTGACATCTTCGGTCAATATATATGGCTTGCCATCAACAGTGTAATTGATATTAATAAATCTATTTAGCCCAGTTTTCTTTTGTTCTAACATAGCCTTAGTATTTTTATTAATATTAAGCCTAATCGCTATTAAGCTTTTGACTAATCCCCCTGAATTATTATAGTCCTCCATGTCTTTGTTTATATTCCCATTAATAATTGCGATATCCTTATCAATTTCAGCCGTTGATTGAGGCTGACTGCACCCGCAGGGAATAATTAGGAAAATGCAATACCAAAAGAGTATAAGACGGCCCTTTATCAAAGTCATTCCCACAGCCTCCTATGTCTATTAATTATATATATATCCCCATATTGACGAAGGTGGGGTTAGCTGTCAATGATTTTCTCCCCCCCCCGCCAGGTTGCCCACGTTCGGGATCAAATGCAAAGCATGGTTTGGAAAGGAAGCATCACCTCCTCGATAGCCCTCTCCAGCAGCTCCAGGTAAAGCTCCACGTCGTAGTCGTCCAGGGTCTCCAGGAACGGGGCGGCTCGGACTCGGGTCTCCTTGGGACCGCCCTTCTTTTCGGCGTGGACGTAGCGCACCTTTTCGCCGGGATGCAAGTGGAGGCCGGCGGCCTCCAGTTGCCGGGCTGCCAGGGCGACGGGGGTGTCCACCTTATAGTCCGCCACCTTTTGCGACAGCACCCGGGTGATCACCAGGTCCCGGGGCTTAATGCCCCCCTCTCTCAGGCGCTGGCGGAAGCCCTCGGCCATCTCCTCCAGCTCAGGTCTTAGGGCCGCGAGCTCCTGGGCCGTCCCGGCCCGGGCCATCCTGGCCAATAAATCTTCTTGGGCCCGGCGCACCAAAGGCGGCGTGTCCCGGCGGCGGCAGGCCAGGCCCCGCACCTTGAGGGAGCCGTCCTCAAAGACCCCGAAATAGCGGGTGGCCACCGGCCTTTTCGGGTCCTGCTTGGAAGACATGAAGCAAAGCCAACGGTATATCCCTGCCAGCGCCAGCTTGACCCCGGTGGCTGCGGAGATTTTTAGGCATAGTTCTTCCAACTCCGCCTCATTCAACCCCGACTTCTCCAGCCACAGGCAGTCGGTGAGGCCGTGGAGCACCCTGAAGCCCGCGGCCTCGCTGATCTCCTTGGCGGTGAGCAGCTTGTCCCGACCATGGGCGGTCACCGCCTCGTGGGCCTCGATCTTGCCGAAACGGGCGTTCTTGTAGCCCAGATAGCCGAAACAGGTGACCAACATCCACTTCAAGGCAGTCTGGCGCTCCCGGTAGGGAGCCGCCGCCTCACCCCCAACCTCCCTGGCCCGGGCCTTAAGTTGCTCCCGGAGGGCCAGGATGGGCCGCAAGGTCCTGGGCACCAGCCCCTCGCGCTGGCGACAGAGATGATAGCCGGCTTCCGGAACCGGAGAGTGGGGGGAGGGCCAGGGGCCGACGGCCCCTGGCC